>NZ_JBEXHU010000006.1:0-360959 GCF_040608175.1 Micromonospora sp. NPDC005206
CGCCACGTGCTGTACGAGTTCCCTGGGCACGTCGAGCCTGGCAGAATAGGCGATCACGTGGAGCCCTCTCGAAGACTGGATTCTGTCGCAAGAACCTGTCTATCGATGGCTCCACGTCCATATCCAACACCGTCCGGTATGGACGTTACGCCCGTGTCATCCCCACTCGGCCGCCGAACCTTGCTGAGATCACCTCAGTGCTCCAATGTGAAATCTATAGGCTTCAGGGTTCCGTTGTTGGAGTTCTCGGCCGAGCATGCCGTCAGTGCCACAATGAGATCGGACTCGGCGCGCAGAAGGATGTGATCCCCCGGTCGACTCATCGGGGGCCCGAGCAGCATCTTCCCAGTACTGCAATCGTAGACCACATTCATGAAGATGTTGAAGCTCACGCCGATGTGGTCAACGGCCACCTCGTACGGAGCCAAGGCGTCAGCGATGTTCTGTTGGCAGCTCGGGTGATAGCCCTCATGGTCGGGATAGAGGAGGTCGAAGGTCTGCTGAGAGCAGGGAGTGAGGGTGAAGTCGTGCCTGCCCACAGTGTCTTCGATGATCCGTAGCATTGGCTGGCTGCGATTGCTGTAGAGCACGTCACCGGTGGTTAGCCATAGCTTCCCGGCGTAGTCCAGGCTGCGGCCGGACGAGAGGTGCTCCGCTCGATCATAGGCCGATACGGCGTACAGGTCGCTGACCTGTTCTCCGTTCGGATCGGTGACGCGGAGATATGCCCCGGCCGGTAGCTCAAACGCTTTGCCGGTCTGGGGCGCGAGACGCTGGATGGTGGTGGTATCCGTCATCAGTCTGCTCCTTTCCGATAAGAGACGTCGCCGGTGCTCGTGGCGGGTGCAGCGAGGGGACATTGCCAGTCGGCTTCGACCTCGCGCCCCGCGTACTGTCGCGCTTCAGAGGCCTCGCCGAAATGCATGAGCATGGGATTGGGGCGGCCCTGCAGACGTCCGTCCTTGGCGCGAATAGTCCGGCTGACCCGATCCATCTGCCCCCGTTGTCGCAGGGCGTCGAACTGTGCGTGTAGGTTGAAGACCAGCGTGGGGAATGGAGCGATCCGCGCGATGCGGGATGCCTTTGGATGCATGCCGACCACAAAGAAAGCCTGACCGGAGACGCTGAAGGAAAACCGTGGGTCGTCCGGATCCATCGACACCGTCGGATCCCATGACCACTTTCGCCTGTCCCACTCGTGAACGAAACTCAAGTGACGCCACAGCAAGCGTTCGAAGTCGCCCTCATCGTCGACCGTCGGACTTTCATACATCGAGATGAACGTTACAAAAGGCTTCTGAGGCGCGCGACGGATCTCGTGGCTCTGCACGAACCACTCGAGGTCCCTGGCAAGGCAACGGGCCGATTCTTTTGCCCCCAACTCGTCATAGACGGCGAAGGCGTAGTTGTCGGCGCGCATCACTGATGCTCCCATCACGCACGGGTACGCGCTGCTCAGGACCGCGGCTCGAAACTTGTCATGAAGCAGTCGGGTGCGTGGGTGGGCGGGGCGGCCGTCGATGACCCTGCACAACCGGCGCCCTTGGACGGTGAACACGCCGTGAGCCACAGCTACCGCATCCGTAGGTGGAACCTCTGCCTCCACCCATCCGGCGCGCGGCTCCGCTATCGCCGTGCGCTGCGTCGGCGCCTCCACGCTGTGTGCACCGAGAAGGGGCTGCTCGCCCTCGAGTCGATCGAAGCGCCAGTCGCTCGCCGACTGGTAACGGGCGTCCGTCACGACCTACCGTTCCAGGTAGCCGTCGGTGTGCCGCTGACCGAGCCTGTCTCGGAAAGGTCGGTCGCCAACGCATTCTGGAGGGCGATGTCTGACCATCGATCACCGCCGCCATTGATATTCCCAACCGCTCCGAACCAGTCCATCTTGCACACAGACGCTCCCTTTGAATCTGATCATGAACGCTCATCTGATTCATAGCTATGAAAACTCGGCCAGGCCCATCCTAGAAAGCGTCGGCGGACTTCAAGGCTGACTGGCAGAAATTGCGCGGACGGATGTTGCTGCGACAGGCGAAGGCGTTGGCCGGCTGCCAGGACGATCGCCGCGCAGGCGGTTCCGGACGATTCGGCAGCCAAACCCCCGGGCGGGCGGGACGCCCAGCGCAGGGTGAGGTGATCTCAGTGAGAGGTCCGCGCCGGATCTGATCGACACGGGCATACCGGGAACTGGCGCGCCACCTCGGCCGGCACCGCAGGAAACTTGACCCAAGTGTGAAGAACCTAGCGACCAGAGATCGTTAGGCGCCCTCCTTCACAGATCGACGGGAATAGTCGATTGTGAGATCCGGCGGATCCGGTTGGCCCGCCGGTCGCGCGCTGGGGCCACGGGCGTTGGTGACGCGTCCCCGGTCGAGGACCACGCGGGTGTCGCACCGCTGGACCGTGCTCAACCGGTGCGCGATGACCAATACGGTGATCTTGCCGTACAGCTTCTCGATGGTCTCGACGATCTGCCTTTCCGTCTCGGTGTCGAGCGCGGCCGTGGCCTCATCGAGGACCAGCACGTCCGGGTGCAGGTACAAGGCGCGCGCGATCCCGATGCGTTGCCGCTGCCCGCCCGAGAGCCGGACGCCGTGCTCGCCGAGCATGCTGCCGAAGCCGTCGGGCATCGCGAGTACGGTGTCGAGCAGTTGCGCCTGCGCGATGGCGCGCTCGACGGCAACGTCGTCGATCTCGTCGTCGTCGAGCCCGAGCGCGACGTTGCGGCGTACCGTGTCATCGATGATCACCGTTTCCTGCGGGACGTACCCGATCCGGGCGCGCCAGCCGTGCACCAGCTCGGGGGTGATTCTCACGCCGTCGATGTAGATGCCGCCACAGGTGGGTTGCAGCAGTCCCAGCAGGACATCCACCAGGGTCGTCTTCCCCGATCCGGACGGGCCGACGATGCCGACGGACTCGCCGATCCCGACGGTGAGATTGATCGAGTCGAGCGCAGGGGTGGGTGCGGCCGGGTACCGGTAGGTCAGGTCGCGAAACTCGATGCACCGCTCGAAGGTGACCGGCTGCGGGTCGTGCTCCGCCGATCTCGTGATGTCGTTGCCCGCCGCGGCGAGATCCTTCTCCACCTGCTCGAGGCTTCCCACGCCCACGCGAACCAGGTTGGCCATCGCGAGGACGCGTTGCACCGACGGCAGGAGCCGCATCGACCCGGCGAGGATGACCCCGACGGACGCGAGTACGTCCGCGTCGCCCAGGATCGCCGTGCCGGCGGCCGCCGCCATGACGAGCAGCACCACGGACTCCAGGTAGTACCGCGACAGGTTGGAGATGAAGAACAGCCCGCGAAGCGCATAGGTGTGCTCGCTGCGTGCCGTCTCGAACCGCCGCACCACGGCGCCGCGCCGGCCCAGAGTGGTCAGCACCTTCACCGCCCGTAGGCCCTCCTGGATGATGCGCTGATCACGCGACATCAGCCGCTCGTCGTCGACCCCCATGCGCCGCGCCCACTTGCGGACCAGGAACAGGTACGTCCCCATCGCGCCGCCGAGCGCGCCGATCGACACGAGCGCCGTCACCGGTTCCAGGACCAGCAGCGCCATGGCCAGGCCGAGGATCAGGAACGCGTCGATGATGATCGTGGTACCGGGAAGCAGGACGCGCGATGTCAGGTAGCGGACCGACATGATGACGGTGCGCATCAGGTCGGCCGAGTGGCGTTGCAGGTGGAACTCGTAGCTGGTGCCCATGAACGTGCGGAAGAGCCTGGCCGACAGGGTCGCCTCGGCGCGGGCCAGCAGCCCGGCCTGCCACCACGCGAGCGCGCAAGCCGCGATACCGCGCGAGACGAGCAGCGTGACGGCGACGCCGCCCACCGTCGCCACGAAGTCGGTGAGTCCGTGCGGGTGCGCGGCGCGGCGGGCCAGCCCCACCAGGGTGTCCGGTCCGGCCTCGTGCAGGAGCTGCGGTGCCGCGAGCACCTGCACGACCGCGGCCAGCGCCAGGAAGCCGGCCAGTTCGAGCAGGGTCACCGCGAGCGCGACCGGAATGCCCAGGACCAGCCCGCGCCGGGTACCTGGGTCGAGCAACCTGGCGGCGCGCCAGACGATGCTCAGCACGACGCCCCCCCTGCGCGCTGGACCAGTGGGGCGAGGAGTTGCCCGAGGGCGCGGGACATCGCCGTACGCGACTGGTTTTCCCGTATCCACCGCCGGCCGGCCGCGCCCATCTTCGTCAACTCCTCGCTGCTCGCCTGGTACATCTGGCTGAGACCGTGGGCAAGGTTGCCCGGGGCGGTCAGGTACCCGGCGCCGGCCCCCATGACGAGGTCGCCGACCGTGCCCGGGCTGTTGGTGACGATCGGCAATCCGGCGGCCATGTAGTCGAACACCTTGTTGGGGCTGACCCCGACGCGGAACAGTTCGACGTCAGCGAGTACGTGCAGGCCGATGTCTGCCGCGTGGAGAATGTCGGGGATCTCGGTCTTCGGTACCGGATCGAGGAAGCGCACGTTGCGGATGCCATGTGCCGCCACCTGCAAGCGCGGCTTCTCCACACCTGACCCCACCAGCACGACGTCGAGGTCAGGTACCGCCTTGGCCGCGTCCAAGAGCAGGTCGAGCCCGTTGGCCGGACCGTGCGCTCCCGCGTAGATGGCGGTGCGGCGGGTGAATCCGTACCGCCGCCGCAGCTCGTCGCGATCGGCGCTGGGCACGAAGTCCTCCGGGTCGGCCGCGTTGGGGATGAAGGCGATCTTCTCCGGCGCGGCGCCCTTGCCCTCGACCGCCGCCCGCACGCCCGGCGCCATGACGACCACGCGGTGGGCGCGCCGATACAGGAACCGCTCCACGCGCTCCAGCGCACGGTACGTCAGCGATGTTTCCGCAAGCCTTCCCATGTCGACGAGCACGCGCGGCCACAGGTCCCGGATCTCCAGGACGAACGGCACGCGCCGGACCGCCGCCACGATCCAGCCGGACACGCCGGCCAGCAGGTGCGGCGAGGACGCGTACACGACATCGAGGCGGGGTTGCCGCAGGCCCGCCGCCGTAGCCGTTACCGCGTAGCTGGCCCAGTTGACCACCCGGCCCAGACCGTTGCCCCGGTACGGCGTCACGGCGACCGGATGGAATCCTGGCTCCGCCCGCTGCGGCAGCCCGGTCACCATGTTGCGGCGGCCCGCGATGACCACGTATGACCACCCGGGTAGCCGGCTGAACAGCTCGACATGCCGGGTACCGCCCGGATAGCCCCGGGGCACGGCGAAGTGGTTGAAGACGAGGACCCTGTGTTCCGTCATTGCGGCGCTCGCACGTGATGGACTTCTCCCGACGCGATGTGGGTGACGACGAGGCATGCGCCGGCGCGATCCCAGTTCACCTCGAACCGGAGACCGTCGAGCGCGGTCGGTTCGGCCCGGGACCCGGGTACCTTGCCGAGCCCCCAGACCCCGGTGTCGGCCCCGCTTTCGACCGTGATCCACGTCGCCGGTTCCCAGTGCCCGTAGGTGCGGCCGTACCAGCCTGCGAACGGTGCCGGCTGCCCGCGCACGGCCGTGTAGCCGTCCAGCCCGAACATGTCGACGGCGCACTCGCCCGCGACGAGCGAGTTGCCTTCTGCCGTGACGTCGGGGTGCAGGGGCACGGTCAGCGACCAGGATGCTGCGGTACCCAGCGGGTCGGCGAACTCGACCACGGCGACATAAGTGTCGGCCACAACGACGGCGCGCCCGACACGCACGGGCCGTGGGCCGCGCGCGTACGCGTCGTGCCAGCCGAAGACGACGGTGCGATCCGGCAGCAATAGCGGGGGTGCCAGGTATCCGCGCGCGGTGTTGAGCCAGCGGAACGCGCGATGCGGCACGAGTTGGTCGCGCCCGTCCGGCCGGCGTACCGGATGGGCCGCGGAGGTACGCAGCCCGTTCCGTATCTCCAGCGGACCGTTGTACGCACCGGTGCCGGGGTCGGCGATCAGCCACCTGCCGCCGTACTTGATCCATACCGAGGTCAGGTCGGCGTGCCCGTGCGAGGGCCCGCTGTCCACTTTGAACCATACGTGCCACGGCCCGCGCTCGACGCGGACGATGCCTCCGGAGGTAGTCGCCGCCGGCCGGGTGTAGGTGATCGGTGCGGCCGCCCCAGGCGCGGCCTCCTTCGGCGGCACCGGCGCGTACCACGCCAGTTCGTCGAAGTCGGCGTACCACCGCGGTGGCACCCGCTCGCCGCACAGCACCAGGCCGAGCGCGACCGACCCGGCCACGTCGAGCGGGTCGCCGGATGACGCGAGCACGCGCCCCTCGTCCCAGTCGCCGTACTGCGGCACGTCGCCGTCGAACACGCCAAGCCGAGCCAGGTGCAGGCCGGCCGCGTGAAGGTCACGTTGCACGTCGGCCGGCGCGCCGCCAAGCATCACCCGCACGATGAGCATCTCGAGGACGAAGCGGTGGTACGACAGCGAATCCTCGATCATCCGGCCGTCGGGGGCGAAGTGCCGGCGCTGCTGGGCCGCGAACATCTTCTCGCCGGTGCGCGCCCACCACGCCGCGCGCCGCTCGGTGGGAAACATGCGCGACAGCACGATCAACCCGAGCGCGTCGCCGAGCAGGTGGTTGTTGCGCATGCTGCTCAACGTGTACGGCAGCTCGACCACCAGGTGCCGGGCGCTGGCCAGCAGCAGCCGCTCCATGGCGGTCACGACGTCGCGGGGGAGCCGCTCGCCGGCCAGCGCCAGGATCTGGTTCCAGGCGATCGCGCGCAGGGCAAGTTCGAGGCTCGAGTACCAGTTCACGCCCTGCTCCGGCGGTGACTGCTCGCACCAGGACCGCAGCAGGCCGGCGAGCCCGTCCAGCCACGGTCCGCCGGGGTCGAGGCGGGCGGCGCGCGCCAGGACGACGAGGTCACGGTGGCGTGCCGCCTCCCAGACGTGCTTGACGTCCGACAGCCGCGCCTCGGAACGGATATCGATCCTCCACCACGGCTCGCGCGCCGGCCATGGTCGCCCCGTCAGCGGGTCGGTGCACCACGGCGCCGATACGCCGGTCGCCACCCGGCGCCCAAAGACGCGTAGCCCCTGTCGCAGCACACGCCGGGCGTCGTCGAGGCACCGTTGCCTCGCCTCGTCGCTGATGGGCAGCGTGTTGGTCAGCGGCACCGGCGTGGCTGGGTGGTGCCCGTGCGTCCCGCCCCGAAACAGGACGGCATGGAATCCGCCGCGCTTCGATATCTCGTACGCCGCGCGCAGCGGCGCCGACAGGCCCAGGGCGCGCGTGTCCGCGGCGATCGTGCGCAGACTGGTGTTTCCCATCGACTTTCCCCCCGGTTACCGTTATTTGTCCGTCCGGATGCGGCCTGCCGGTCAGTGGCGGCCCGAGCGTGGCTGGTTTGGCGGTCCAAGCCTCCGCGCGCCGGTGCGCCGCGGTCAGAGCCGCTCGACGTTGTCGCCTCGGCAGCGATCGCGGGCGTCGAAGACGTAGCGCGCGCAGCGCACGACCAGCTCGTAGTCGAGGCTGTCGTGGTCAGTGACCACCACCGTCGCGTCCGCGGCCCGCAGTTCGCGTTCGGTGAGGTCCACCACCGCGACGCCGTCGGGGATGTGGTGCGGTTCGGCGTACGGCTCGACGGCGCGTACCCGGGCGCCGAGCAACTGGAGCCGGCGGGTGATCTCGATGGCCGGGGAGTCGCGCATGTCGCCGGTGTTCTTCTTGTACGCCAGACCGAGCACCAGCAGCTGGGACCCGTTGACGGCCCGGCCCTGCCGGTTGAGCCCAGTCATGATCCGTTGGACGACGTGCTCGGGCATTTCGTGGTTGATGTCGTTGGCCAGTTCCACGAACCGGAACTGCCGGCCGAGGGTCCGTTTCACCTGCCAGGACAGGTAGCAGGGGTCGATCGGCAGGCAGTGCCCGCCGACGCCCGGGCCCGGCCGAAACGACATGAAGCCGAACGGCTTGGTCGCTGCGGCGTCGATCGCCTGCCACACGTCGACGCCGAGTTCGTGCGACAGCACCGCCAGCTCGTTGATCAGGGCGATGTTGACCTGCCGGAACGTGTTCTCGATCAGCTTGGTGAGTTCCGCCACCCGGGTCGAGTCGACCGGGACGGTCCGCTGGACGATCCGCTGGTAGAACGCGTCCACCTGGCGCAACGCCGCGGCGTCCATTCCGGACACCACCTTCGGGGTGTTGTCCAGCCGCCACGTCGGATTGCCCGGATCGATGCGTTCCGGGCTGTATCCCAGGTGGAAGTCGCCCGGGCTCTGCAACCCGCTGGCCGTCTCTAGCAGCGGGCGGAGCAGTTCCTCGGTGGTGCCCGGGTAGGTGGTCGACTCCAGGATCACCGTGCACCCGCGGCTGACGTGCGGGCCGAGTCTGACACCGGCCTGTTCGATGTAACTGACATCGGGGGTTCCGTCGCGCAGCGGTGTGGGGACGGTGATGACGCAGACGTCGAAGCCGGCGGCGTCCGCGTACTCGGTGGTGGGGTGGTAGCGACCCGTGTCCAAGGCCCGGCCGAGCCGGACGGCGGGGATGTCCTCGACGAACGATTCGCCCGAGGTGAGCCGCTTGACGCGACTCTCGTCGAGGTCGATGCCGACTACATCGAACCCGGCCTCCACCCCCCTCATCGCCAGCGGGAGACCGACGTACCCCTGGCCAACGACGACCAGCTTCTCAACCCCCATTTTTGCCCCTCCAACCAGCACGGTCTGCACCAATAGGGAGCTTACGCCCATTAGTGCCGACAGATCCCAATAACCGTTAGAAATAGGATATTCAGTGTGAAGGGGGTCTGGGTCTGCCGTGCGTGCGGCTGCAGAAGGTGCACTGGCGGCACTTGGCTTCACCAGCTCGCGTCACGTGAGGTGCCGCCACGGCTGGCGTCTGCCAGCGACTGTGCGGTGCCGAAGAACTCGGGGGCCGTTGCGTGGCCGTCAGCCGTGATGCCGTCGCGACGCGCGACCTTGACCACCGTCTCCATCAGGATGCGCAGATCGAGGCGGAGACACCGCCCGTCGACGTACTGCACGTCGTAGGCGAACTTCTCCTCCCAGCTCAGGGCGTTGCGACCGCGGACCTGGGCCAGGCCGGTTACGCCAGGACGCACCTCGTGGCGGCGCGCCTGCTCCGGCGTGTACCGCTCGAGGTACTGCACCAGGAGGGGACGCGGTCCCACCAGACTCATGTCCCCCCGCAGGACATTCCACAGCGTCGGCAGCTCGTCCAAGCTGGTCAGGCGCAGCCACCTGCCGAGACGGGTCAGTCGCTCGCCGTCACTAACCCGACCTCGACCTGGCGGGCGCATCGTCCGGAACTTCCGCAGCTCGAACAATGCGCCGTAGCGTCCTGGCCTGCTCTGCCGGAAGAGCACGGGGCGGCCCATCACCAGCGCAACCGCGACGCTCACGGCCAGCAGGACCGGTGACAGGACCAGCAGCGCGAGACTGGCGACGAAGATGTCGAGTACCCGCCTGAGGCGGTCGTACGGATGGCGTTCAGTGGCCACGGTGGTGCTCCCCACAAATCAGTCGTCGCGTCAGCAATGTGGTCTGTTGGTGTCCGGGCATGGCGACGAGGAAGCCGCTCGTCCGGTTTCCGGCGGCGATATTTGCCCTCTTCATCGGGCCTCGCGCTGCACCGGCGAAACATCGTCCGCATCGGACGGAGTCCGCCCGGTCGGCCACTCAGCGTCGCGTCGTCTTTCCTGGTGACACGGGCGTCGGCTGGTCATCTGGCGGCATTGTGACGGGGTTGGGGACGGCGACCGCGGATCCGACGTATGGCTTTGACGGATATCGATGGCACAGCTCGCGCAGGATGGCCGCCACCTGCCGCATGTCGCTGCTGCTCCACCGTAGGTCGGTGTGCAGGTGGAGCATCCGGCGGGAGAAGTCCAACTGGTGCGGTGGGGTGTCTTCTGGGGTGAGACTCCAGAGCACCGCCGGGTAGACGCTCCTGGCGATCAGCCCGTGCCGGATGGCTTCGCGCCGCTCGGGCGAGTCGAACTCCAGCACCACGCCGAAGGTGCGGGTGTGGGCCATTACGCCGGGAAGATCCCGCAGGCCCGACGTGAGCTCTGCGGCGTTGACCATCCGGTGGCGGCGCAACTCCTGCGCAGGAAGGACGCGCAGCGCCTCGCGGGAGAAGTCGGAGATCCCGCTGACCGTGGTCGAGCGCAACGCCGCGTCGCCGGCCGCGTAGAGCGGGAGGTACTGCTCCTTGTGCAGCGGTGAGCCTTCCAGGTAGGCCGCCTTCAGGCACATCGCGGACAGGATCCGGCTGACCGTCGCGAGGTGGCCCTCGGTCGGCGGCACGGCGGGCGGCAGCGCGCGCCCGTTGCCCGACCAGAGCACCCCTCCGTCGGGCAGCGGCAGGGTCTTGTGCAGCGAGGCAACGACGTAGTCAGCCCGGGTCTGGTCGAGCCAGGGCGCGACCGGGTCGTGAGTCACGTCGATGATCAAGGTTGCCGGAGTCGACGGCAGTATGGGGGGCTCGCCGAAGTACGAAACGGTGATCACCGCATCCGCGGGCCCGGCCTCGGGCCGCGGGTGGGGACCCATCGGTCCGGCGTCGTATCGGCGCACGGGGAGCAGATCGACAATACATTGCACCACTGAGGGGCTGTAGTAGGCCGGGACGTGTACCGCCTGCCACCCGTACTCCCGCCGGCCGAACTCGATGAGGGCCCTCAGTGCCTGCCGCCCCGATCCGAAGTACCGGACCTGCTCGGGCGGTTCGTCCCGACCGAGGCCACGCGGCAGCATCAGCGGGAACGCGGACCCCACCTCCCAGCGGTCGCCCCCTCTCATGTGGCCGGCCCGGAGGTTGCCAGGACGTCCTGCGTGCTGGTGGCGATGGCCGGGCTGAGCAGCAGCAGCGCGGATGCCAGCACCACATTCCTCGGTCTCTGTTCCTGGGCGGCCGGAACCACACCACTCTCCTTTCGCGGTAGCTGGGCGGAGCTCGACGCCCGGAATGCCGTCCGCGATGCGCCGGCGACCACGTAGTCACCGTGAGGCGCCAAGCCGACGGGGAACTCGTCCGCAAGCTGCAATGCATTGCATCGGTGGTCAGCCCCAGATCGGACCGGTAGTTATGGCTGACGGGGTTAATGCCATCCTATCGCCCCATCCAGGGCAAATGTTCCTAATACTCTCAAATCGAACTAACCCGGCGACCGCCCGGGAGGGTTTGCCGAGGCACCTCGACATCGGCCTGTTCGGACCGACGGGGGCGCGCCGTGGCGGCCCATTCGCAGCCGCGGCCGGGCCTCGGGGAGCGTGGGTCAGGCCGGTACGGACGGCAGGCCCTGGCGGTACCCGGGGAAGAAACCGGGATCCGGTTGCCAACCAGCGAGCCGGCGCCGCCCCTGCGTCTGGTGCGCGTCGACCAGTTGGGCGTACGTCTGCTCGTCGAACACTCTGGTGCCGACCGAGTAAGGCACCAGGCCGTCGGGGGCGAAGGCTCGCTTGTAGCGGAAGATGCCGTCGTCGGGCGCATAGCCGCCGCCGAGTACCAAGTGCCTCTTCCCGTGCTCCTGTCCCCACCGGAAGACCTCGACCTTCAGCAAGTCGTTCGGGCGCAGGTCGAATGCGGACCGCTCGGTGCCACCCAGATAGGAGTACAGCGTGTGGGTTGACGACAGGACGAGTTCAGTGGAGACGACGCGCCCGTCGTGCAGGGCATGAAAGAAGGCGAAGTGTCCGGGTAGTTCGTGGACAATGGTCCTGAAGAACTCTTGAGGGAAGTAGAAGTTTGCCCTGGCGTGCCGGCGGTCCATCGTGGACTTGTAGATCTGCAGGAAGTCGTCGAGGCGTGCCCCGGTCTCGTCGACCTCGATCCGGACGCCCAGCCGCCTAGCCTTGTTCACATTCTTGCGGACCTTGGGGTCGAATTCCCGCCACATCTGGTTCTGAGATGTCTGCAGGTCGCGCACCACATTGACGAGCTTCTGCTCGGTCCGGCCCGGGTACGGTAGGCGCCGGTCCTCGAACAGGCAGAGGCGGGTGAACTCCGACACCACGTTGCGGGTCCGGCAGAAGTCGTCGAACGCCGACCAGAACTCCTTGGCGTCCACCTCCCCAGCGCCGGTGTGGAACGCTCCGCCGTAGCCGTACGGGCTGGTGATGTCGAAAACCGGTCGGCCGGGGCTGACCAGATGCGGCGCGGTGACCGGCCGGAGCACGAACGGGTACAGGATGAACCCGGACGGCGTCTCGGCGTACGCCGCGAGGGGCTCGTCCTGCTCGCCGGCGAAGAGGCGTACGTAGGAAGGGTGGGCGAACACCTCCCGGGCGGCCCACGCCTGGTGAACAGCCAGCCATCGGGCCGCGTCCGCGGTCCTTCGGGCGTTCCAGATCTCGAAGTTCATCTCACTGTCTCATCCCCCCGGGGGCATCGGCCCTCGAGGAACTGTTCGATCGAATTGAGGACCCGGACAACCTGGCTCTCGGTCATCGCGGTGCCGCTGGGCAGGGTGAGGCCGTTCTCGAAGAGCCGCTGCGCGGCGCCGGTGAGCAGCGCGCGCGCACCGGCGAAAACAGGCTGAAGATGCATCGGCTTCCAGACTGGCCGGGTCTCGATGTCATACGCGCCGAGGTGGGCGGCGAGGTCCGCCGCCCGCCAGCCGGCGGCTGCCGGATCGACGGCGATAGTGGTGAGCCAGCAGTTGGCACCCACGTCATCGTCGGCGAGCAGGCGCACGCCAGGGACCGCGGCGAAGAGTTTCGCGTAACGCTCCCGCAGCCGGCGCCGTCGCGCCACGACCTCGTCCAACCGGCGCAGCTGTGCCCGACCGAGTGCGGCGAGCACGTTGCTCAGCCGGTAGTTGTAGCCCACCTCGATGTGTTCGTAGTGGGAAGCCGGCTGGCGGGCCTGGGTCGACAGGTAGCGGCTGCGGGCGATCAGGTCGGCGTCGTCCGAGAGGAGCATCCCGCCGCCGGACGTTGTGATGATCTTGTTGCCGTTGAACGAGAGCACCCCGGCTCGGCCGAACGACCCGGCGGCTCGGCCGTGCCGGGTGGCCCCGAACGCCTCCGCGGCATCCTCCACGACCGGTACCTCGGCCTCGGCGCAGAGCGGCAGGATCCGGGAGTAGTCGGCGCAGGCTCCGAACATGTCCACCGGCATCACGGCGGCGATCCTTCGGCCCCGGGCGCGTAGGTTGCGGAGCAGTTCATCCAGCAACGCCGGATCAAGGTTGCCGGTGGCGGGCTCGCAGTCGACGAAGACCGGTTCCGCTCCCGTGTAGACCACGGCGTTGGCCGTCGCGACGAACGTCAGGGTGGGGACCACGACGACGTCCCCGGGCCTTACGTCGAGGGCGAGCAGGGCCAGGTGCAGGCCGGCGGTGCCCGAGGCCAGCGCCAGCGCGTGCGCGCAGCCGACCCGCTCGGCGACCTCGCGCTCGAACGCCTCGAGGTGCGGCCCCGCCGGTGCGACCCATCCGGACCGGAGCGCGTCAAGGACGTACGACTCCTCGAGCGGGCCGACATCGGGAGGCGACAGGAGGACCGGATCGGTCACGGGACAAACTCCTTGGTGGATGCGAACACCGGTCACCTGCGCGCAATGCGGGGGTACAGGCATCGAGGGCATCCGGTGCTCAGTGTGCGGTTCGGGCATGCGCGTCCGACCCGCTGGAATGTTCTTTTGAGGCTAACGAGGAGAATGTCGACCAGTGGCGGTATCGCCATATTTGGGGGGATAAGTGATGCACCCTCGACGCGGCGATCATCCACGGTGGGCGCAGGCTGGAGGGCGGCCGAGTCGGTGTTCGATGCCCGGGAAACTGCCCCGTAGAGTGGGCCGACCACGATGTCGCCGAATGGCGGATGGGGGAGGCATGCTGCACCTGAGGATCATCGCTCCCGCCGACCAGTCGGCGGCGGTGGCCGACCTGCTGGCCGCGGATCCCGGGGTCACCCACCTGGCTGTGCTCAACGGAGCCGGCCGCCAGCCCGCGGGCGACCTGATCCTCTGTGACGTCGTGCGGGAGAGTGCGGACGGCGTGCTGCACGGACTCCGGCAGTTGGGGGTCGAGGCCCGCGGTGGGATCGCCGCCGTGGATGTGGAGTTGACCCTGTCGACCGCCGCCGATCGGGCCGCCCGGGACGCTCCGGGCAGCGGCGCCGACGCGCTGGTCTGGGACGAGATCGCCGCCAAGACCGGTGAGCAGACGGAACTGTCCGGGACCTAGCTGGTCCTGATCGTCGTCGCCACCATGATCGCCGGAATCGGCGTGCTCCTCGATCAGCCCATCCTCATCGTCGGTGCGATGGTGGTCGGCCCCGAGTTCGGTCCGCTCGCCGCACTCTGCGTCGCGCTGCTGCGGCGCAGGGCGAAGATCATCGTGCGGTCGGTGCAAGCCCTCGTGGTCGGGTTCCTGGTCGCCATGGTCGCCACGGTGCTGAGCACCTGGGCGCTCACCGCCGCCGGTCTCGTCAGCCGGGAGATGCTGCTCACCGAGCGGCCCCTGACCGATTTCATCTGGCGGCCCGACGCGCTCTCCTGGGTGGTCGGCCTGCTGGCCGGGGTCGCCGGGATGCTCTCGCTCACCTCGAAGAAGTCTGGGTCACTCGTCGGGGTGCTGATCTCGGTCACTACCGTGCCCGCGGCCGCGAACGTCGCCGTCGCCGCCGCGTACGGGGTCTGGCACGAGGCGGCCGGGTCGGCGCTTCAGTTGGTCATCAACCTCTGCGCCATCGTCCTCGCCGGCCTCGTGACCCTGGCCCTGCAACAGCTGTGGTGGTGGAATGTGGCTCGCCGCACCACCGGGCCGATCACTCCCAGGCGTCCCCGCCCTCCAGCCGACGATGGAGCAGCGTCCGCAGGGGGACGGATTCGCCATCCCGACCGCCCGCTCCGATGACCAGCGGCGGCGGTTGCGGGCGCGGGTCGGCGCCGAGCAGCCGGGCCCGCAGGCTGGCCGGGACGGTCAGCAGGTAGAACCGTCCGTCGGCGTCGACCGCCCGGGACCGGGCCCGGTCGATGTACCACCCGGTGAGCCGGGTCCGGTAACGACCGGGGCCGTCGTGAGGCTGGGCGGCCAGCGGCACGGTGCGCAGATCGCGCCGGGTCGCTTCGGCCGCGAACCGGGCGACGAGTTCCGCGGCCTCGGCCTGTTCGGCCGCGCGGCGCCGCTCCTCGGCCGCCGCGCGGGCCCGCACTGCCCGCTGCCGCTGCTCGTGCCATGTCGGGCCGTTGTCCTCCACGTCTGGACGGTACGCGATGCGCTGTCGCTCGCCCCTCCCGCAAGCCCGTACTGGCCATACACCGGTTCAACTGCCTGCATCGCCTTTAGCGGGTAATGTCCGGATTCATGGTGGAGCAGGTTCATCCTGGCGAGATAGGGCGGTCGTCCCGACCGCCGTGGAATCCGCGGGGCGACGACACCGGTCGACGGCGACGTCGACGGTGGTTGCCCAGGAGCCGGTGGGCCCGGGTGATCATCCTCGTCGCCGCCCTCGTGCTGCTGCTGGTGGTCGGCGGCGGTGGGGTCGGCGGGTGGCTCTACGTGCGGTCACTGGAGAAGCAGGTCGAGAAGGTGGACGCCTTCAACGGGCTGCAGGAGGAGCAGCGACCGGTCCGGGCCGCGGATTCCGCGCTCAATTTCCTCATCGTCGGCAAGGATCAGTCCGCGCCGGGGGACACGGTCTCGCGTACCGACGCCATCATGCTGGTCCACGTGCCGCACAGCCGGGACCGGGCGCAGGTCATCTCGATCCCGCGGGACACCTGGACCACCATCCCGGCGTCCCTCCCCGTGGACGGCGGCGGTCCGAGGAAGGACAAGATCAATGCCGCGTACGCCTGGGGCGGGACGCCCCTGCTGGTCCGGACGATCGAGGGCTTCACCGGAGTACGCATCGACCACGTCGTCGTGGTGGACTTCGCCGGCTTCGGAAAGGTCATCGACGCGCTTGGCGGTGTGGATGTCAACGTCGACGTTCCCTTTACCTCCGAGGTGTCAAACGGACGGGTCTACCAGCCGGGAGTCCATCACATGGACAGCACCGTCGCCTTGGACTACGCACGGCAGCGCAAGCAGTTCGCCGACGGCGACTACAGCCGGATGCGCCACCAGCAGGCCATCATCAGCGCGGTGATGCAGAAGGCCAGCCGCACGGGCATCCTCACGAACCCCGCGCAGCTCAACGACTTCCTCCGGGCGACCGCCAGCGCCGTGCAGGTCGACCAAGAGCTGTCGGTCTTCGACACCATCTGGAACCTGCGTGGCGTCAGCGCCGGGGACGTCACCATGTTGACCAGCCCCACAACTGGCGTGGGGATGGTCGGCGACCAGAGCGTGCTCTTCCCCGACATGGCGGCCTCGGCGAAGCTCTTCGCGGCGATCAAGAACGACACCATGGACGAATGGCTGGCTGAGAACCCGGACGCTCGTAACTCCCCGAACTGACCGAGCCCCGTGGGGAGGTGCCGGACCCACTTCGACGGTGGGCCCGGCAGCACTCCAGCAGATCGCCCCGGGTCCGGCCGGCGTGGCCCGCTCAGAGGGGCCCGACGCGACGGTGATCCGTCAGGCCAGACCGGCCCGGCGAAGGGCGTTGGCCATCGCGTCGTTGGTCGGCGGCGGGGCGGAGCCGCCGCGGCCCTGCTGCTGCTGCGGTCCGCCCCGACCGCCGCCGCGATCGCCCCTCGCGACACCCCGGTCGCCGCGCGAGCCGCTCTGTCCGCCGCGGGTCCCGGCCTGGTCGCCACGCGCACCGCCGCGCTCGCGGCGTCCGCCCTCCGGCTGCGGCCGGCCGTCGCCGGAGGACGCCTCGTCCTCCAGCCGCAGGGTCAGCGAGATCCGCTTGCGCGGCACGTCGACGTCGAGCACCTTGACCCGGACCACGTCGCCGGACTTCACCACGTCGCGCGGGTCCTTGACGAAGGTGTGCGACATCGCCGAAACGTGCACCAGACCGTCCTGGTGCACTCCGACGTCGACGAACGCGCCGAACGCCGCCACGTTCGTGACCACGCCCTCCAACAGCATGCCGGGGACCAGGTCGCCGATCTTCTCCACGCCCTCGGCGAAGGTGGCCGTCTTGAAGGCCGGCCGCGGGTCGCGCCCCGGCTTCTCCAGTTCGGCCAGGATGTCGGTGACGGTGGGCAGGCCGAAGGTGTCGTCGACGAAGTCGGTGGCCTTCAGCCCGCGCAGGATCGCCGACTTCCCGATCAGGGAACGCAGGTCCTGCCCGGTGGTGGCGAGGATCCGGCGCACCACCGGGTACGACTCCGGGTGGACGCTGGAGGAGTCCAGCGGATCGTCGTCGCCGGGGATGCGCAGGAAGCCGGCGCACTGCTCGAACGCCTTCGGGCCGAGCCGGGCCACCTTCTTCAGCTCGGATCGGGAACGGAACGGGCCGTTGGCGTCCCGGTGGAGCACGATGTTCTCCGCCAGCCCGTTGCCGATGCCGGAGACCCGGGTCAGCAGGGGAGCCGAGGCGGTGTTGACGTCGACGCCGACCGCGTTGACGCAGTCCTCGACCACCGTGTCCAGTGAGCGCGACAGCTTCACCTCGGACAGGTCGTGCTGGTACTGCCCGAGGCCGATCGAACGCGGGTCGATCTTGACCAGCTCGGCGAGCGGGTCCTGCAGGCGGCGGGCGATGGAGACCGCGCCGCGCAGCGACACGTCCATCCCGGGCAGCTCCTGCGAGGCGTACGCAGAGGCGGAGTAGACCGACGCGCCGGCTTCGGAGACCACCACCTTGGTGAGGTTGAGCTGCGGGTACCGCTTGATCAGCTCGCCGGCGAGCTTGTCGGTCTCCCGACTGGCGGTGCCGTTGCCGATGGCGACCAGCTCGACGCCGTGCGCCCCGGCCAGCCGGGCGAGGGTCTCGATCGAGGCGTCCCACTGCCGGCGCGGCTCGTGCGGGTAGATCGTGTCGGTGGCGACCACCTTGCCGGTGGCGTCCACGACGGCGACCTTCACCCCGGTACGCAGGCCCGGGTCCAGCCCCATCGTGGGTCGGGTGCCGGCCGGCGCGGCGAGCAGGAGATCGCGCAGGTTGGTGGCGAAGACCCGTACCGCTTCCTCCTCGGCCGCCTGCCACAGCCGCAGCCGCAGGTCCGCGCCGAGGTGGATGAGGACCCGGGTGCGCCAGGCCCAGCGGACCGTGTCGGCCAACCAGCGGTCGGCCGGGCGGCCGGCGTCGGACACGCCGAACCGGCCGGCGATGGCCGCCTCGTACCGGCTCGGGCCGGTCGGCGCGGCGTCCGCCTCGCCGGCCTCCTCCGGTTCCATGGTCAGGTCGAGCATGCCCTCCTTCTCGCCCCGGAACATGGCCAGGATCCGGTGCGAGGGCAGCTTCGGGTACGGCTCGGAGAAGCGGCGAAGACCGGTGAGCAGACCGAGCTGTCCGGCACCTACCTGGTGCTGCTCATCGTCGCCACCATGATCGCCGGTATCGGCGTGCTACTGGACCAGCCGATCCTCATCGTCGGTGCGATGGTGGTGGGTCCGGAGTTCGGCCCCCTCGCCGCGCTCTGCGTGGCGCTGCTGCGCCGCCGGCTCGGGGTGATCGGCCGCTCGGTGCAGGCCCTCTCGGTTGGCTTCCTGACCGCCATGGTGGCGACCGTGTTGAGCACCTGGGCGCTGACCGCCGTCGGCCTGGTCAACCGGGAGATGCTGCTCGCCGACCGCCCGCTCACCGACTTCATCTGGCGACCGGACGCGCTGTCCTGGGTGGTCGGCCTGCTCGCCGGGGTGGCCGGCATGCTCTCGTTGACCTCGAAGAAGTCGGGCAGCCTGGTCGGGGTGCTGATCTCGGTGACCACGGTGCCGGCTGCGGCGAACGTGGCGGTGGCCGCCGCCTACGGGGTCTGGCACGAGGCGGCCGGGTCGGCCCTCCAACTGGTGATCAACCTGTGCGCCATCGTCCTGGCCGGGCTGC
Source organism: Micromonospora sp. NPDC005206 (assembly GCF_040608175.1). Taxonomy (NCBI): domain Bacteria; kingdom Bacillati; phylum Actinomycetota; class Actinomycetes; order Micromonosporales; family Micromonosporaceae; genus Micromonospora; species Micromonospora sp. NPDC005206. The sequence goes on from NZ_JBEXHU010000006.1 coordinate 18,859, forward strand.
TCACCCTCGTGGTGCAGCAGGTCTCGTGGTGGAACGTGGCCCGTCGGTCCCGTCGCCCAGCAGCCGGGTGAGCAGGGTCCGCAACGGGATCGACTCGCCGTCTCGGCCGCCCGCCCCGATGACCAGCGGCGCCGGGCTGGGCTGCGGGTCGACGCCGAACAGCCGGGCTCGCAGACCGCCCTGCACGGTCAGCAGGTGGAACCGTCCGGCCACGTCCACCGCCCGGGTTCCGGCCCGGTCGACGTACCAGCCGGTCAGCCGGGTCCGGTAGCGCCCGCGCCCGTCGTAGCCCCGGGCGATCAGCCGGGTGGTGGGCAGCCCCCGCCGGGTCGCCTCGGCCACGAACCAGGCCACCAACTCCGCCGCCTCGGCCTGCTCGGCGGCCCGCCGCCGCGCGTCCGCGTCGGCGTGCGCCCGCACCGCCTGCCGCTGGCGCTCCCGCCACTCCCGGCCGTCCCGCTCACTCACGACGCCGACGGTACGCCCGCGCGTGTGGCCCGGCTCAGTCGAGTACGGCGAGCAGGGTGCGCCGGGCGATGGCGGCCATCACCGGGTTGGTCTCGACGTAGTACGGCAGCGCGTTGATCGCCTGTACCAGCGCCCAGCCGCGCCCGCGTTCCCAGGTCGCATCGTCCACGCCGAGCGCCCGCCGGTACCTCTCCCGCGACCCGGCGTCGAACAGGTTCCACGCCGACATCAGGTCCACCGCCGGATCGCCCATGTTGACCGTTTCGAAGTCGATGACCGCGGCCAGTCGCCCGTCACGGACCAGCAGGTTGCCCGGCATCAGGTCGGCGTGGATCCACACGTCACCGGCGTCGTGCCGGGGAGCGTCCCGGCAGCGGTCCCACACCTCGGCGAGCCGGGCGGTGTCGGTGAGCTGGCCACTGCTGGCGAGGGCTGACCGCACCCCGACATCCTGGGCGGCCAGCGGTCCGCCCCGGCCGAACCCCGGCCAGGCCCGACCGCCGGTGTCGATGCCATGCAGGGCGATGACAACGCCGGCCAGGTCACGGGCGAAGGCGCCCAGGTCGTCGACCCGGCTTGGCTGGGTCGGCTCGCCGGGGATCCAGCGGTACGCCGTCCACGGCCCGAGATACCCCTCGCCCGGCTCGCCGAGGCCGAGCGGTTCGGGCACCGCGATCGGCAGGTGCGGGCCGAGCAGCCGGGCGTGCTCCTGCTCCCGCCGCAGCTCGGCGCGCAGCTCGGTGTCGGCCGTTGGTTGCAGGGGGAACCGCAGGACGATCCCCGCACCGAGCCGGAAGAGGGCATTCACCGTGCCGGTCGTGGGGAGCGGACGGACGGGGAGCGCCCGCCACTCGGGAAACTGCTCGGCCACCAGCGCGGCGACGACATCCGCGGTGACGTCGACCTGGTCGGCATGCATCTTCACCGCGAGATCATCACTCACCACTCCGGGGCCGGGCGACCCCATTTCTTTCTCGAGGCCCGCCCCTTCCCCAATGGGGCCCACCCTTTCCCCTCCGACGCCTTGAGTCTCCTGTCGAGCTGCCCCCGATCTGGACCACCACATGGCTCTGCCCCAGATCTGGACCACCACGTGGCCTCCGCCCCAGATCTGGGCCACCACACGGCCTCTGCCCCAGAAATGGGGCAGCTCGACAGGTTGCCGCGGGGGACTGGACCGGCCGGCCACTGAGGTGAGCAGAGCGCCGGGGGCGCCCGGGATGTCGCCCGTGCGGGGCGACATCCCGAGCCGGGTCTGGCGAGGCGTGCGGCCCCGCTGGTCGGTCAGGCCAGGCCGGCGCGGCGCAGGGCGTCCGCCATCGCGTCGTTGGCCGGCGCCGCCGAGCGATCAGCCTGCCCGCCACGGCCACCCTGCCCGCCACGGCCACCCTGCCCGCCACGGCCACCCTGACCACCCTGACCGCCACGGCCGCCTTGACCGCCCCGCTGCTGCCCGCCGCTTCCGCCTTGCCCGCCGCGACCACCTTGACCGCCGCGCTGGTCGGGCCCGCCGCGTCCGCTCTGCGACCCGCGCTGCGCCGGTCCGCCGCGCCCGTCCTGGCCGGTCCGGTCGCCGCGGGCGCCCTGTCCGTCCCGCGTACCGGCGGGTGCCCCCGGCTCGTCCTCCAAGCGCAGGGTCAGCGAGATCCGCTTGCGGGGTACGTCGACGTCCAGCACCCTGACCCGGACGACGTCACCGGACTTCACCACCTCGCGGGGGTCCTTGACGAAGGTCCGGGACATCGCCGAGACGTGCACCAGACCGTCCTGGTGCACCCCGACGTCCACGAACGCGCCGAACGCGGCCACGTTGGTGACCACGCCCTCCAGCACCATGCCGGGAGTCAGGTCACCGATCTTCTCCACACCCTCGACGAAGGTGGCGGTGCGGAACTCGGGCCGCGGGTCGCGGCCCGGCTTCTCCAGCTCGGCCAGGATGTCGGTGACGGTCGGCAGGCCGAACCGGTCGTCGACGAAGTCGGTCGCCCGCAGCCCGCGCAGGATGCTGCTCCTACCGATCACGGAGCGTAGGTCCTGGCCGGTGCTGGCGAGGATCCGGCGCACCACCGGGTACGCCTCGGGGTGCACGCTGGAGGAATCCAGCGGGTCGTCGCCGCCGGGGATGCGCAGGAAGCCGGCGCACTGCTCGAACGCCTTGGGCCCGAGCCGGGCCACCTTCTTCAGCTCGGTACGCGACCGGAACGGCCCGTTGGCGTCCCGGTGCAGCACGATGTTCTCGGCCAGCCCGGCGCCGATCCCGGAGACCCTGGTCAGCAGCGGCGCCGAGGCGGTGTTGACGTCCACCCCGACGGCGTTGACGCAGTCCTCCACCACCGCGTCCAGAGACCGGGACAGCTTCACCTCGGACAGGTCGTGCTGGTACTGGCCGACCCCGATCGACCGTGGGTCGATCTTGACCAGCTCGGCGAGCGGGTCCTGGAGCCGACGGGCGATGGAGACCGCGCCGCGCAGCGACACGTCCATCCCCGGCAGCTCCTGAGAGGCGTACGCGGAGGCCGAGTAGACCGACGCGCCGGCCTCGGAGACCACCACCTTGGTCAGGTTGAGCTGCGGGAACCGCTTGATCAGGTCGCCGGCCAGCTTGTCGGTCTCCCGGGAGGCGGTGCCGTTGCCGATCGCCACCAGCTCCACCCCGTGCGCGCCGGCCAGCCGGGCGAGGGTCTCGATCGAGGCGTCCCACTGCCGGCGCGGCTCGTGTGGATAGATGGTGTCGGTGGCGACGACCTTGCCGGTGGCGTCCACCACGGCCACCTTGACTCCGGTCCGCAGGCCCGGGTCCAGCCCCATCGTGGACCGGGAGCCGGCCGGCGCGGCGAGCAGCAGGTCACGCAGGTTCATGGCGAAGACCCGTACCGCCTCCTCCTCGGCCGCCTGCCACAGCCGCATCCGCAGGTCCGCGCCGAGGTGGATGAGGATCCGGGTACGCCAGGCCCAGCGGACCGTGTCGGCCAGCCAGCGGTCGGCCGGGCGGGCGGCGTCGGACACGCCGAACCGGCCGGCGATGGCTGCCTCGTACCGGCTCGGGCCGGTCGGCGCGGCGTCCGCCTCGCCCGCCTCCTCCGGTTCCATCGTCAGGTCGAGCACGCCCTCCTTCTCGCCCCGGAACATGGCCAGGATCCGGTGTGAGGGCAGCTTCGGGTACGGCTCCGAGAAGTCGAAGTAGTCGGCGAACTTGGCGCCAGCGGTCTCCTGGCCCTCGCGTACCCGGGAGACCAGCCGGCCCCGCGACCACATCTGCTCGCGCAGCGTGCCGATCAGGTCGGCGTCCTCGGCGAAGGTCTCGATCAGGATCGCCCGGGCGCCCTCCAGCGCGGCGGCGGCGTCGGCGACGCCCTTCTCCGGGTCGACGAACCCGGCGGCGGTGGCCCGCGGGTCCTGGGTGGGGTCGGCCAGCAGCGTCGCGGCCAGCGGCGCCAGCCCGGCCTCGCGGGCGATCTGCGCCCGGGTCCGCCGCTTCGGCTTGTACGGCAGGTAGATGTCCTCCAGCCGGGACTTCGAGTCGGCGGCCATGATCTGCGCTTCCAGGGCCTCGTCCAGCTTGCCCTGGCCGCGGATCGACTCCAGGACGGCGGCCCGCCGCTCGTCCAGCTCGCGCAGGTAGCGCAGCCGCTCCTCCAGGGTGCGCAGCTGGGTGTCGTCGAGCAGGCCGGTGGCCTCCTTGCGGTAGCGGGCGATGAACGGCACGGTGGCGCCGCCGTCGAGCAGCTCCACGGCCGCCCGCACCTGACGCTCGGCCACGCCGAGCTCGTCGGCGATCCGCTGATGAACAGACTGGGTCACGATCTCGATCCGCCTTCGGAAGTGGGTACCGCCTGCATTGTGCCGGGCGGTGTCGGGCGTTGTCGCCGCGCCCGGCCAGGCTGATCCGTCTCGCCCGGCGGGGTTGAACCGCCGCGCCCGGCCGGGGCGACCCGGCGGCGACCCCGCCGCGCCTGCGCTAGCGTTGCGATCATGGAATCAGCTGCGGAGCCGCGTGCCCGGCGGCTCTTCGGCGGCAGCGCCCGGGCCCTCGGCGACCTCACGCCCAACCCGTTCCGCGCCGACCGGGACCGGATCGTCGGCTCGCCGTTCTTCGCCCGCCTCGGGGGCGTCACCCAGGTGATCAGCCCGGTCGGTTCCGGCCTGCTGGTGCACAACCGGCTCACCCACAGCCTGAAGGTCGCCCAGGTGGCCCGGGCGATCGCCGAGCGGCTGACCGGCGACGAGCGGTGGCGTGACCTGCTGGACAAGCTCGGCGGCTGCGATCCGGACGTGGTGGAGGCCGCGGCGCTCGCCCACGACCTGGGCCACCCGCCGTTCGGGCACCTGGGGGAGCGGGTGCTGGACCGGTTGGCCCGGCAACGCCTCGGCCTCAGCGACGGGTTCGAGGGCAACGCCCAGTCGTACCGGATCGTCACCAGCACCGAGATCCGCGGCGCGGCCACCACCGGGCTGGACCTGACCGCCGCGGTCCGCGCGGCGATGCTGAAGTACCCGTGGACCCGCCTCGACCACCCCGACCCGCACCCCCGGCTGCTGGACCCGCCGCCGCGGGGGGCCACCCCACCGCCGGACGACCCGGAGAGCGGCTCGTCGAAGTTCGGCGCCTACCGGACCGAGCTCGACGACCTGCGCCAGGCCCGGGAGCCGTTCGCCGGCCGCATCCCGGAGTGGCAGCAGACCGTGGAGGCGTCGGTGATGGACACCGCCGACGACATCGCGTACGCCATCCACGACGTGGAGGACTTCTACCGGGTCGGGGTGCTCCAGCAGGGCGCGGTCTCCGCCGAGCTGATGGCCTGGCAGCGGGAGAGCGGGCACTTCCGGGCGATCACCGACGCGGCGCTGGCCACCGCGGCCCGTCGGCCCGGCGCGGCGATCGAGCGGCTGCGCCGGCAGCTGCACCGCAAGGACGCCTGGATCGCCGACGACGACGCCTTCGCCGCCGCCGTCGAGCACGTCCGGGAGGAGCTGGTCGAGGGGCTGCTGGCGATGCCGTTCGACGGTTCGATCGAGGCCGAGCAGTACGTGGCCCGGTTCTCCGCCCGCTGGTCCACCCGCTTCGTCGAGGCGATCACGGTGACCGATCAGCCGTCGGTGCGCTCCGGGTACGTGCTGCTCGGCTGCGCCCAGTGGCACGAGGTGCAGGTGCTCAAGTTCGTCCACCACCGGTTCGTGCTGGCCCGCCCCGACCTTGCCCTGCACCAGCGCGGCCAGGCCCGGCTGCTGGGCACCCTGGTCGAGGCGCTCTGGGAGTGGCTGCTCGACCCGGAGGAGGAGTCCCGGTTGCCCCGGCGACTGCACGACTTGGTCGAGCTGGCCGAGGCGGAGCTGCATCCGCGTACGTCGGACCGGATCGGCCGGGCCCGGGGGCGGGCCATCGTGGACTTCGTCGCGCAACTCACCGACGGCCAGGCGGTGGCCATGCTGGACGCGCTCTCCGGCCGCTCCGGTGCGCTCTGGACCGACGCCTTCGTGCTTTAGGCGACGGCCTGCCACCAGCCGTCCACCGCGGGTGGTTCGTCGACCACCACGCGCTCGCCTGGGCGGGGGACGGCAAGCCTCACGTCGCGGGCCTTCGCCTCGGCCCACAGCCGGTTCACCGGTTCGGACCAGTCGTGCAGGGCCAGGTTGAACGTCGCCCAGTGCACCGGGATGAACAGCCCGCCGCGCAGGTCGAGGTGGGCGTCGACAGCCTCCTCGGGGAACATGTGGATGCTCGGCCAGGCCCGGTCGTACGCGCCGATCTGCATCAGCGTCACGTCGAACGGCCCGTGCTCCGCGCCGATCGCCGCGTACCCGTCGAAGTAGCCGGAGTCGCCGGTGTAGAAGACCTTGCGGGACCTGCCCGCGATGACCCAGGAACTCCAGAGCGTGCCGTCACGGCGCAGCCCCCGGCCGGAGAAGTGCTGGGCCGGCGTGGCGGTGACCTTCAGCCCGTCGATCCGGTGGCTGTCCGACCAGTCCAGCTCGATGGTCCGGTCGGCCGGTACGCCCCACCGGTCCAGGTGTGCCCCCACCCCCAGCGGCACCAGGAACGGCGCGGACTGCCGGGCGACCAGCTCCCGGACGGTGGCCATGTCGAGGTGGTCGTAGTGGTCGTGGGAGATGAGGATCGCGTCGAGTCGGGGCAGCTCGTCGAGGCGTACCGGCGGTTCGTGCAACCGGCGGGGACCGACCAGGGCCGAGGGTGAGCAGCGCTCGCTCCACACCGGGTCGATGAGCACCCGGTACCCCTCGATCTCCACCAGTGCCGAGGCGTGGCCGTACCAGATGATGCCGAGTTCCCGGTCGGTGCCGGTGGTGGCCGGCTCGTCGGCCGGACGCAGCAGCGGCACCGAGGTGCTCGGGCGGCGCTTCTGCTTGCCGAAGATCAGTTCGCGGAGCAGGTTGCGGCCCGGCTCGGCGGCGACCATGGTGCGGGTGCCGGCCTGGTTGTGGAAGGTGCCGTCGCGAAACTGGGGCGAGCGGGCCGCCCGGTCGGCCCGGGCGCCGGCGAGTCGGCCGCCCAGTGCCGCCGGCACGTCCCGGGCCACCCAGGCCAGGCCGGCCAGCGCGGCCAGCCCTGCCGCGCCGCCCATCCGTCGCCCGAGCGACCGCTCGACGTCCGTGCGTTCCGCTGGTGCCATCGCCGTCCCTCCGCTGTGTCCCGCACTACACGGTAGTCACCCGGGCCGGCTCGTGCCCCGGCGGCCGCCGCACCGGGCCGGACGCCGCCACGACGGCCGGCCCGGGTGCGTGCTCAGCCGCCGTTGCTGGGCCGCCGGGCCGCGATCCGGTACGCCGTGCCGGCGCCGGCGAGCCGGTCCACCGCGGCGAGGAACCGGGGGCCCATGGCGGCCCGGGCCTGCACCGCCGGGTGGGTGGCGCCGAAGTCGTCCGGGTCGGCCTGCCCGTCGGCGAACAGCGCGTAGGTGAGCACCGCGGCGCCGGACCGGTCGAAGATGATTCCGGCCTCGTGCCGGGCGTCGGCGAACCAGCCCGCCTTGGTGGCGATCCGGGCCCGCTCGTCGGAGGACATGGTGCGCCGGATGCCGTCGGTGAACGCCACCGGGGCGCGCAGCAGCCCGAGCAGGAACGCCGTCGAGGCGGGGGAGAGCAGGGTGCCGGCGACCAGGGCGCGCAGCAGGTCGTGCGTCTCCCGGGGGGTGCTGGTGCCGAGGAAGAACCGGTTCGGGTTGGCCACCGGCTCGACCTGGGTGTTCGGGAAGCCCTTGCCGACCAGGATGGCGTTGAGCTCGGCGGCCGGGCAGACCGACCCGCACAGCCGCACCGCCGTGTCGTCGGAGACGGTCAGCAGGGTGGCCAGCACGTGCCCGAGGGTCACGCTGCTCGGGTACGCGCCGTCCAGGCTGAAGATGCCGTCGCCGCCCGGAACGACGATCGCCGCCGTCACCTCGACCCGCTGGTCCAGGGTGAGCAGCCCCCGGTCGACCTTGTCGAGCACCGCCGTGGCGACCGCGATCTTGTTGACGCTGTACGCCTCGATCCGCCGGTCCGCCTCGGCCGCCACCGCGACCACGGGCGCTCCGGCCGGGTCGGCCACGCTGACGTACGCCTGCCAGTTGCCGCCGGCCGCGGTGCTGAACCGGGTGTAGGCGGCGGCGACGCGGCGGGCGGCCTGGGCCGGGGTGGTTGGGCTGGGTTCGGTCGTAGCGGCGGCGCTCGCCGGGCCGGCGGCGCCGAGCACCGTACCGGCGGTGGCCACCGTGCCCAGCCCGAGTGCGGTCCTGCGGTTCAGTCGGATGGTCAATCGTCTCCCCCATCGTGGTGCGCCGGAGCGCTTGCCGGACCACCACCCTAGGCGAGTTGATCGATGCAAGGCGCCCCCCGACCGCTCAGCCGAGCCGCCGACGCAGCACGGCGCCCACCGACCCGGGCACGCTGCGAGCGAGCTGCCGCAGGTCAGGCAGGTGACCGCCGCGCACCGCCTCGCCGGCCGGGTTCGGGGCGAAGACCGTGCCGTCGTGCGCGTCGACCGGCCGCCCGCTCAGGCCGGCCAACCGCATCAACGGTCCGACCAGGACGTCGTACACGCCGGGCAGCACGGTGAAGCCGGCGCGCAGCACCACGTTCAGCCGGCCCACGGAGACCTCCCGGCGGGGCCGGTCCACGCAGTCCACGATGGCCCGGGCCACCCGCTGGGAGCTGGTGACCGGCGGTGGAGGCCGGCCGACCCGGCCCAGGTAGTTGGCCGCCTGCTGGTACACCGGGGTGTCCACGCTGCCCGGGTTGACCAGGCACAGCCGGATCCGCGGGCTGTCGCGCAGCTCCTGCTGCAGCGTCCGGACCAGCCCCTGCAACCCCCACTTGCTGGTCACGTAGGCGCTCATGTACGGCGCGGTGATGTGCCCGAGCACCGAGCTGGTGAGGATCAGGGTGCCGGTCCCGGTGGCCCGGACGTGCCGCAACGCCACCCGCGCCGAGTCGGCCGCGGCCAGCAGATCGGTGCGCACCACCTGGTCGAAGACCCGCTCCGGCAGCTCGTCGAAGCGTCCGTAGGCCATGACGGCGGCCGTGGGCACCCAGACGTCGATGCGGCCGAACCGGTCGGCCGCGGCGCCCGCGAGCGCCTCCAGCGCGCCCGGCTCGGTGACGTCGGTGGGCACGGTCAGCACGTCGACGTCGGCGCACTCCGCGCGTACGTCGGCCAGGGTCTGTGTGGCGCGGGCGGCGAGGACGAGGCGGTCGCCGCGCTCGGCGAACGCCCGGGCCGTCGCCCGGCCGATCCCGCTGGTCGCGCCGGCGATCACCACGACCCGGCTCACGGAGCGAGCACAACCTTGATGCAGCCGTCCTCCTTCTTCTTGAACATCTCGTACGCCTGCGGCGCCCTGGCCAGCGGTACCCGATGGGTGTGCAGATCCTCGACGCCCAGCGGGTCGTCATCACCGGCGAGCAGTGGCAGGATCTCGTCGGTCCACCGGCGCACGTGGCACTGCCCCATCCGCAGCTGGATGCCCCGGTCGAACATCTCCATCAGCGGCATCGCGTCCGCCTCGCCGCCGTAGACGCTGGACAGCGAGACGGTGCCGCCGCGACGGACCGCCTTGATCGCGGCGTGCAGGACGGAGAGCCGGTCCGTGCCGACCCGGTCGGTCATCGTCTGGGCCAGCCTGTCCGGCAGCAGTCCGACGGCGGCGTGGGCCAGCTTGCCGACCGGCGCGCCGTGCGCTTCCATGCCGACGGCGTCGATCACCGCGTCCGGGCCGCGCCCGTCGACCAGGTCGATCAGCGCGCCCGGTACGTCGTCGAGTTCGCGGACGTCGAGCACCTCGATGCCGTGCCGGCGGGCCAGCTCCAGCCGCTCGGGCACCAGGTCCAGGCCGATCACCCGGCCGGCGCCGAGGTGGCGGCCGATCCGGGCGCAGAACTGCCCGACCGGGCCCAGCCCGAACACCGCCAGGGTGCCCCCGGGCGGGGTGTCCGCGTACTTCACCGCCTGCCAAGCGGTGGGCAGGATGTCGGAGAGGTAGAGGTAGCGCTCGTCGGCGCCGGTCTGCGGGATGGTGATCGGCCCGAATTGAGCCTGCGGAACGCGCAGGTACTCGGCCTGCCCGCCGGGGACCGAGCCGTAGAGCGACGTGTAGCCGAACAGCGCCGCGCCCTTGCCCTCGCTGCTGACCTGGGTGGTCTCGCACTGGGCGTAGAGCTGGCGCTGGCACATCCAGCAACTGCCACAGGAGATGTTGAACGGCACGACCACCCGGTCGCCGGGCTTGAGTCGGGTCACCTCCGGCCCGACCTCCTCGACGATGCCCATCGGCTCGTGGCCGAGGATGTCGCCGGGCTTCAGGTACGGCCCCAGCACCTCGTGCAGGTGCAGGTCGGAGCCGCAGATCGCCGTCGAGGTGATCTTCACGATCGCGTCGGTCGGCTCCTCGATCCGGGGGTCCGGGACCTCCTCGACCCGTACGTGCCGCTTGCCTTGCCAGGTCAGTGCCTTCATGCCGTTCGTCCCCTCTCCGGTGCGCCTACCGGACTGCTACCCGCGCTCCGGCACTTGAACCGGTCCGGGGTGGTTGGCGGGTCGCCGATGATCAACTCGGTTTGCATGGTGTCGGGGTGTCACCGGCGTGGGGATACGCCGACTTCCAGGAACCCGAGTTGCTCTCCCGTGCGCCACCCACAGCGCCGAGCGCAGCCGGAAAGAGCCGCTGGCCGGCACCCACCAGGGGTGCCGGCCAGCGGCGTGATCACGTACCTGAGAAAACCGGGACCGGCGCGCGGACGGTCGCCCCCAGCCCGACCACGAAGAACACCAGGCTCAGGAGCCCGGAGTGTTGTCGCCCCGCTTCGAGGTGGCCATGAGGTAGTCGCGGTTGAGCCGGCCGATGGTGTTCAGCGGAATGCCCTTCGGGCAGGCCGGGGTGCACTCACCGGCGTTGGTGCAGCCGCCGAAGCCGGCCTCGTCGTGCGCGTCGACCATGCCGATCACCCGGGTGTACCGCTCGGGCTGGCCCTGCGGCATCAGGGAGAGCTGGGTGAGCTTGGCGGCGGTGAAGAGCATGCCGGAGCCGTTCGGGCAGGCGGCGACACACGCGCCGCAGCCGATGCAGGCGGCCGACTCGAAGGCGGCGTCCGCGTTGGCCTTGGCCACCGGGGTGGAGTGCGCCTCGGGCGCGCTGCCGGTCGGCGCGGTGATGTAGCCACCGGCGGCGATGATCTTGTCGAAGGCGCCCCGGTTGACCACCAGGTCCTTGATCACCGGGAAGGCGCTGGCCCGCCACGGCTCGATGTCGATCGTCTCGCCGTCGGTGAACTGCCGCATGTGCAGCTGGCACGCGGTGGTGCCGCGCTGCGGCCCGTGCGCGTCACCGTTGATCATCAGGCCGCACATGCCGCAGATGCCCTCGCGGCAGTCGTGGTCGAACGCCACCGCGTCCTCACCGGCGAGGATCAGCCGCTCGTTGAGCACGTCGAGCATCTCGAGGAACGACATGTCCGGGGACACGTCGTCGACCTTGTAGGTCACCATCCGACCCTTGTCCTCAGGGCCCTTCTGGCGCCAGATGCGCAGGGTCAGGTTCACTTGTAGCTCCGCTGCGTGGGGTGGACGTATTCGAACATCAGGTCTTCCTTGTGCAGCACCGACGGCTCACCGGTGGCGGTGAACTCCCAGGCCGCCACGTACGCGAACCGGTCGTCGTCGCGCTGCGCCTCGCCGTCCGGGGTCTGGTGCTCGGCCCGGAAGTGGCCGCCGCAGGACTCCTCGCGGTGCAGGGCGTCGACGCACATCAGCTCGGCCAGCTCGAAGAAGTCGGCCACCCGGCCGGCCTTCTCCAGCGACTGGTTGAGCTCCTCGCCGCTGCCGGACACCCGGACCCGCTGCCAGAACTGGTCGCGCAGGGCACGGATCTCGCCGATCGCCTTGCGCAGCCCGGCCTCGCTGCGCTCCATGCCGCAGTGCTCCCACATGATCTGGCCCAGCTCCCGGTGGAACGAGTCCACCGTCCGGTCGCCGTTGACCGCCAGCAGCCGCTGGATCCGGTCCTCGACATCGGCGCGCGCCTCGACCGCCGCCGGGTGGCTGGCGTCGACCTTCTCCAGCGGGCCCGAGGCCAGGTAGTTGGCGATCGTGGTCGGCAGCACGAAGTAGCCGTCGGCCAGGCCCTGCATCAGCGCTGAGGCGCCGAGCCGGTTCGCGCCGTGGTCGGAGAAGTTCGCCTCGCCGATCACGAACAGGCCGGGGATGCTCGACTGGAGGTCGTAGTCGACCCAGAGACCACCCATCGTGTAGTGCACGGCGGGGTAGATCCGCATCGGCACCTCGTACGGGTCCTCGCCGGTGATCCGCTCGTACATCTCGAAGAGGTTGCCGTACTTGGCCTCGATGGCCTTGCGGCCCAGCCGGCCGATCGCGTCGGCGAAGTCGAGGTAGACACCGAGTTTGGTCGGCCCGACGCCGCGTCCCTCGTCGCAGACGTTCTTCGCGGCGCGGGAGGCGATGTCGCGGGGGACCAGGTTGCCGAAGGAGGGGTAGATCCGCTCCAGGTAGTAGTCCCGCTCGTCCTCCGGGATGTCCTGGGGGTTGCGGTCGTCGCCCTTGGTCTTCGGCACCCAGACCCGGCCGTCGTTGCGCAGCGACTCGCTCATCAGGGTCAGCTTCGACTGGTGGTCGCCGGAGACTGGGATGCAGGTCGGGTGGATCTGCGTGTAACAGGGGTTGGCGAAGTACGCGCCCTTGCGGTGCGCCCGCCAGGTGGCGGTGACGTTGCAGCCCTTGGCGTTGGTGGAGAGGTAGAAGACGTTGCCGTAGCCGCCGGACGCGAGCACGACGGCGTCGGCCATCTCGGTGCTGATCTCGCCGGTGACCAGGTCGCGGACCACGATGCCGCGGGCCTTGCCGTCCACGATGACGAGCTCCAGCATCTCGTGCCGGGCGTTCATCTCCACGTTGCCGAGGCCGATCTGCCGCTCCAGCGCCTGGTACGCGCCGAGCAGCAGTTGCTGGCCCGTCTGCCCCCGGGCGTAGAAGGTGCGCTGCACCTGGGCGCCGCCGAAGGAGCGGGTGTCCAGCAGACCGCCGTACTCGCGGGCGAACGGCACGCCCTGGGCGACGCACTGGTCGATGATGTTGACCGACACCTCGGCCAGCCGGTGCACGTTCGACTCCCGGGAGCGGAAGTCGCCGCCCTTGACGGTGTCGTAGAACAGTCGGTGCACCGAGTCGCCGTCGTTGCGGTAGTTCTTCGCGGCGTTGATGCCGCCCTGCGCCGCGATCGAGTGCGCCCGGCGGGGGCTGTCCTGGTAGCAGTAGGACCTGACGTGGTAGCCCTGCTCGGCCAGGGTGGCCGCGGCCGAGCCGCCGGCCAGGCCGGTGCCGACCACGATCACCGTCATCTTGCGGCGGTTCGCGGGGTTGACCAGCTTGGCCTCGAAGCGTCGGGTGTCCCAGCGCTTCTCGATCGGGCCGGTGGGAGCCTTGGTGTCGGCGATCGGGTCGCCCTCGGTGAAGAGTTCCATGTCAGGACACCAATCCGGTGAGAACGGCGAACGGGACCACCAGGTATCCGGCGCAGAGCAGCACGGCGAAGACCAGCGCGGCGGTGCGCGCCCGGCGCTCGCCCCGCGGCGTCTGCTGGCCGAGGCTGCGGAACGCGCTGAAGGCGCCGTGCCGCAGGTGGAAGCCCACCGCGACGATGGCGAGGGTGTAGAAGAGCGTGACGTACCAGCGCTCCGGCGCGAAGTCGGCGACGACGTTGCCGTAGGGCTTGCTCTCGTCACCGACCGGGTTCAGCGTGCCGGTGGTCAGGTCCAAGAGGTGGTAGATGACGAAGAGCAGGATGATCACCCCGCCCCAGCGCATGGTGCGGGCCGCGTAGCTGCCGTTGACCTTCTTGCGGTGGGCGTATTTCACCGGGCGGGCCGCGTGGGCCCGGCGGGCCAGCACCGTCGCGGCCACGATGTGGGCGACGACCGCCACCACCAGCCCGAAGCGCAGGATCCACAGGAACCACACGCCGGGCAGTAGCGGCTTGCCGATGTCGCGCAGCCAGCGCGCGTAGTGGTCGAACGAGGTCTCCCCCGTGAACACCTTCAGGTTGCCGAGCATGTGTGCGATCAGGAACAGCGCCAGCATGATGCCCGTCACCGCCATGACGGCCTTGAGACCGACGTTGGAGCGGATGGGCGACCGAGTTTTCGTGACTACCACACGATCGACGCTAGGAGCACATGGATCAGTCGTCCAATGCATCAAACTCGCAGTGTTGATAGCCGTAAGCTATGTAGATGCAACTCCATCAGCTCCGGTACTTCGTTGCGGTGGCCGAAGTACGACATTTCACCCAAGCCGCCGACATCGTCGGCATCACTCAGCCTTCTCTCAGTAAGCAAATTCACGCCCTGGAGACCGACCTCGGGGCCCCACTGTTCGAGCGGGTACGGGGCAACATCGCCCTCACCGCGGCCGGCGAGGTGCTGCTGCCGTTGGCCACCCGCATCCTCGCCGACGTGGAGACCGCGACCCGGGAGGTCCAGGAGTTGGTCGGGCTGCGCCGGGGCCGGGTCCGGCTCGGCGCCACCCCCAGCCTCGCCACGTCGCTCGCCCCGCCGGTGCTGCGGCGGTTCCGCGACGCGCACCCCACCGTCGACCTGAAGGTCGAGGAGGGCGGGTCCCAGGACCTGGTGCGCGACCTGCTCCGCGGCGACCTCGACCTGGCGCTGATCATCATGCCGGCCCAGGGCGCCGACCCGGGGCTGCGCGTCGATCCGATCCTGCAGGAGAGCCTGGTGGTGGCCTCGGTGGGGGAGGTGCCGACCGCCTCGGCGAACGGGGAACTGCGCATCACCGACCTGCGCGACCAGCCGATGGTGATGTTCCGGGAGGGCTACGACCTGCGCGACGCCACCATCGAGGCGTGCCGCGCGGCCGGCTTCGAGCCGACCTTCGCGGTCGACGGCGGAGAGATGGACGCGGTGCTCAGCTTCGTCGAGGCGGGGCTCGGCGTCGCGCTGGTGCCCGGCATCGTGCTGGCCCGCCGTCCGGGAGTGCGGATCACCCGGCTGGCGCCGCCCGGGGTCCGGCGGACCATCGCGGTGGCCCGCCGGCGGGACGTCGTGCCGACCCACGCCGGCCGGGAACTGCGCCGCATCCTGCTCGACTACGTACAGTCCGCGATCGACGGCGACGACCTCCCGCCGGGTGTGGACCCCCGCTGATCGCCGTCAGCGGCCTTCGGCGTCGTCCATCGCGCGGTAGATCCGCTGCTCCGAGACGGGGTACGGGGTGCCCAGCGCCTGAGCGAAGACGTTCACCCGCAACTCCTCGATCATCCAGCGGATCTGCCGGACGGCGGTCTCCTGCCGGCGTGCCGGCGGCAGCGCGGCGAGCAGGTCGTCGTACTCCTTCTGCACCGTCGCGATCCGGTCCTGCTGCTGCCGGTCGCGTTGCGGGTTGCCGCCCAGCCGGTCCAGGCGGCGCTCGATGGCGGTGAGGTAGCGCAGCAGATCGGGCAGGCGCGCGTACCCGGCCTCGGTGATGAACCCGGCGTGCACCAGACCGGCGAGCTGTTTGCGGATGTCGGCCAGTGCGGCCACGACGGCGAGGTTGCGGGTGGCGCCGAGCCGCTGTTCGACGGTGTACGCGGCGGCGAGCACCTTGCGTACCCGGTCCATCACCTCGACCACGGTGTCGACCAGGTCGGCGCGGACCTTCTCGCGGAGCGCCGCGAACCCGTCGGCGTCCCAGGCCGGCCCGCCGGCGGCACCGATCAACCGGTCGATGGCCGCGCCCGCGGCGTCCTCGATCAGCTCCTGCACGCCGCCGTGCGGGTTGCGGCTCAGCGCCAGCTTCGCCTCGTTGTTCAGCCGGCCCTGTAGGAACCGGGCCGGGGACGGCACGGTGAGCCGCAGGAGCCGGCGGGTGCCGGCCCAGTGCGCCGCCTCCGCCTCGGCCGGGGAGTCGAAGACCTTCACCCCGACGGTGGCGCCCTCGTCGACCAGTGCCGGGTACGCGGTCACCGCGTACCCGGCGCGGACCTGCTCGATGGTGCGCGGCAGCGTGCCGATGCTCCACTCGCGCAGCCCGGTGCGGGCCACCTCCGGCGCGGCGGCCGCCACCACCTGGCGTACCTCCTGGCGGAGTTGGCGTTGCAGGGTTGGCAGGTCCTTGCCCTCGGCGACCGGCTTCTCGTCGTCGCCGAGCACCCGGAAGGTGACCCGCAGGTGTGCCGGGAGCTTGCCGGGCTCCCAGGCGTCGCGCGGCACGGTGACCCCGGTCATCCGGCGCAGTTCCCGGGTGAGCGCGTCCAGCAGCGACTCCTCGCCGGGGGTGATCGCCGCCAGGGCGGCCCGGGCGTAGTCCGGCACCGGGACGAAGTTGCGGCGGATCGCCTTGGGCAGCGAGCGGATCAGCGCGATCACCGTCTCCTCGCGCAGCCCGGGTACCTGCCAGCCGAAGCTCTCCGCCGGCACCTGGTTGAGCAGCGGCAGCGGGATGTCCACGGTGACGCCGTCGGCCGGCGTGCCCGGCTCGAACCGGTAGGTCAGTGGCAGGGTCACCCCCTGGGTCTGCCACTCGTCCGGGTAGTCGCCCTCGTCCACCCCCGGCCGGCCGTCGTTGACGAGCAGGTCGCGGGTGAAGGTGAGCAGGTCGGGCAGGTCCCGGCGGGTCTTCTTCCACCAGGTGTCGAAGTGCCGGCCGGACACGACGTCGGCCGGGATCCGCTGGTCGTAGAAGCCGAAGATGGTCTCGTCGTCGACCAGGATGTCCCGGCGGCGGGCCCGGCTTTCCAACTCCTCGATCTCGGCGAGCAGCCGCTTGTTGTCACTCCAGAACTGGTGGTGGGTCTGCCAGTCGCCCTCGACGAGGGCATGCCGGATGAACAGCTCCCGGCTCAGCGGCGGGTCGATCCGCCCGAAGTTCACCTTGCGGGAGGTGACGAGCGGGACGCCGTACAGGGTGACCTTCTCGTAGGCCATCACCGCGGCCTGCTTCTTCTCCCAGTGCGGCTCGCTGTAACTGCGCTTGACCAGGTGTTGCGCGAGCGGCTCGACCCACTCCGGCTCGACCCGACCGGCGATGCGGCCCCAGAGTCGGGAGGTCTCCACCAGCTCGGCGGCCATCACCCAGCGCGGCGGCTTCTTGAACAGCGCCGAGCCGGGGAAGAGCGCGAACTTCGCGCCCCGCGCGCCCAGGTACTCGTGTTTCTGCGCGTCCTTCAGGCCGATGTGCGACAGCAGACCGGGCAGCAGTGACTGGTGCACCTTCGGGGTGTCGATCTCCTCCGGCAGATCGGCGCCGCCCCGGCGGCTCTCACCCCGGCCGGCGTCCGCGCCGTCCGAGGTGTCCCGCGCCGGCCGTCCGCCGCGCCGGTCGCCCTCCTGCGGGGTACGCAGCACCTGGCGCAGCTGCCCGACGATGTCCTGCCACTCGCGGACCCGCAGGTAGTTCAGGTACTCCGCCTTGCACATCCGGCGGAACGCGCTGGAGGACAGCTCCCGCTGCTGTTCCCGCAGGTAGCGCCACAGGTTGAGGAACGCGACGAAGTCCGATTCCTTGTCGGCGAACCGGGCGTGCGCCTGGTCTGCCTGGGCCTGCTTCTCCGCGGGCCGCTCCCGTGGGTCCTGGATGGAGAGCGCGGCGGCGATCACCAGCACCTCGGTCGCGCAACCGTTGCGTTCGCCCTCGACGACCATGCGGGCCAGCCGCGGGTCGACCGGCAGTTGGGCCAGCCGCCGGCCCAGCGCGGTGAGCCGCTTCGCCGGGTCGGCCTCGGCCGGGTCGAGCGCGCCCAGCTCGTGCAGCAGGTTGACGCCGTCGGTGATGTTGCGCCGGTCCGGCGGGTCGATGAACGGGAACGCGGCGAGGTCGCCGAGCCCGATCGCGGTCATCTGGAGGATGACCGACGCCAGGTTGGTGCGCAGGATCTCCGGGTCGGTGAATTCCGGCCGGGAGAGGAAGTCCTGCTCGTCGTAGAGGCGTATGCAGATGCCGTCCGAGGTACGCCCGCAGCGACCCTTGCGCTGGTTGGCCGACGCCTGGGAGATCGGTTCGATCGGCAGCCGCTGCACCTTGAGCCGGCTGGAGTAGCGGGAGATCCGGGCGGTGCCCGGGTCCACCACGTACTTGATTCCGGGCACGGTCAGTGAGGTCTCCGCGACGTTGGTGGCGAGCACCACCCGACGCGCGGTGTGCGCCGCGAACACCCGGTGCTGCTCGGCGGAGGAGAGCCGGGCGTACAGCGGCAGGATCTCGGTGCCGAGCAGCGAGCGCTTCTTCTGCACCAGCTTGCTTAGCGCGTCGGCGGTGTCCCGGATCTCCCGTTCACCGCTGAGGAAGACCAGGATGTCGCCGGGGCCCTCGGCGGCCAGCTCTTCGACGGCGTCGCCGATCGCCTGGATCTGGTCGCGGACGGTCTCCTCGTCGCCGTCGCCGTCGCCGTCCTCCTCGCCCTCGGCGACCTCGACCAGTGGCCGGTAGCGCACCTCCACCGGGTAGGTGCGGCCCGAGACCTCGACCACCGGCGCCGGTACGCCCTGCGGCTCGTCGGCGGTGGGCGGCCCCGCGAAGTGTCGGGCGAAGCGGTCGGTCTCGATGGTCGCCGAGGTGATGATCACCTTGAGGTCGGGTCGTCGGGGGAGCAGCTCCCGCAGGTACCCGAGGATGAAGTCGATATTGAGGCTGCGCTCGTGCGCCTCGTCGATGATCAACGTGTCGTACTGGCGCAGCATCCGGTCGGTCTGCAACTCGGCCAGCAGGATGCCGTCGGTCATCAGCTTGACCAGGCTGCGGTCGCTGACCTGGTCGGTGAAGCGCACCTTGTAGCCGACCACGTCACCCAGCTCGGTGCCCAGCTCGTCGGCGATCCGGTCCGCGACCGTCCGGGCCGCCAGCCGCCGGGGCTGGGTGTGCCCGATCAGCCCGTGCACCCCGCGCCCCAGCTCCAGGCAGATCTTGGGTATCTGGGTGGTCTTGCCGGAGCCGGTCTCGCCGGCCACGATCACCACCTGGTGGTCGCGGATGGCGGCGGCGATGTCGTCCTTGCGCTCGCTGACCGGCAACCCCGCCGGGTACGTGATCACGGGTACGGCCGCGCGCCGGGCGGCGATCCGCTGCTCGGCCCGCGCCAGGTCGGTGGTGATCTCGGCCAACGCCGCCTCCCGGCGCTGCGGGTCGCGCAGCTTGCGGGCGCCGTCCAGCCGTCGCTGGAGCCGGCGCTGGTCGCGGAACATCAGGGGGGAGAGGCGGCGGTGCAGCTCGCGGACGGGATCGGTCGCGGCGGAGGAGGCTGGATTCTGCATGTCGTGCCCAAGGATAGGCAGCCCGGCCGCGTACCGCCCCTGGGTTACCGCGCCGCCGCTCTCCGGGCACAGCGCGGCGGTCTAGAGTTGGCGGCCGACGTCGAGCGCTGGGGGACGGAATGGAGCTGCGGGACACCGACCGCGCGCTGGTGCAGGCCGCCACGGCGGTCGCCAAGCTGCGCTGCCGCAGCGAGAACCACACCGTCGCGGCCGCCGCTCGGACCGCCGACGGGCGGGTCTTCACCGGGGTGAACGTCCACCACGTCACCGGCGCGACGTGCGCCGAGCTGATCGTCGTCGGCACCGCCGCGACGCAGGGCGTCACCGGGCTGGAGACGATCGTGACGGTGGCGGATCGCGGGCGCGAGATCGTCGCGCCGTGCGGCCGGTGCCGCCAGGTGCTGGGGGACCACTTCCCTGCGCTGCGGGTGATCGTCGGCTCGGTGGAGGCCCTGCGGGTGGTGCCGATCGGCGAGCTGCCGCCGGAGCGCCACGTCGAGGATGAGCAGCGGAACGCGCCGCCGCCGGCCAGCTCGCCGGTCCCTCCGGCGGCCCGCAGCGCCGCGGCCGGCTGACCGGCGCCAGCTCCTGGCGCGTCAGTCGCCGGCCGCCGCCTCCAGCATCGAGCGGGGGATCGGCACGCTCTCGAACCGCACGTTGCCCTCCGGCACCAGCCAGCTCATCACCTGTACGGCCAGCTGCCCGGCTCGCACCGCCGGATCGTTGTGATACAGCTCGCGGGCCTCGTCCGGGGCGATGGAGAGCACGACGAAGCCCCGCAGCCGGTCGTCGTCGCCGTGCAGGAACGGCCCGGCCGCGAGCACGAGTCCCTGCTCCACGAGCCCCGCCTGGTGGGCCAGGTGCGTGTTCTGCAACCGGTCGATCGCGTCCTGCGGCAGCTCCGGGGCGTCCGCCGGCCGGACCAGAAGCACGACCGTGTGCTGGTCGAATCGCATGCTCCCACCCTAGGCGGGCCGCCCCCTCGCCGCGGGCGTCCGACCTGGTCACCCGCCCTGGATCGACGAGCGCCAGTTAGGCCACCCTCAGGACGTCGGCTAAGGTAAGGCGAACCTAAGCGCGAACGTGCAGGAGACTCGTGACCACCCTCGCCACCCGGCCGGCCCCGGCCCGCAACCGGTCCGGCACGCGTACCGGCCGCCGGGTGGCCGTCACCGTCGGCGCCGCGCTGGTGCTGCTGCTCACCGTGCTGGCCAGCTTCGCGCTCGGCAGCAGGCAACTCGGCGTCGACCAGGTCTGGCACGCCCTCGTCGCGCCGGACGGCAGTGACGCCAGCACCATCGTCCGCGAGCTGCGGGTGCCGCGCACCGCGCTCGGCCTCGCCGTCGGGCTCGCGCTCGCCGTGGCCGGCGTGCTGTTCCAGGCCCTCACCCGCAACCCGCTCGCCGAGCCGCGCATCCTCGGCATCAGCGCCGGCGCGTCGTTCGGCGTGGTGCTGGCCATCTCCGTCTTCGGTGTCGGCACGCTCGCCGGGTACGTCTGGTTCGGCATCGCCGGTGCGCTGATCGCCGGGCTGCTGGTCTTCGCCATCGCCACCCGGGCCCGCGAGGGCGCCAGCCCGGTCACCCTCGCGCTGGTCGGCGCGGCGCTCGACGCCAGCCTGGCCTCCGGGGTGTACGCGCTGCTCAGCATCGACGCCCGCACCTTCGAGGAGTACCGATTCTGGGTGGTCGGCGGGCTGGCAGGACGGGACCTGTCGGTCACCGCCCAGGTGCTGCCCTTCGTCCTCGCCGGCCTGGTGCTTGCCGCCCTGGTGGCCCGGGGTCTGGACGCGTTGGCCCTCGGCGACGACGTGGCCCGCGGCCTCGGCAACCGGGTCGGCCTGGTCCGCCTCGGCGGTGGCCTCGCCGCCGTGCTGCTGACCGGGGCCGCGGTGGCGGCGGCCGGGCCGGTCGCCTTCGTCGGGTTGGCCGTGCCGCACCTGGCACGCGCCCTGGTCGGCGCGGACCACCGCTGGACCCTCGCCGTCTCCGCCCTGCTCGGGCCGGCCCTGCTGCTCGGCGCCGACGTCGTCGGCCGGCTCGTCGCCCCGCCCGGCGAGATACCGGCCGGGATCGTCACCGCCCTGATCGGCGCGCCGCTGCTGGCCGTGCTGGTGCGCCGCGCCCGGGTGGTGACCGCGTGACCACCGTCGACCGCATCCCCGACTCCCCGACCACGGCGCCGGACGTCGACGCGACGCCCGGTGGCGCCGACGCCCGGCTGCCCGGGCGGTCGCTGCTGCGGATCGGCCCAGTCAGCCTGCAGGTCCGCCGCCGCGCGGTGCTGGTGGCCGCCACGCTGACCGTGCTGCTCCTGCTGGCCGTGGTGCTCAGCCTCTCCCTGGGCACCCCGTACGTCGCCCCGGCCGACGTTCTGCGCGCGCTCTCCGGGGCGGGTACCCCGTACGATTTGGTCGTCTTTGACCTTCGGCTGCCGCGGATCGTGTTGGCCGCGGTGGCCGGCGCGGCCTTCGGCGTGGCCGGCACGCTGATCCAGAGCGTGGCCCGCAACCCGCTGGCCAGTCCGGACGTCATCGGCATCACCCAGGGCGCCGGGCTCGCCGCGACCGTGGCGTTGACCAGCGGGGCGGCCGCGGTGCTGGTGGCGCCCACCGCGCTGGTGGGCGGGCTGCTCGCCGCGGTGCTGCTGTTCGCCCTCGGTGCCCGGCACGGGCTGGCCGCGCAGCGGTTCGTGCTCGCCGGAGTCGCGGTCGCCTTCGCCTTCCGGGCGCTGACCGAGGTGGTCATGCTCACCGCCGACCCGATCGACGGGCTGCGGGCGCAGATCTGGCTGATCGGCACCCTGGCCGGCAAGGGCTGGACCGAGGCCGCCTGGATCGCCGGCACGCTGCTGGTGCTGCTGCCGGTGCTGGCCTGGGCCGGATGGGCGCTGAACAGCACCGCCCTGGACGACGACACCGCACGCGGGGTCGGGCTACGCCCGGTGGCCCGCCGCATCGGGCTCGCCGGCACCGGCGTACTCGTCGCCGCGATGGTCACCGCCCAGGTCGGCGCCGTCGACTTCGTGGCCCTGGTCGCGCCCCAGGTGGCCCGGCGGCTGGTACGGGCCGAACGGCCGCCGCTGGTCTGCGCGGCGCTGCTCGGCGCGCTGCTGCTGGTGCTGGCCGATCTGGCCGGCCGACGCCTGTTCGCACCCACCCAACTGCCGGCCGGCGTGCTGACCGCCGCGATCGGCGGGCCGTACCTGATCTTCCTGCTGCTGCGCGGACGGCGGCGGTCCTCGTGACTCAAGGAGTCGTGTGATGCTCTCCACCCGCGACCTGGTCGCCGGCTACGACGAGCGGACCGTGCTCGACGGGCTCGACCTGGACCTGCCGACCGACGCGTTCACCGTGATCGTCGGACCGAACGCGTGCGGCAAGTCCACCCTGCTGCGAACCATGGCCCGGCTGCTCACCCCCCGCCGTGGCACCGTGCTGCTGGACGGCAGCGCCATCCGCGACCTGCCGACCCGGGAGGTGGCCCGCCGGCTCGGCGTGCTGCCGCAGAGCCCGCTGGTGCCCGAGGGCGTCACCGTGGCCGACCTGGTCGGGCGCGGCCGGCAGCCGTACCAGCGGTGGTGGCGGCAGTGGTCACCGGAGGACGGCGCGGCGGTGGACCGGGCGATGGCCCTGGCCGACGTGGCCGGCCTGGCCGACCGGCCGGTCGACAGCCTCTCCGGCGGCCAGCGGCAGCGGGTGTGGATCGCCATGACCCTCGCCCAGGACACCGACGCGCTGCTGCTGGACGAGCCGACCACCTTCCTCGACCTGGCCCACCAGGTGGAGGTGCTGGACCTGCTGCACCGGCTGCGCGTCGAGCGGGGACGCACCGTGGTCGCCGTGCTGCACGACCTGAACCAGGCCGCCCGCTACGCCGACCACCTGGTCGCGATGCGCGCCGGCACGGTGGTGGCCGCCGGGCCGCCCCGGGAGATCCTCACCGCGGACCTGGTCCGTGACGTATTCGGGCTGGCCTGCGTGGTCGTGCCCTGCCCGGTGACCGGGGCACCCCTGGTGGTGCCCGCGCACACCGGCGGCGCCACCACCCGCCCGGTCACCCCCTCCGCCCAACCCGCCGACGACGGGAACATCCCGCTCGCCGGCTCATACCCTTCGAAAGGACTCTGATGCGTCGTCTCGTCGCCGCCCTCGCCGCGGCCGTCGCCCTCGGCGTCGGCCTCACCGCCTGCGGTGAGAGCGACCCGGTCGCCGGCTCCGCCACCGGGGAGACCCGGGAGATCACCCATGCCATGGGCACCACCAAGGTCCCGGCGGAGCCCAAGCGCGTCGTCGTGCTCGACACCGACAAGATCGACACGGCGCTCTCGCTGGGCGTCACGCCGGTCGGCGCCGCCACCGCCGGTGAGGCCAAGAGCTGGCCGACGTACTTCGGCGCGGACAAGCTCGCCAGCATCAAGGAGGTCGGGGTGCTCACCGAGCCCGACCTGGAGGCGATCAACGCGCTGAAGCCGGACCTCATCCTGGGCAGCAAGTTCCGCCAGGAGAAGTTCTACGACGAGCTGTCCGCCATCGCGCCGACGGTGTTCACCGACAAGGTCGGCATCACCTGGAAGGAGAACTTCCTCCTCGACGGCAAGGCGCTCGGCCACGAGCAGCAGGCCAAGGATCTGCTCGCCGCGTACGAGAAGCGGGCCAAGGACTTCGGCACGACGCTCGGCGACGCCGCCGCCCGCAAGGTGTCGATCGTGCGGTTCCTCCCCGGCAACATCCGGGTGTACGGCCCGGACTCGTTCTCCGGCATCGTCATCGGCGACACCGGCCTGGGCCGGCCCGAGCGGCAGCAGCTCGCCAACAAGGAGGACAAGCGCTTCGACCTGGTCAGCCCCGAGCGGATCAACGAGGTCGACGGTGACGTCATCTTCGTGACCGCCTACGGCGACAAGGCCGCCGCCGAGCAGGCCAAGATGACCGCCGGTACCCTCTGGAAGGGCCTCGGCGCGGTCAAGGCCGGCAAGGCCTACCCGGTCGCCGACGAGGTTTGGATGACCGGCATCGGTGTCGGCGCCGCCAACAAGATCCTCGACGACCTGGCAAAGTACCTCCCCGCCGCCTGACCAACCCCGCGTGCCGCACGCGCTGCGCGCCGCACGCGGCCGTGATCACGCTCGATCCAGGAAGTAGTGGTCTCTCTTGACGGGGAGGCCACTACTTCCGTATTCGAGCACGATCATGGTGCCCAGGGGGAGCGGGACCGCGCCCGCAGCGCGGCCCTGACCTCGGCAAGGAAGCCGTCGAAGTCGTCCCGGAGGCGCTTGGCGGTCACGTGCACGACGATCCAGTCGTCGCCGAGCAGCCGGTTGAGTCGCCGGCGGTCCCGGTGGAACTGTTCGGGGTCGTCGTGCCAGAGCCCGTCGTACTCCACCGCGATCTTGAACTGCGGCCAGGCCAGGTCCAGTCTGGCCACGAACCGGCCCTGATCGGCGACGATCCACTGCGTCTGCGGCCTGGGCAGCCCGGCGAGCACGAGCCGCACCCGGGTGCGGGACTCCTGGGGTGACTCCGCACCCGCGTCGGCCAGGTCAACCGCGCGCAGCAGGGACCGCCAGCCCCGCCGACCGGCCCGGCTCAGCGCGTACTCGCGCAACGTCGGCACGTCGATGAGCCGGTTGGCGAGCAGGGCGTCGATGACGACCACCGCCTCGACCACATCGAGCCAACGGGCGAGGTCCCAGCAGGTTCGCGGCGGGCTGGTCACCCTGACCCCCGCCCGGTCCACCGCGTCGCCACAGTCGATCTCCCCATGATGGATCCGAAGACCGGTGGTTGGCCCGATCCGGGTGTCCCTGGGCACCAACACGTCGACCGGCTCCGTCAGAGTCGGTGTAGCGCAGCCGTACAGGGCCGCTGCGGCGTTGCCGGCGATGGCCGCGCCGGGCGGGATCAGCCAGCGTCCGACTGGGCGCACCTGGTCAGGTGTGTGAATTTGACCTGGGCGTCGGCGTGGACGTCCCGGAAGAGTGGCCGCCACGCGGAGCTGCGTAGGTCGTTGCGGGTCAGCAGGCCCTGCGAGACGGCGACCGAGCCACGGAAGACCCGACCGCGCAACTGGGGCGGCCGGCGAGGAGCTTTCGGCATGGTGTCCAGGCTGACCGATCCCGGTGCCCTACACCGCCCCTGTGGATAACCACGGATCGCGCCTCGGCACCTCCGCTGCCCACTCACCCATGATCTCGCCCGAACAGGGATGTAGTGGCCTCCCGAGGAGAGGAGGCCACTACATCCGGGATCGAGCGTGATCTCGCAGGGCAGCCGCCCCGGCCGGCGAGATGGGTCAGGCGGCGGTGGACCAGATGGCGCGGAAGGCGGCGGCTTCGCCGGCCAGCCAGCGTTCGATCTGGTCGGGCTTGGCGTCGGCGGGCATGTGGTGGGCCTGGCCGCGTCGGACGTCGACCAGGACCGGCTCGGCGTGCGGCAGCACCGCGTCCATGTGCCGGGCCATCAGGTGCAGGGTGGCGAGCACGGACTCCGGACTCGGCGGGGTTTCGTCGAAGTGCAGCCGGACCGCCTCGGCCCGGCCGTCGGCGTGCCGTACGCCGAAGTGGGGGTTGATCTTGACTGGCAGATCGCCGAGCATGGCGAGGGCGTCGCGGGTCTGGGCCAGGTCGACGGCGGGCGGCTCGCCCAGGGAGTGCAGCCAGGCCGTGGCGCCGGGAACCAGCGCCTGGTAGAGCGGGCGCCAGCGTGGCTTGACCACGTCGACCACGCCGGTGAGGTGGGTGCCACCGGTGTGGAAGGCGATGTCGGCCTTGAGGGCCTTGACGAACTGGCCGTGCGGGTTGAAGCCGGAGCGGCTGGCCCGCTGCTTGCGCAGGCCGCCCACGAAGGTTGCCTTGGTGGGGCCGTTGCGGTCGACGTAGCGGGTGAAGCCGAGCAGTGTGGCGTAGGGGGTGAGGGGCGTGGAGGCGGGCGCGGTCACGGGCGTCCTCCCAGGTCAGGATCTCGATTAGTACACACATTCTAATCGACGGGTCTGACATTGCCCAGCGGGAGAACTGGCGAAGCGGGTGGGCCGATTGGTGCCGGTTCGCGGCCACCGGCGGTCAGTCGGCCCGGGACGGTTTCGGGGGCGCGAAGGCGGCGGTCAGGCGGCTGACGCCGAACTCGAAGGCCTCGTCGAGGTCGCCGCCGAGGTTGAAGGCGCCCGCGTACTCCATGCTGACGAAGCCGTTGGCCCAGGCGGTGAACATGCGGGCGGCCTCCAGGGCGTGCTCGGGCCCGGCGAGGGCGGCGGCGACGCGCAGGGCGGGGGCGCTGGCCTGGGTGAGGGCATCGAGGCTGGGCCGGGTCTCCCGGCGGCTGTTGGCGAAGATCAGCTGATAGCCGGCCGGGTGTGCGTGGGCGAACGCGCGGAAGGCGCGGGCCAGCTCGCCGAGGTCCCTGCCCGGGTCGCCGCTGCTGGCAACGGCGCTGAGCTGCTCGCCCATGTCGCGGACGACGGCCTCGGCGACGAGCTGGATCAGGGCGTCGCGGTTGCGGACCCGCTTGTAGAGCGACGGGGCGCGCACACCGACCCGCTCGGCGACCGCCTGCATGGTCAGGCGCGGGAGTCCCTCCGACTCCAGGATGCCGCGTGCGGCTTCGATGATGTCGGCGAGCGACGTCCGGTCGGGGGTCGGCATGCGGGTGCTCCTTCCGGGGCTGGGCGACGGCCGTCACCATGATAGCTATAGCGTTTAGCCATGATAGCTATGTACCGTAGCCATACGAGACGTGACGTCACTTCGGGAGGCACCCATGAAGCTCGGGCCACACCTGCACCGCATCGGCAACGACATCGTCGCCGTCTACCTGATCGAGACCGAGGAGGGTGTGACCGTCGTCGACGCCGGGCTCTCCGGTCACTGGCGGGAGCTGGTGGCGGAGCTGTCCGGCATGGGCCGCTCGCTCGCCGACGTTCGGGGGCTGATCCTCACCCACGGCGACACCGACCACATCGGGTTCGCCGAGCGGCTCCGACGCGATCACGGCGTGCCGGTCTACGTGCACGGTGCGGACGCCGCCCGCGCCCGCGGCGAGGTCAAGCCCAAGGCGTCCTTCGGGAAGGTCAAGGTGGGTGCGACTGCGCGCTTCATCTGGTACGCGAGCCGCAAGGGCGGGATGCGCACGACCCACCTCACCGAGGTGACCGCCGTGGAGGACGGTCAGGTGCTCGACCTGCCCGGTGCCCCTCGCGTGATCGGGATGCCCGGCCATTCGCCGGGCAGCATCGCCGTGCACGTGCCGGTCGCCGACGCGGTGTTCGTCGGGGACGCGCTCACCACCCGGCACGTGCTGACCGGCCTCCAGGGCCCGCAGCCGGCGCCGTTCACCGACGACCCGGCGCTGGCGCTCGCCTCACTCGCCCGCATCGAGGACCTGCCGGCGACGTGGATCCTCCCCGGTCACGGCACCCCGTGGAACGGAGGCGTCCGCGAGGCGGTGCGCCGGATCAGGGCGGTGGCCGAGGCCCGGTGAGCGGAGTCGGGCCGAGGCCGACGCCGGTGGTGTGCCGGAGGCGGGTTCCGCCTCCGGCATCGAGTCAGAGCTGGCCGACGTCGGTGATCCGGATTACGGCGGCGCCGATCTCGTCCGAGGCGGCCAGGTCGACCTCGGCACTGATGCCCCAGTCGTGGTCGCCGTCCGGGTCGTCGAAGATCTGCCGGACGGTCCACCGCTCCCGGCCCTGCTCGATCATGAGCAGCGCCGGTCCGCGTGCGTCCGGCCCGATCCCGATCGAGTCGTACGCCTCGAAGTACGGACCCAGCGCGTCGGCCCACGCGTCGTAGTCCCAGCCGTCGCCGGCGTCCAGTTCGGCGAGCAGGTCCCAGCGGCGCAGCGCGGCCAGCTCGACCCGGCGGAACAGCGTGTTGCGCACCAGCACCCGGAACGCACGCGCGTTGCGGGTCACCGCCGGCGGCCGGTCGGTCAGGGCTGCGTGCGCCTGGGCCACCTCCGCCACGTCGGACGGGTTGCGCAGCCGCTCCCACTCGTCGATGAGGCTTGAGTCGACCTGGCGGACGAGCTCGCCCAGCCACTCGATGAGGTCGATCAGCTCCTCGGTCTTGGCGTCCTCGGGCACCGTCTGCCGCAGCGTCTTGTACGCGTCGGCCAGGTAGCGCAGGACGAGGCCCTCCGAGCGGGTCAGCCCGTAGAACTGCACGTACTCGGTGAAGGTCATCGCCCGCTCGTACATGTCGCGGACCACGGCCTTGGGGGATAGCTGGTGATCGGCGACCCAGGGGTGCCCCTGCCGGTACATCTCGTACGCGGCCTCCAGCAGCTCCGCGAGCGGCTTCGGGTGGGTCACCTCGTCGAGCAGTTCGAGGCGGGCCTCGTACTCGATGCCCTCGGCCTTCATCGCGGCGACCGCCTCGCCGCGCGCCTTGAACTGCTGCGCGGAGAGGATCTGCCGGGGGTCGTCGAGGATCGACTCGACGACCGAGAGGACGTCCAGGGCGTACGACGGTGACTCGGCGTCGAGCAGTTCGATGGTGGCCAGGGCGAGGGGGGAGAGCGGCTGGTTGAGGGCGAAGTCGAGCTGGAGGTCGACGGTGAGGCGGATCCGTCTGCCGGTCTCGTCCGGCTCGGGCAGTTCCTCGACGACCCCGCCGGCGCGTAGCGCCCGGTAGATGGCGATGGCGCGGCGGATGTGCCGGCGCTGCGCGGCGGCGTCCTCGTGGTTGTCGGTGAGCAGGTGCCGCATCGCGGTGAACGCGTCCCCGGGCCGGCCGATGACGTTCAGCAGCATCGAGTGGCTGACCTGGAAGCTGGAGGTCAGCGGCTCCGGCTCGGCGTCGACCAGCCGGTCGAAGGTGGGCTGACCCCAGCCGATCGAGCCCTCCGGCGGCTTCTTGCGGACCACCTTGCGCCGCTTCTTCGGGTCGTCACCGGCCTTGGCGAGGGCCTTCTCGTTGTCGATCACGTGCTCGGGGGCCTGCACCACGACCCGGCCGATGGTGTCGAAGCCGGCGCGGCCGGCCCGCCCGGCGATCTGGTGGAACTCGCGGTTCTTGAGCAGACGGGTACGGACCCCGTCGTACTTGGACAGGCCGGTGAACAGCACGGTGCGGATCGGCACGTTGATGCCGACGCCGAGGGTGTCGGTGCCGCAGATGACCTTGAGCAGGCCGGCCTGCGCGAGGGTCTCGACCAGCCGGCGGTACTTGGGCAGCATGCCGGCGTGGTGGACGCCGATGCCGTGCCGGACCAGCCGGGACAGGGTCTTGCCGAAGCCGGACGTGAACCGGAACCCGCCGATCGCCTCGGCGATCATGTCCTTCTCGGCGCGGGTGCAGACGTTGACGCTCATCAGCGCCTGGGCGCGTTCCAGCGCGGCGGCCTGGGTGAAGTGCACCACGTACACCGGGGCCTGCTTGGTCTCCAGCAGCTCCTCGAGCGTCTCGTGCAGCGGCGTCATGGCGTACGAGAAGATCAGCGGGACGGGCCGCTCGGCCGAGCGGACGACGGCGGTCGGCCGCCCGGTGCGCCGGGTCAGGTCGTCGACGAACCGGGTGGTGTCCCCCAGGGTGGCGGACATCAGGATGAACTGGGCCTGCGGCAGCTCGATGATCGGCACCTGCCAGGCCCAGCCCCGGTCGGGCTCAGCGTAGAAGTGGAACTCATCCATGATCACCTGGCCGACGTCGGCCTTCGAGCCCTCGCGCAGCGCCAGATTGGCCAGGATCTCCGCCGTGCAGCAGATGATCGGGGCGTCGGCGTTGACGCTGGCGTCGCCGGTCAGCATGCCGACGTTCTCGGCGCCGAACACCTCGCAGAGGGCGAAGAACTTCTCCGACACCAGCGCCTTGATCGGCGCGGTGTAGAAGGTGGTCCGGCTGTCCGCGAGGGCCGCGAAGTGCGCGGCGACCGCCACCAGGCTCTTACCCGAGCCGGTGGGCGTATTCATGATCAGGTTGGCGCCGGAGACGATCTCGATGACCGCCTCCTCCTGATGGGGGTAGAGGTCGAGGCCGAGATCCTTCGCCCAACCGGCGAACGCGTCGAAGAGGGTGTCGGGGTCGGCGCTTGTCGGCAGCGCGGCGGTGAGCGTCATATCCCGTCCATGGTGCCTGGATCATGCCCCCCGGTGCCAACCGGGTCGCCGCGACACCCTTACCGGCGGCGGTAGATCAGGTCGGCGACCGGCCGGCCGGCGGTGTGCGCCCGTCGCTCGAACTTCGTCACCGGGCGGTGCGCCGGACGCGGCGCGAACCCGCCGTACGCGTCCACCAGCCCCGGATCCGCGTCCAGGGTCTGCCGCATCGCCTCGGCGTACTCGGCCCAGTCGGTCGCGCAGTGCAGCGGGCCGCCCGGGGTCAGGCGGGAGCGCAGCAGCGCCACGTGTGCCGGCTGGATGATCCGCCGCTTGTGGTGGCGGGCCTTCGGCCACGGGTCCGGGAAGAAGACGTGCACGGCGTCCAGGACGCCCTCGGGCAGGCCACGGACCAGGTCCAACGCGTCGCCCCGAGCCACCCGCACGTTGCCCAGGCCGGCGCTGTCCACCAGGTCGAGCAGGTTCGCGATTCCCGGCGTGTGCACCTCCACCGCCAGATAATCTCGGTCCGGGTCAGCGGCGGCCATCGCGGCGGTGCTGTCGCCCATGCCGGAGCCGATCTCCAGCACCACCGGCGCCCGGCGGCCGAACAGGCCGACGAGGTCGACGGGCTCGTCCGACACGTCCAGGCCGTAGCGGGGCCACAGCCGGTCCAGCGCATCGGTCTGCCGGCCGCTCATCCGGCCCCGTCGGGGGTGGAAGGTGCGGATCGCCCGGCTCGTGGGCGGGGCGGCGGGGTCATGGTCGGTGGCGGTCACAGCGACCCGAGCGTACGCGACCCGGTCGGCGGATCGGATGTGATGTGCGACCGGGAATGAGAGGATCCAACTGGTACGGCAGGCCGGCTGGTCCGCTTCCCGGCACGGCCGCACGGCGTCGAGAGGGGGCATCGTGACAGTGACCCGCGGCGGCGTGACCCTGTCGGTGGTGACCATGCTCGCCGGCCTCCTGCTGGCCACCGCTCCCGCACACGCCGCCGCCCGCGCACCCGACACCACGCCCGTTCGCGTGCCCACGGCCGCTCTCGTGCTCGCCGCGCCCGCGCTCGGCGCGCCGCAGCCCGGCCCGCCCGGTGGCGCACCCCAGCCCAGCCCGGTGGTGGATGTCTTCGTCGAGGTGAGCCCGAGCACGGTGCAGCCCGGCTACCTGGTCGGCATCCGGGCCAGTTGCCGGGACAACTCGGTGGGGGCCACGGTGGTCTCCGATGCCTTCGGCGCGGTCGGTGTGCAGCCGCAGCGCGGGGTGCTCACCGCCGCGCCGATGGTGCGCGAGCGCACCCGCCCCGGCAACTACCGGGTCAAGCTGGAGTGCCGCGACGGCGAGACCGCCTCGACGATGCTCCAGGTGGTCAAGAAGATCCAGCCCAGTCGGGGTCCGGCCACCGGCTTCGGCGGCGCCGCCGGTGGCATGACCGGCAATCTGCTGCTGCCCGGTGGCGCGGCGTTGACCATCGCCGGGTTGATCCTCGCCGTGGTGGCCCTGCGCCGGCCGCGCGTCTCCCGCCGCTGAGGCCGCCATGGAGATCTTCCGCCCCTCGCAGCCGCCCGCCGACCGTCCGTCGGTGGCCGGCCGCCCGCCGACCGCCGTCGCGCCCCGGCGCAGCCGTCCGCCCGGCCGTCCGCCCGGCCGCAGCCCCTGGACGGTGCCGGTGGCCGTGGTGCTGGTGCTGGCCGGCGTCTTCGCCACAGGGGCGGGGCTGGGCCGCTCGGTCGGCCCGCTCGACTGGGCGCCGGCCGGCGGTGACCGGCCGGCCCGCAGCGAGACGGTCGGACTGTCGGCCAGCCGCCCGGTGCGCCTCTCGGTGCCGGCGATCAAGGTCGCCGCGCCGGTGGCGCCGGTCGGGCAGGCGCGGGACGGCTCGATCGCCGTACCCCCGCTGGAGCGGCACAACGAGACCGGCTGGTACGACCGGGGACCCACGCCCGGCGAGCCCGGCCCGGCGGTGATCGTGGGACACGTGGACACCAAGAGCGGGCCGTCGGTCTTCTACGACCTGGGCAAGCTGCATCCCGGCGACCTCATCGAGGTGGCCCGGGCGGACAGGTCGGTGGTGGTGTTCAAGATCGACACGGTCGAGCATTTTCCGAAGGACCAACTGCCCGCCGAGCGGATCTACGGCCACGACGGCCCACCGGGGCTGCGGCTGATCACCTGCGGTGGCCAGTTCATCGGCGGCCGCACCGGCTACGCCGACAATGTCATCGCCTTCGCCACCCTCCAGTCCTCCCGCAAGCCCTGACATCGCCTGCCTCCGGCCTTGATCGACACGGTCTCAGTGATGTGGGGGTGTTCCGCTGGCCCGGACACCCCTGCATCGCCGATCCCGAGTGGATCAAACGATCTCCGGAATGACCGACTAGGGCTGGGGGACGTGCAGGGCCACCTCGAACTCCAGCAGGCTGGCGCCGGTGGAGACCGGTGGGCGGGGCTTGTCGCCCGGCGCGGCGGCGTGGGCGGCGCGGGACGGACCCGCGGCCCATGCCTGGTACGCCTCTTCGCTCTCCCACTTCGTGTAGACGAAGTAGCGGGTCTCGCCGGCCACCGGCCGGAGCAGCTCGAAGCCGAGGAAGCCGGGGGAGTTCTCCACCGCGCCGGCTCGCGCGGCGAACCGCTTCTCCAACTCCGCGCCGGCACCCGGTGGGACGTCGATCGCGTTGATCTTCACAACTGCCATCCACTCACCCTAACCAGGCTCAGAACGTCTCGACGACGGGTACCAGATCGGCGTCGACCACGATCGGGGCGTGATCGGAGGGGCCCTTGCCCTTGCGGGCCTCCCGGTCCACGTACGCCGAGCGGACCGCCCGCGTGAACGGCGCGGAGGCGTACACCAGGTCGATCCGCATGCCCTTGTTCTGGTGGAACATCCCGGCGCGGTAGTCCCAGTAGGTGAACGGGTGTGGCCCCTTCATGGGGGTCGGCACCACGTCGCTCAGCCCCAGATCGCGCAGCGCGGCGAGAGCCGCCCGCTCGGCCGGCGTGACGTGCGTGGAGTGGGTGAAGACGGCCGGGTCCCAGACGTCGGCGTCGGTCGGGGCGACGTTGAAGTCGCCGCAGACGGCCAGAGGCAGCCCGCCGGCCAGTTCCGCGTCCAGCGCGTCACGCAGCGCCGCGAACCAGGCCAGCTTGTACGCGTAGTGCGGGTCGTCCGGCGTACGGCCGTTGGGCACGTACACCGACCAGACCCGCACCCCGTCGCAGGTGGCGGAGATGGCCCGGGCCTCCGGCTCGGGGAAGCCGGGCTCGCCGGCGAACCCGACCCGGACGTCGTCCAGCCCCACCCGGGACAGGATGGCGACCCCGTTCCAACGGCCGTCGCTGTGGCTGGCCACGGTGTAGCCCAACTCGCCCACCTCGGCCACCGGAAAGGCGCCGTCCGGGCACTTGGTCTCCTGCAGGCAGACCACGTCCGGCCCGGTGCCGGCCAGCCACTCCAGCAGCCGGGGCAGCCGGGCCTTCACCGAGTTCACGTTCCAGGTTGCCAGGCGCATGTCTCCAGCCTGCCGCATCCGCCCCCGCGACGCCGGGTCAGCTGCCCGGGGTGTCGCCGGGACGGGTCTGTTCGGCCAGGAACCGTTCCAGCTCCGCGCCGAGTTCGTCGGCGGTGGGCAGCGGGCCGGCGTCCGGCGCGAGCAGGCTCTTCTCACCGCGGCCCCGGGCGAACGCGTCGTACTGCTCCTCCAGGGCCTGGACCAGGGCGGCGGCGTCCTCGGTCTGAGCGACCTGCCGGTCGATCTCCACCCGGACCACCTCGGCGGCCGAGCGCAGCCCGTCGCCGGGCAGCAGCAGCCCGGTGCTGCGGGACACCGAGGTGAGCAGCACCTCGGCGGCGGCCGGGTACTCGGTCTGCGCCACGTAGTGCGGCACGTGGGCGGCGAAGCCGAGCGCGTCACGGCCCTGCTCGCCGAGGCGGAACTCCAGCAGGTGACCGACGCTGCCGGGCACCTGGACCCGTTGCAGCCAGGGCTCGTACCCGGCGATCAGCTCGGGCCGGGTGGCGTGCGCGGTCACCCCGGTCGGCCGGGTGTGCGGCACCGCCATCGGGATCGAGTTGAGCCCGACGGTGAGTCGGACGTCCAGGCGGGCGGTGAGCCCGGCGACCGCGGCCACGAACCGCTCCCACTGCAGGTCCGGCTCCGGGCCGGTGAGCAGCAGGAACGGGGTCTCGTCGTCGTCGTGCAGCAGGTGCAGCTCGAGCTCGGGCGCGTCGACGCTCTCCCAGTGGTCCTCGACGAAGGTCATCACGGGGCGCCGCGAGCGGTAGTCGAAGAGCTGGTCCACGTCGAAGGTGGCGATCGGCCGGCTCTCCAGCGAGGTGAGCAGCTGCTCGCGGGCCAGCCGGCTGGCGTTGCCGGCGTCCACGAACCCGGTGAGGGCCTGGATCATGACCGGTTGCCCGAGGTCGGGCAGATCGTCGGTGAGCTGGTAGAGCTCGTGTGGGTCGAGCACCGGTGCGGACCTCCCTGGAATGTGCCTACGGGATGCCGACGCGACGGACGGCACCCGGTTCGGGCAACGTACCCGCCATCCTGGTGCATTCCTGCTCGGGGCGATCCGTCGCCCGGTGGATGGGCGCGACCGGACTAATCACCCGATTACGCCGCCAGGTCGGCCCTGCCGCCCGATCGGCCGAGGGTGGTTCAGCCCAAAGGCCGAGTTTGTCGATCATGTCGGTGCCCGGGGTCGGATGTCCGTCCGTGTCGCGTGCCGTCCCGGCTGCGTGCGACGCCGGCTTCATCCGGTACGCGAGGTCCATTCCCCGGGCGGGTCGACGCGCCCCGGTCGTCCACCGGGAGGGCCCGGATCTGTGGCGAGCGCCACGTGATCACCGTGCGTGATCGGGGTTTCCGCCTGCCTAGCCTCGGTTGATGCGTGACGACGGCACCCTCGACGACCCGTACGCCCCGAGCAGGCCCACTGCCGATATGGAGGATGGCACCTCAGCCGAACGGACAACCGCCGCGAGCCGGATCCGGGCGTACGCCCGGGACCTGACGGATCGACGCCGGGCACAGGTGGCGCTCGCCACCGGCGTGGTCTGCTGCCTCGGCCTGGCCGCCGTCGCGCAGGTCCGCGACGAGAGCGCTGGCGCGGTGCGCTCCGATTCGCTCGCCGGAAGCTCGGAGCTGGTGCAGCGTGCCGAGCAGCAGCATGCCTCCCGTGGTCTCGACCGGGCCGCCGTCCCGGCCACGCCCACCGCCACCCCGTCCGCCGCCGACCCGGACACCACCCGGTCGGCGCGCAAGGCCGCCCCGGCGCGGCCGACCGACCCGGCCCCCGTCGCCGGGCTGGATGAGGACCAGATGGAGAACGCCGAGGCGATCGTCCGCACCGGCCGCAAGATGGGCGTGCCCCGCCGCGGCCTGGTGATCGCGGTGGCCACGGCCATGCAGGAGAGCAACCTGTACAACGTGGCCAGCGGCGTGCTGCCCGAGTCGCAGGACTATCCGCACCAGGGCGTCGGTTGGGACCACGATTCCGTCGGACTGTTCCAGCAGCGCTCCAGCAGCGGCTGGGGCCCGGTGAGCCGGCTGATGGACCCCGAGTTCGCCACCAGCCAGTTCCTCAGCGCGCTGGAGCAGGTGCCCGGCTGGCAGCAGATGCGGCTCACCGATGCCGCCCAGGCGGTGCAGGTCTCCGCGTATCCCGAGCACTACCAGCAGCACGAGTGGCGGGCCAACCGGGTCGTCGACGCGATCGTGCCGGCCGGGCGGTAACCTACCGGCCACTATGGACGGTTGGGGTTGAGCCTGTCGGGTCCCGGGTACATCCGTTGCGGGTTCGGGGTACACATGACAGCGGGATCACCGACAGGAGGACGTCATGTCACTGATGCAGCGGATCAGCATGTTCCTGAGATCACCCAAGGGGCAGCAGTTGGTCGACCGGGGTCGGCGCGAGCTGGCCAAGCCCAGCAACCAGCAGAAGCTCAAGGGGTTGGCGGCCCGGCTGTCCAACCGCCGCCGCTGACCGTTCCACCGGCCGTACCGACCCCTGGGGAGACCCGGTGACAGACACCCCACCCGTCGGCGGCCAGCCCGCCGCGCCCACCCCCCAACCGTCCGCCAACCTGCCGATGGACGCCCCCGAGGGGCCGCCTGCCCGGCTCTGGGACCGGATGCGCGCGGATCCGCAGTACGCCCCGGAGCACCTCGCCCTGGAGGCGGTGCGCCGGCTCGGGCCGGAGGCCGTCCAGTGGGCAGCCCGGGCCCGGGCTGATCAGGCTGGCGTCTCCGCCGACGTCCTTGCGGACCAGGCGGCCCGCAAGTTCCTCAATCTGGCCCGCCTCTCCGGGGCCGTCTCCGGCGCGGCCGGGCTGCCCGGCGCCGTGCTCGACGTGGGTGTGCTGGCCTGGACCCAGGCGCGGATGGTGCTGCACATCGCCGCCGCGTACGACGTCGACCCGTTGCACACCGACCGGGCCACAGACCTGCTGGTGCTCCAGCGGGTGCACAAGGTCGCCGAGAGTGCCCGACTGGCGCTCGGGGTGGCCGCCGGCCGGGAACGCGCCGACGCGCTCTTCGGCCTGGGCGGCCAGCGTCCACTCGGCCACGTCATGCTGCGACTCGGCGTGCGGCTGGCCCAGATGGCCGGCGTCCGGGCGGCCAAGCGGATGGTGGCCAAGATCGTGCCCGGCGCGGCGATCGTGCTCGGCACCTGGGCCAACTCGTCGGCCACCAGGGATCTCGCGGAGCGATCCCGTGCGCTCTACCGCCCGCGCGGTGCGAGCTTGCCGGAGCCCCGCCGCCCCTGACCCACCGCTCGCGGGCGCGTCCGGCCAGTCAGTCGGCCAGGCCCGAGGCGCGCCAGGTGACCTCGGCGAGCCGTCCCTGCCCGCCGGCGTTGGGGTGGAACCAGTCCAGCGGGTTCAGCAGGTCCAGGGTGAACCGGACCTTGTGCACCGCGCCGCCGTCGTGCCGGCAGCGCGACCCGTACGCCCGGCAGGCGGCCACCAGTTGGGCGTTGTAGGCGTCGATCCGCTCGCGGACGGCGGCCCGGCGGGCGCGGTCCGCGGGTGCCGTCGAGGTCGCGTCGGCCAGCAGAGCGGGGCAGACACCCCGCCGCCAGGCGCGCACCGCGCGCGGGTCGCCGTGCCCGACCTCCCAGAGCCGGTACAGGTCGGGAATGCTCACCACCAGCACCCGGGCCTTCGGTCGGCCGGTCCGCAGCACCCGCAGGCCCCGGTCGACGTCGGCCCGGAACTGCGCCACCGGTGTCATCGCGTCGATCCCACCCCGGCAGACGTCGTTGGTCCCGATCAACACGGCGACGTAGTCGGCGCGGTCGCGTACCGCAGCCTTCGCCTGGCCCTCCAGCGCGTCGGCGCGGGCCCCCGGCCGGGCGTGGTTGTACGTCCGGTCGCGGATCGCGGAGTCCTGGTCGAGCAGCCGCCGGTAGAGGCTGCGTACCCGCAGGCCGTCCCCGGTCGACCAGGAGTTGCGCTCGCAGGAGGTGAGCACCAGGCAGGAGGCGAAGCCGGTGCTGATCGAGTCGCCGAGCGCGGCGATGCCACCGGGGCCACCGGGCTTCGGGGTGTCGTTGGTGGGGCGGGGGCTCGCCGAGGTGCCGCCCTCGCACGCCAGCGCGACCAGCGCCGCGAGACAGGCCAGCGCGGTGACCCAGCGTCGAGGCATGACATCCCCCGTCTTCACAGCACAGAGCGACAGAGCGGTAACTCTATGCGTAGGAAGCGGTTCATCGGGAAGTTGCTGTCGGGTATGCGGTAGAGCGGCGGCGCGACCGCCTGCGGCGTGCTAGGTGCATGCCGCCGGGGGCCGCCTTGCGGGACGGTTGGATGATCGCCACCCCGGCGTTGCGGGCCATGGGAAGAACGCCAGCCGGTTAACACAGGCGATCTGGGGTAGGTCGGGAGGTATGACGAGATCGCAGCCCCGGCGCGCCCGTGGCACGGTCGGCCACGCGTACAGCGCGCTGAACCTCCGGCTCACCCTCGCCGGCTTCGGACTGGTGATCATGGTGCTCTTCGCGGTGCTGGCGTTCTGGGCCGACCTCGCCTGGCTCGGCGTGCTCTGCGCGATCTTCGCCGTGGTCGCCGTGGTCGACCTGGTCGTGATCCAGCGCCGCCGCGCCGCCCGCCGCCGCGAGCAGCCGGGCGTCCGGCACTCACTGTTCGAGTGACAGGAGGACGAGATGCCCATCGCCACCACCAACCCGGCCACCGGACAGGTGCTCAAGACCTACGAAGCGATGTCCACCGAGCAGCTCGACGCCGCCATCGAACGCACCGACCTCGCGTACCAGCAGCTGCGCGAGACCACCGTCGACCAGCGTGCACGGTGGATGCACGCCGCGGCCGACCTGCTGGAGGCCGACCGGGACGAGATCGCCCGGATCATGACGACCGAGATGGGCAAGACGTACGTCGCGGCACAGGCCGAGGTGACCAAGTGCGCCTCGGCCTGCCGGTTCTACGCCGACCGGGCGCCCTCGTTCCTCGCCGACGAGCCGGCCGACGCCAAGGCGGTGACGGCGACCCGGGCGTTCATCCGCTACCAACCGATCGGCCCGGTGCTCGCCGTGATGCCGTGGAACTTCCCGCTCTGGCAGGTGATGCGCTTCGCCGCGCCGGCGCTGATGGCCGGCAACACCGGCCTGCTCAAGCACGCCTCGAACGTGCCGCAGACCGCGCTGCTGCTGGAGGACGTGTTCCGTCGGGCCGGCTTCCCGGAGGGCGCGTTCACCACCGTGCTCGTCGGCTCGGAGGCCGTCGACCGGATCCTCAGCGACCCCCGGGTACGCGCCGCCACGCTCACCGGTAGCGAGCGCGCCGGCCGGTCAATCGCCCAGGTCGCCGGCCGGGAGCTGAAGAAGACCGTGCTCGAACTCGGTGGCAGCGACCCGTTCGTGGTGATGCCCTCGGCCGACGTGGACCGGGCCGCCGAGGTGGCCACCACCGCCCGCTGCCAGAACAACGGCCAGTCCTGCATCGCGGCGAAGCGGTTCATCGTGCACACCGACGTCTTCGACGCCTTCGCCGAGAAGTTCGCCGCGAACATGGCCGCCTTGCGGGTCGGCGACCCCATGGACCAGGACACCGACGTGGGGCCGTTGGCCAGCCAGAGCGGTCGCGACGAGGTCCACGCTCAGGTACGCGACGCGGTGGACAACGGCGCGACCGTGCTCTGCGGCGGCGAGTTGCCGGCCGGTGACGGCTGGTTCTATCCGCCGACTGTGGTCACCGACCTCACTCCGGAGATGCGGATGTGGCGCGAGGAGGTCTTCGGCCCGGTCGCCGGCCTGTACCGGGTGTCGTCGTACGAGGAGGCGATCGAGGTGGCCAACGGCACCTCCTTCGGGCTCGGCTCGAACGCGTGGACCCGGGACGAGGCCGAGCAGGAACGCTTCGCCACCGACCTGGACGCCGGCAACGTCTTCATCAACGGCATGACCACCTCCTTCCCGGAGCTGCCGTTCGGTGGCGTGAAGAACTCGGGCTACGGCCGAGAGCTGTCCGCGCTGGGCATGCGGGAGTTCTGCAACACCAAGACGGTCTGGGTGGGACAGGGCGCGGCCTCGGCCGGCGCCGGCGCGCACGCCGAGTAGCCCGCGGTTCCTTGCAGGCATCAGCGGGGGCGGTCGCGGGTAGGAAGTGCCGGCATGACGCTGTTCGGATTTCACGCCTCGCACGAGCAGATCGGTCCGCGTGCCCTGTTGGAGGCGGTGCTGCACGCCGAACGGGCCGGCTTCGACGCCGCCATGTGCTCCGACCACTTCTCCCCGTGGAGCGCCCGGCAGGGCGAATCCGGCTTCGCCTGGTCCTGGCTGGGGGCCGCGTTGCAGGCCACCGGCATGTCGTTCGGTGTGGTCAACGCCCCCGGCCAGCGCTACCACCCGGCGATCATCGCGCAGGCGATCGGCACCCTCGGCGCGATGTACCCGGGTCGGTTCTGGGCCGCGCTGGGCACCGGTGAGGCCAGCAACGAGCACATCACCGGCGACCCGTGGCCGCGCAAGGACGTACGCGCGGCCCGGCTGCGCGAGTGCGTCGACGTGATCCGGGCGCTGCTGGCCGGCGAGGAGGTCAGCCACGACGGCCTGGTCCGGGTGGACCGGGCCCGGCTGTGGACCCGGCCCGAGCAGCCGCCCGCACTGGTCGGCGCCGCGGTCAGCGTGGCCACCGCCCGCTGGTGCGCCAAGTGGGCGGACGGTCTGATCACCGTGAACGCGCCGGTGGCGCACCTGCGCGAGATGATCGACGCGTACCGGGACGCCGGCGGGCGCGGCCCACTGCACCTGCAGGTGCACGTCAGCTGGGCGCCGGAGCAGGCGCAGTCCGAGGCGCTCGCGTACGACCAGTGGCGCAGCAACGTCTTCGCCCCGCCGGTCTGCTGGGACCTGGAGACCGTCGAGCACTTCGACGTGGTCTCGGCCGACCTGCCACCGCAACGGGTCGCGGAGGTCGTGAACGTCTCGGCCGACCTGGGCCGGCACGTGGGCTGGCTGGAGGAGTACGCGGAACTCGGGTTCGACCAGATCGCCCTGCACCACGTCGGGCAGGAGCAGCGCGGGTTCATCGACGCGTTCGGCGCCGAGGTGCTGCCGAAGTTGCGCCCGGCCGGCTGACCAGGGGTCCACTACCTGGGACCCCTAGGCTTCTGTCCCATGGAAAGCCTGTTTCCGGTCGTCGTGTTCCTGGCGATCGCCACCCTGGGCGCGGCGCTGGCCCGCCGGCTCGGCCTGCTCGCGCCGATCCTGCTGGTCGTACTCGGTCTGGCGCTCTCCTTCGTGCCGGGCCTTCCGCAGGTGCACCTTGACCCGGAGCTGGTGCTGGTCGGAATCCTGCCGCCGCTGCTCTACGTGGCAGCGCTGGAGACCTCGGTGCCGGCGTTCAAGAACAACATCCGGCCGATCCTGCTGCTCGCCGTCGGCCTGGTGCTGTTCACCGCGTTCGTGGTCGGCCTCGTGCTGCACCTGCTGCTGCCGCAGCTGCCGTTCGCGATCTGCCTGGCCCTCGGCGCGGTGGTCGCGCCCCCGGACGCGGTGGCCGCCACCGCGGTCGCCCGACGGGTCGGGCTGCCCCGCCGGGTGGTCACCATCCTGGAGGGGGAGAGCCTGATCAACGACGCGACGGCGCTGGTGCTGCTGCGGGTCGCGACGCTGGCGACCGCCGGTTCGGCGGTCGGCACCGCCGACGTCGCCATCGAGGTGCTGCGGTCCGCCGGCGGCGGCATCCTGATCGGTCTGCTCGGCGCGCTGGTCTTCGGCTTCCTGCACCGGCGTATCCACGACCCGCTGCTGGACAACGCGTTGTCGTTGATCATTCCATTCGCCGTGGTGTTCGGCGCCGAGGAGGTGCACGCCTCCGGCGTCGTCGCGGTGGTGGTCACCGGGCTGGTGCTCGGCCACAAGCTGCCCCGGTTGCTCTCGGCCGCCTCCCGGCTGCAGGTCGGCGCGTTCTGGCGGCTGGCCCGCTTCCTGCTGGAGGGGCTGGTCTTCCTGCTGGTCGGGCTCCAATTGCCGGACGTGCTGCGGGACCTCGACGAGCCGTTCGGCTCGCTCACCGCGATCACCCTCGCCGTGCTCGCCACGGTCTTTTTCACCCGGTTCGTCTGGCTCTTCCCGGCCACCTACCTGGCCCGGTTGGTGCCCCGGATCCGTCGCCGGGATCCGGCCCCGCCGCCGAAGTTCCCCATCATCATCGGCTGGGCCGGGATGCGCGGTGTGGTGACCCTGGCCGCCGCGCTGGCCCTGCCGCTGACCCTGGCCGACGACGAGCCCTACCCCCGGGCGTTGTTCATCTGGCTGGCCTTCGCGGTGATCGTGGTCACCCTGGTCGGCCAGGGAGCCACGCTGCCGGTCGTCGCCCGCCGGCTGAAGCTGCCGCAGGACGACCCGGTGCAGGACGCGCTGTCGGCCGCCGGGGTGCAGCAGCAGGCCAGCCGGGCAGCCCAGGACCGCCTCGACGAGTTGGCCGACGACGCGCCACCGGCGGTGGTGGACCGGCTGCGCCGGGCGCTGGACGACCGCACGAACATGGCCTGGGAACGGCTCGGTGGCTCCGAGCGGGAAACCCCCTCGCAGGCGTACGGTCGGCTGCGACAGGAGATGATCGACGCCGAGCGGGACGTCTTCCGGGCTGCCCGGGACGCCGGTCAGATACCTGAGGAGGTGCTGGTGCAGGCCTATCGTGACCTGGACCTGGAAGAGTCGTTGCTGCGGGAGGTCGAGAAATGAGCTGTCAGCACCTGACCGAGGCCGGAGCCGCCGAGGCGCGTACCGCCGACGAGTGCGCGGACTGCGTCGCCATCGGCGACACCTACTGGGTGCACCTGCGCACCTGCCTGAGCTGCGGGCAGGTCGGCTGCTGCGACTCGTCGCCGAACCAGCACGCGAGCAAGCACTTCGCGTCCACCGGTCACCCGGTGATCCGTTCGGCGCAGCCCGGCGAGGCCTGGCGCTGGTGCTACGTCGACGAGGAGATCGGCTGACCGGGCTCGCGGCGACGTGCCTCCACCCGAACGTCAGTCACGGGGTAGCGCACGCCGAGTGAGCGCAGGGCTGGCCAGGCCCACCACGGCGAAGAGCCCTCCGACGGCCAGCCAACCGGGCACGCCACCGTCGAGCACCACCAGCGTCAGCAGAGCCGGGGCGACGGCGCGGGCCAGACCGGCGAACATCCCGTCCGCCCCCTGGTAGGCGCCGATCGCGTCCGGCGGCGCCAGATCGTAGGTCAGTCCCGCCCCGGCGGCGCCGTGCCACAGGTCGCCGACGGTGTAGACGACGGTGGCGACCAGCAGGAGCGCGACCGCCGGCGCGGTGGGGAGGCCGGCGGTGGCGGCGTACAGCAGCATCGCCGTGGCCAGCACCAGGCCGGCTCGGCGCATTTTCCGGGCGGCCGGCGCGGCGGTGTCCGCGCCCCGACTGAGCCGCACCGCCAGCAGTACGGTGAGCACGGTGTTGGTCAGCAGCACCGCCGACACGATGGGCGGGGGCGCCCCGAGCAGGTTCACCGCCCAGAGCGGCACCACCAGCGTGAGCACCGTCTGATGGAGGGCGAGCACCGCCGACGCGCCGCTCACCGCGAGGAAGCGGCCGTCACGCAGCGGCCGCCCCCGGCGAAGGGCGGCGGCCGTCGACGGACGCGTGGGTGGTGCGAGGGCCGGCAGCCGCATCAGCAGGGCCGCCGACACCAGATAGGTGGTCGCGTTGCCGGCCACCAGGATCTGGTACGCCAGATGCGTGTCGGTGGCCAGCGCGAACCCGGCCAGCCCCGCCCCGACCGCGATGCCC
Organism: Micromonospora sp. NPDC005206; assembly: GCF_040608175.1. Taxonomy (NCBI): domain Bacteria; kingdom Bacillati; phylum Actinomycetota; class Actinomycetes; order Micromonosporales; family Micromonosporaceae; genus Micromonospora; species Micromonospora sp. NPDC005206. The sequence goes on from NZ_JBEXHU010000006.1 coordinate 62,379, forward strand.
AGGTTCGCCACCGCCCGCAGCGTGGCGAAGGCGTGCACCCGTCCCTGCGGGCCGGCGACGGCGGCCACCAGCGCGGCACGAACCGCCAGGTTGCCGGAGACCAGCAGCGCGTCCAGAGTCGCCACCAGCAGAAAGACTGGAAACGAGCCCACCAGCAGGTACGCGACGGCGACGGCGGCCTGCGCCAGTTGAAGGACCGCACGGAGGGTCCGTGGGTCGCGGCGGTCGGCCAGCCCGCCGAGCGGCACACTGGCGGTCAGCCCGACCAGGCCGGCCAGGGTGAGCCCGAGCCCCACCTGTGTCGGGGTCAGCCCGACGACGCGGGTGAGGTAGAGCGCCACACCGGTCAGCCAGAGCCCGGCACCGACCGTGTTGGCGAGGGTGGCCAGCGACAGGGTGCGCAGGTGGCCGGGTGGCGGCAACGGCGACAATGACCGCCATCGGCCACGAATCCCCGCCTGGGTACACACACAACGACCCTATGGCCGACGTATACGCATCGACGTCCCTCGTGGTGCGGTGCCCGTCACAGACCGACTCCGGCGCGTTCGTCGAATTCTGCGGTGGACAGGTCGACGTGGGACCAGTGCGGGCGGGCGCCCGGCATCGAGCCGGCGGGAGCCCGGGTGCCGCAGTCATGCCTGGTGTATGGAGTGTCTTCACGTGCGCCGGTGGTATTGGTTGCGGCGGGGGAGGCGGTCGGGATCGAGCCAGGCTGGTGGGACGAATTCCGGGTGGCCGTCGCCGCTCTGTCGGACGGTCCAGTCGTCGTGGTGGATGTGTCGGTGGTGGTGTGCGCAGAGCAGCACGGCGTTCGTCAGGCTTGTGTCGCCGCCGTCGGCCCAGTGTCGGATGTGGTGGGCGTCGCACCAGCGGGGTGGGCGGTCGCAGCCGGGGAAGGCGCAGCCGCGGTCTCGCAGGACCAGGGCGCGTCGGAGGGGCCCGGTGATGAGGCGGCGTTGTCGGCCGACGTCGAGGACCTGGCCGGTGCTGCCTAGAACGGCGGGCAGAATGGTGGCGTCGCAGGCGACACGGCGCACGGTTTCCGGGGTGAGTTCGAGGCCGGTGTCGAGAGTGCCGCCGTTGAGCTGACGGACGAGGCCGTCGAAACTGGTGGTGACGACGAGATGTGCGGGCTCGCCGCCATGTTCGGGTAACTGCCCGGAGCGCAGGGCGAGTCGGCAGAGGTCGGCGAGCGCGTCGTGGCGGCGTTGCCCGGGTGATCTCGGATCGTCCACACCCGACGGCGCCGTCAACGGCTCGATCGCGGCGCGCAGCAGGCCGGCCGCCTCGGCGTCCAGGGTGCCGCTCAGCCGCAGGCAGCCATCCCGCAGCCCGGACAAAGTGACATGACGGTCTCGACAGGCCCGGCGGGCATCGGCCTCAATCGTCGCCCGAGCCGCGGCTTCGGCGACCTCCGGCGCGACGTGATCGAGGACCCGGGTGCCCAGCTTGCGCAGCAGGGTCGGCTCGAACTGCCTGGCCCACTCAATCAACACCGCAACCGCCTTCTCGGCCACGTCGGCGCCGGCGGTCGTCTGCACGGTGCTGACCGTGTCGCCGATGACACGGGCCTGCCCCACATTGATATCGCCGCTGGCCAGAGCGGCCCGCACCTCGGGCACCCCCGGTGTCCAGAGCTGCAGCGAGGTCAACCAGCCGACGAGCGGCGGGGACGGTGAGCCGGAGCCGGTCACGCAACCACACCGACGTCGACGACGCGCCCTGCGTCGCGGCCGTGCCACGGCCGTCCAACTCTCGTACCGCGGTGAACTTCACCGCTGCCAGACGCTGTTCGAGGCGGTGTGCGGCATCGAGCGCCGCGATGAGGTCGTGCTCCGGCAGGGCCCACGTCGCCACGTCGACGCACACGGCGACTGCCGCCTCAGCCTGCGCCAACTCCTCAACCACGTCCAAATATTAGAACAGCCGTACGACAACTTCTGGTGCTCGGTGTCGGCGGAATTCGTCGGCATTCTGAGCGTGCTGAGTGCCGGCGGTCGGGGTCGTTGTGCGGTCGATTCAGCGCTCGACGCAGTCGACGAGGCGTTCGGTGGCGAGGCAGGAAACGAGGCAGCGCTCCTTGGCGTCGCCGCTCAGCCGGGCGGTCCAATCGGTGAAGCCGCCGTCGCCGACCTCCAGGCTGCCGCCCAGGACGGTGATCCGCAGTGCGCAACCCGTGTAGTAACCCCGGCCGCGCTCCCGCTCCGACTCGTCCACGAGCAGCACCGCGTTCTCACCAAGTGCCGGTCGGACGGTGTCGGCCAGTCGCTCGCCGATGATCCGGTCGTCGAAGACCGTGACATGCAGCTGTGGTGTTGCCGCTGGTGCCAGTTCGGCGAGGACGGTCCGCCAGTAGGTGAGGTGCCGGATCAGCAGCCGGGCCTCGGTGCCGCCCGAGCCAGCGTCCCGGGCACTGGACACCAGGGCGAAGAGTCGGAAGTGCGCCGACGCGCCGGTGCCGAAGTCCTGCGCCCGCAGCACCCGGTGGGCGGCGGCAAGGTGCACTTCGCTCTGCCGACGGCGACGCACAGCCGCCTCGATCGCGAGCGCGTTGGTGGGATCGCTCAGCACCTCGCTGGCACGCATCGTGGTGACGATCCTGTTCTGGCTGACCGGTGCGACCGTCGCGCAGGTGCCCACCGGTACGACCGGCGACAGCTCCACTCCAGAGACGTCGGCCGGTAGGAGTCGCCACATCCGCGCTTCGACCTGAGCGAGCGCGCGGGGGTCGGCGCCGGCCGGGCGGACGAAACGGTCCTCGCGCCAGCGGCGAACCAGATCGGGCGGGCGCATGGTGGCTGCGCGGTCGCGGGCCACGGTCAGCAGCAGGGTGCGTAGGTCCGCGCTGGGTAGGCCGGCGAGTGCGGCCCGTGTCCCCGCCGGCATCGCCGCCCACACCCGACGCTCCGCGCCGGCCAGTTCGCCGCCATCCATGGCCCTCACCATGGTCTACGGGGCCAGCCCGGTCCACCTGGTTTGTGAACGGCTGGCGGCCGCCCTTGCGGGAGGCCACCAGCCGTTCCGGTCAGGTCAGGGAGCAGGCAGCGCCGTTGACCGTGACCAGGCCCGGGTTGGGGTTGGCGCCGCCGGTGGTCGTCGCGTTGAAGCCGAACGTCACCGTGCCGCCGGGCCCGATCCGGGCGTTGTACGACTCGTTGCGGGCGGTCACCGTCGCCCCGGCCTGGGTGACCTTCGCCAGCCACGCCTCGCGCACCCGCTGGTCGCCGGTGAACGCGAACCGCATGGTCCAGCCGTTGACGGTGGTGGCGCCGGTATTGCGTACGGTCAGTTGTGCGGTGAACCCGCTGCCGCCGTGCCAGGCGCCGTAGTTGGTGTAGCGGATCGCGCAGGTGGTGGCCGGCACCGCGCCGGCGTCACCCTGGTCGGCCAGGAACGAGGCGATCCAGGCCAGCGCCGAGTTCCAGTTGATCGCCACCTCGTTGGTCGCGTACGAGTTGATGTCGTCGACATAGCAGAACATCGGCTTGCAGCCGGCGAGCAGTTGCGCCGCGAACGGGTCCTGGAGGGCAGCGTTCGCGCCACCGGCGAGGGAGCCGGCGGGCGGACGCGGCAGGTTCGGGTCGAGCTGGTGGCCGAAGATCCGGCTGTGCTGGTTCTCCGCCGCGTGCTCGCCCCACCCGGTGACGTACGAGATGTTCAGCGCGTTGCGCCCGAGCAGGTAGTCCATCGCCTGCACGGCGCCGTCCCGGTAGGTGGCGTCGCGGGTCAGGTCGAAGGCGGTGACCAGCACGACGGCGTTGTTGATGATGTTGCTGTTGGCGCCCCAGAAGTAGCTGCTCTCGTCCCCGGGCATCGGCAGCCCGTACGCCTGCCGGCGCAGCTCGGCGAGGTACGCGTCGGCGGCGCCGGTGACCGAGGCGCGGATCCGGGTCAGCTCGGCGGCGGGCAGCCCGTTCGGCACGGTGGCCAGGTCGAGGCGGCCGAGCGCGGCGGTGCCCTGCCAGCCGAATTCCTGTGGGGCGAACACGTCCCCGCTGTGGTGCGGCGAGGCGGTCAGGTCGGTCAAATAGGCCTGCCCACCGGTGGTCAGGTACAGCTCGACCGCGGCCCAGTAGAACTCATCGGTGACGTTGGTGTCGTCGTACGCGCCGCCGCCGGTGCTGTCGCTGGGGCTGGCGTACACCGCCGGGTGTGCCTTGGCGGCGGCGTAGGCGGTCGTCGCGGTAGTGCCGCAGCGGGCCGCGAACGCCGCGTCGTAGGGGGCGTAGAGCCGTGCGCACTGGGCGGCGGTGGCGGCCAGGTTGAGGGTGGCCGCGGTGGACGGCGGGTGCAGCTCGCGGGGCTGCGGGTCGTCGTGCGGGGCGAGCGGCAGGCCGGTCCAGTTCCGGTCGTGGATCTTGTGGTGGGCCATCCCGGCGAGCGGCTTGCCCGCCGGCACCTGCATGCGCAGCAGGAACTCCAGCTCCCAGCGGGCCTCGTCGAGGATGTCCGGCACGCCGTTGTCGTGCTCGGGCACCCGCAGCGTGCCGTCGGCGAGACCGACGCCGCCGGCCGCGGTGACCGCCGTCCTGGTCCGCTCGAAGGTGCTCAGCAGCTGGTAGGTGGCGATGCCGCCGTTGACCACGTACTTGCCGTGGTCGCCCGCGTCGTACCATCCGCCGCGCACGTCGAGGGAGTAGTCGCAGACGCCCGGCTGGCAGGGCACGGTGGTGTCGCCCTGGTTGGGCGCGACGCCGAGGTGGCCAGCGGGCCGGGTGTACTCGTCGCCGATCAGGTGGCCGTCGATGGCGATGCCGCTGCGTTGGGCGTAGAAGAACTGGAGCGAGTCGGCGCGCAGCCGGTCGTAGAGGGTGCCGGAGATGTCGAACGGGTGGCTGGTGTCACCGTCCACGGTGAGCGTCAGACCGCTGCCGGGTGTGCGGTAGCCGGAGAAGTCGGCCGTGTGCACGTTCTGCCCGGAGGCGGCGTCCACGCCGCGCGCGGTGGTGGTGCCGCTGGCCAGGACCGTGCCGGCGGCCGAGCGCAGCTGCCAGGGGAGCGGCTCGGTGGCCTCGGTGACCACGGTGGCGTTCTTCGGCCCGCCGGGCAGGTAGCCGACCTGGTTGACCCGTACCCGCGGCCCGGTGTCCGGCTCGTACGGCTCGGGCGGCTCACCGCCGCGCAGTGAGACGTCGTCCAGGCAGACGGTCTGCGTCTCGGCGGCGCCACCGACCTGGAAGATCAGCTGGGCGCCCGGGTTGTCGTCCGGGACGGTGAAGGTCTGCTCGACCCGCTGGGCGGTGCCCGTGGCGGTGGCGTCCACGGCGGCGTACGTGGTGTACGGGGCGCTGCCGAGCTGGAGGACGGCCTTGACCGCGGCGCCGGGGGTGGCGGACACGGTGAAGCCGAGGGTGTATTCGGCGCCGGCGATCAGCGGTACGCCGTCCTGGCCGATGCCGGCGTCCCACGGGTTGGCCAGTCCGCCGGGAACGGTGGTGCAGAGCCGGCCGTCGGTCACCGCGAGCGCGCCGGTGCCGTAGGAGAACCAGGGGCTCACGCCGGCGCTGAAGTCGCCGTTGTCGATCTGTTCGGGGGCGTCCGGCGGCGGGTCGGCGTGGGCCGCGCCGGCGCCCGCGCCGGTGAGGGCCAGGGTGGTCGCCGCGGCCAGTAGGAGGCGGCGTCGGGATGGCGTCACGGGGAGTCCTTCCGGGACGGGATGCGGGGCGGTGGTGGTGAAATCTGGGAGCGCTCCCAACTCTCGGCTCGATGTTTCCAGCGTCCGTGCGCCGTGTCAATCGATCTGACTGGATGGGTTGTGGCGTACGACGAGGGCGGCCAGCCCGGCCGGGTCCGCCATGACGCGCCAGGGCGGACACGTGAGATTGGCCGCGCCACGCGCCGTCGTCCTGATCTCCTAGAGACAACTGCGCCCTTCGCCTGGCAGGCTGCCTCCCATGACCCTGAAGCTGCGTTCCGTGGGAACGAGCGACCGTGGGCTGATCCGCAGCGGAAACCAGGACGCCCTGCACGCCGGGACCTGGCTCGTCGCCGTCGCCGACGGCATGGGCGGAATGGCGGCCGGCGACCTGGCCAGCGCGCTCACCATCGACGCGGTCGCTCCTCTGGACGTGGAGACCCCCGAGGACGCCCTGGTGGCCGCGCTCCAGGGTGGCATCGCGCTGGCCACCACCCGGATCCGGCAGGCGGTCGCCGAAGACCCGGAGCGCCAGGGCATGGGCACCACCCTGACCGCCCTGCTCTTCGCCCGCACCGGCAGCTGCCTCGCCCTCGCGCACGTCGGTGACTCGCGGGCCTATCTCCTCCGCGAGGGAGTGCTCAAGCAGGTCACCCGGGACGACACGTTCGTCCAGATGCTGGTGGACCAGGGCGTGATCACCGCGGACCAGGCCAGCAGCCACCCGCGCCGGGCGGTGGTCACCCAGGCGTTGCAGGGCGACGACGTCTCCCCGTCGTACGCGACGATGGTGCCCCGGGTCGGCGACCGGTGGCTGCTGTGCAGCGACGGGCTGTCCAACGTGGTCCGCTCGGACACCCTCGTCGAGGTGCTCACCGGCTACCCGGACCGGGCCGCCTGCGCCGGCAAGCTGATCGACCTGGCACTGCACGCCGGCGGGCCGGACAACGTCACCGTCGTGGTGGCCGACGTGGTGGAGGAGTAACCGGCCTCAACGCCGGCGCGGTGTGGCGCGCCGGGTGGGCGTCGCGGTCGTCGGATCCTCCGGCCACGGGTGCCGGGGATAGCGGCCGCGCAGCTCGCCGCGCACCTGCGGATAGCCGGTGCGCCAGAACGACGCCAGGTCGGCGGTGACCGCCACCGGCCGGCCGGCGGGGGAGAGCAGGTGCAGCAGCACGGGCACCCGGCCGCCGCCGATGCGCGGGGCCACCGGCCAGCCGAACGTCTCCTGCAGCTTCACCGCCAGCACCGGCGCCGCCGGGTCGCTGTAGTCGAGCCGGATCCGGGAACCACTCGGCACGGCGATCCGTTCCGGGGCCAGTTCGTCCAGCTGGGCGGCCTGTGCCCACGGCAGCAGCCGGCGCAGCGCCGAGGCCACGTCCACCCGGGCAAGGTCGGCGCGGCGCCGGGCGGCGGAGAGCTCCGGGCCCAGCCAGGTCGGCGCGGCGGCGAGCAACGCCTCGTCGCTGACGTCCGGCCACGGTGCGCCGAGGTGGTGCCGGGTGAACGCCAGCCGCTCGCGCAGCGCCCGGGCCGCCGGCGTCCAGGACAGCAGCCCCAGCCCGTCCTGGCGCAGGCCGGTCAGCAGCGCCGCCGCCACCTCCGCCCGGTCCGGACGATCCAGCCGGCGCTCCTGGAGCAGGATCGCCCCCAGCCGGGTCACCTCCCGGGCCACCACGTCCCCCTCGGACCAGCCGACCTCCCGGCGCGTGGACAGCAGCGGGCCGGCCGCCTCCCGGGCCGTCGCCTCGTCCAGCGGCGTGGCCCGGCGGATCCGCGCCGAGGGCGCGCCGGGGGTGCGGTCCGCGACGGCCACCGCCAGCCAGTCCGACCCGGTCAGCCCCGATCCCACCGCCAGCTCCGCGGCGGTCCCACCGGTCATCAGGTACGCCGAACCGCCCGACCGCCGCGCCCGGGCCAACCGCTCCGGGTACGCCAACCCGACCAGCAGCCCGGCGGCTAGGTCGTCAGTGAGCCCACCGGCGTCGGCGCGTCCGTTGGCCCCCGGGCCGACCGTCCGGCCGGGCTTACCGGCGGCGGCGCGGCCCTGCGGCGGGGAGCCGGCGGGCAGGGCACCTCGCAGGCGGCGCACCTCGGCCCGCCAGCGGGCGGTCGCGCCCGCGTCCGCCCCGGCGCGCAGCCGACGCCAGCCGGCGACCAGATCGTCGCCCGGGCCGGCCGCGCTCTCCTCGGCGAGCAGGGCCACCACCTCGGCCGCGCGGTCGGCGCCGACCCGGCCGGCGCCGTCGAGCAGCGCCCGGGCGAGCCGTGGGTGCGCACCGGCGGCGGCGATGGCCCGTCCCCGCCCGGTGATCCGGCCGTCCGCGTCGACCGCGCCCAGGGTGACCAGCGTGTCCCGGGCCACCGACAGCGCCGCCGGCGGCGGCGGATCGGGCAGTGCGAGCCCGACGCCGTCCGGCCGTCCCCAGGCGGCCAGCTCCAGCGCGAAGCCGGTCAGGTCGGCGGTGGCGATCTCCGGCTCCGGCCGGGCGGGCAGCCGCTCGTGGGTCGCCGCGGACCAGCAGCGGTAGACGGCCCCGGGGGCCTCCCGGCCGGCCCGGCCGGCCCGCTGGGTGGCGGCGGCCCGGGAGACCGGCACGGTGATCAACGCGCCGAGCCCACGGGCCAGGTCGGTGCGGGGCACCCGGGACAGCCCGGCGTCCACCACCACCCGCACGCCCGGCACGGTCAGGCTGGTCTCGGCCAACGCGGTGGCCAGCACCACCCGGCGTCGATCAGCCGGGCGCAGGGCCGCGTCCTGCTCGCTGCCGCGCTGTCGGCCGTGCAGCGGCAGCAGCGCGACGGTGTCCCGCAGGTCGGCCAGTCGGCCGGTGACCGCCGCGATCTCGCCGGCCCCGGGCAGAAAGACCAGCACGTCGCCGTCGCGCTCGCGCAGCGCCCGTCGGACGGTGGCCGCCACATGGTCGAGCAGGGCCCGGTCCACCGGCCCGCCCCCGGGCGGGGCGATCGGCCGTGCCGGCGGTGCCCAGATCCGCTGCACCGGGTGCAGCGCCGACTCGGCCCGGACGACCGGGGCCGGATCGGGTCCGCCGAGCAGCGCGGCGAACCGGTCCGTGTCCGGGGTGGCGGACATTGCCAGCAGCCACAGGTCCGGCCGGAGGGTGGCCCGGGCCTCCACCGCGAAGGCCAGCGCGAGGTCGGCGTCGAGTTGCCGCTCGTGGCACTCGTCGAGCAGCACGGCGCCCGTGCCGGGCAGCTCCGGGTCGTGGTGCAGCCGGCGGACCAGCAGGCCGGTGGTGACCACCTCCACCCGGGTGGCACGGCTGACCTGGCGCTCGCCGCGTACCGCGTAGCCGACCCGGTCGCCCACCCGCTCGCCGAGCAGCTCGGCCATCCGGCGGGCGGCGGCCCGCGCGGCCACCCGGCGGGGTTGCGCGATCACGACCCGCCCGCTGACCCGGTCGGCCACGGCCAGCGGGGCGAGGGTCGTCTTACCGGTGCCCGGTGGGGCCACCAGGACACCGGCGCCGGCCGCGTCGAGTGCCGCGACCAGCGCCGGCAGCACCGGGCGTACCGGCAGGTCCAGGGTTACGTCGGAGAGCACGGCCCAGTCTCGCACCGGCCCCGGCGGCTCAGCTGCGGCGGACCTCGCCGACGCCGTGCAGGAACGCGCGCCAGGCCGGCGCGTCGAAGGTGAGCACCGGGCCGGGCCGGTCCTTGCTGTCCCGGACGGCGACCCGACCGTCGGCTGTCGCGACCTCCACGCAGTTGCCGTTGCCGCTGCTGCGCGTGCTGGTCCGCCAGTCCGCCCGGGTCAGGTCGTGCGCCGTCATCCGCGATACCTCTCGTCTGCGTCGGCGTGCCGCAGACGCGGTCACGCAAAGTTACGAGAAGCCTGCTCAAGACGGGTCAGCGACGCCGCCGGATCGAGCGCCAAGCGGCACAGCTCCTCATGCAGCAGGCTATACCCGAGCACCTGGTCGGCATCCTCCAGCGCCAGGCCCATCGTGAGGTTATCCAGGTAAACTACGGACGCGTCGGCGGCGTCGGCGAAGTTGAGGATCACGTACGGGGTGCTCATCGCGGGATGCCCGCCGGCCGCGAATGGAAGTACCTGGATTGTCACGTTCGGTAGTTGCGCGATCCGGGTCATGTGGACCACCTGTTCGGCCATCACGGCGTTGCCGCCGACCGGGCGCAGGAGCACCGCCTCATTGAGCACCACCGACAACTGGACCGGGTCGTCGCGGCGCAGCACCTCCTGCCGGTGCAGCCGTGCCGCCACCTTGCGCTCCACGCCGTCCTCGCCCGCGGTGCGCCGGTAGATCTCCCGGGCGTACGCCTCGGTCTGCAACAGCCCCGGCACGGACTCGGCCTCGTACGTGCGCAGCGCCGCCGCCTCGGCCTCCAGCCCGACGTAGAACTCGAACCACTCGGGCAGCACGTCGCTGTAGTTCTGCCACCAGCCCCGCTGCTGTGCGCTCCGGGCGATCTCGATCAGCGCCTCGGCGTCGGCTCCGGTCACCTGGTAGAGCGCGAGCGCCGCTCGGACGTCGCGCGGCTTGATGCCGATCTGCGCGGTCTCGATCCGGGAGAGGTTGCTCTTGGACATGTCGAGCTGGCGGGCCGCCACATCGAGGGTCATGCCCGCGCGTTCGCGGAGCTGGCGCAGCTCCCGGGCGATGCGTCGACGGCGCACGGTCGGGCTGGCGGCGAGTGGGACGGCGGGGGTGGCGGTCACCCTCCGAGTCTGTCACGACAAGATCCGCAGGTCGGACCTGCACGGAGTGCAACTTTCAAATCTGGGAGTTGCATTGCGGTAGCTGTCGGTGCATCCTTTGCCGGTCGCGATCACTGTGGACACACCCGTGCGGGAGGACCGTTTGCTCATCGCCGACGAGTTTTTCCTGATCGCTCACAACGACAGTCGCGGCAAGGCAAAACTCCACCCGGCCGCGACCGGGCTCGGCCTGGCCGGCGGGCTGCTCGGCGAGCTGATCCTGTATGGACACATCACCGTCTCCGGCGGGCACGTCACCGTCATCGACCGGCGCCCGCCGGGCGACGCGCTGGCGCACACCGTGCTCGACCAGTTGATCGGCGAGTCCCAGCACCAGGCGGTGCGTACCTGGCTCAGCTTCCTGGCGCAGAGCGCGACGACCTCGGTGGGGGAGCGGCTGGCCCGGGCCGGCATGCTGCGCCGCCAGGAGAGCCGCCGGCTGCTGCGCACCTCGGTCAGCTACCTGCCGGTCGACCTCAACGCGGTGGCCTGGCCGGCCACCCGGCTGCGGGCCCTGCTGGACCGGCCGGACCCGCCGAGCGTGCCGGACGCCCTGCTGCTCGGCCTGGTGGTGGCCGCCGGGCTGACCCGTGAGGTGCTGTGGAGCGCCGGCCCCCGTGCCCACCACCGGCTGAACGTCCTCCTCCCCGCGCTGCCGGCGCCCCTGAAGGAACTCGTCGGGCACACCGAGGCTGCGGTCGGCGCCGCCGTGCTTCGTGGCGTCCCATGATTCCCCGGTAACCCCCACCCTCCCCTCGACAACCGGAGTAGTCGTATGCCCCCGACATCGACAGTCGACCGACCCAGCAACGTTTCCGAAGCCCTTGCCCGAGGCCGCCTCGGCGTCCCCTCGGTGATCTTCTTCGTGCTCTCCGCCGCGGCGCCACTGACGGTGGTGGCCGGTGTCGTCACCACCGGCTACGGCGTCATCGGGGTGACCGGCATCCCGCTGGCCTTCCTGGTGGTCGCCGCGGTGCTCGCCCTGTTCTCGGTGGGCTACGTGGCGATGTCCCGCCGGGTGGAGAACGCCGGCGCCTTCTACGCCTACATCTCCCGTGGCCTGGGCCGGCCGGCCGGCGTGGGCGCCGCCTGGGTGGCGCTGATCGCGTACAACGCGCTTCAGGTCGGGCTCTACGGCACCATCGGCGTCGCCGCCGAGCCGGTGCTCGACCGGATCTTCGGTGGGCACCCGCACTGGTCGATCGTCGCCCTGGTGGCGTGGGCGCTGGTCGGCCTGCTCGGCCTGCTCCGGGTGGACATCAACGGCCTGGTGCTGGCGGCGCTGCTGGTCGCCGAGATCGTGGTGATCCTGATCTTCGACCTGGGGCAGCTGGGCAACCCGGCCGACGGCCAGGTCAGCTTCGCCGCGTTGTCGCCGGACAACCTCTTCGTGCCCGGATTGGGCGCGGTGCTGGTGCTGGCCATCCTCGGCTTCGTCGGCTTCGAGTCCGCGGTGGTCTTCAGCGAGGAGAGCAAGGACCCGAAGCGCACGGTGCCGCTGGCGACGTACCTCTCGGTCGCGATCATCGCCGGGCTGTACGCGCTCTCCTCCTGGACCATGACGGTCGCCGTCGGACCGGACCGGATCGTGGCCGAGGCCGGTGAGCAGAGCGTCGGGCTGATCTTCAACCTGGCCGGTGCGCAGCTCGGCGACACCGCGGTCACCATCGGCCAGGCGCTCTTCCTGACCTCGGTGCTGGCCGCGATGATCTCGTTCCACAACACCACGGCCCGCTACACCTTCGCGCTCGGCCGGGAGCGGGTGCTGCCGGCGGTGTTCGGGCAGACCTCGCCGCGCAGCGGCGCGCCGCGGGCCGCCTCGCTGGCGCAGAGCGTCCTCGGCCTGCTGGTCATCCTGCTGTACGCGGTCAACGGCTGGGACCCGGTGGTCAAGCTGTTCTTCTGGGGCGGCACCACCGGCGGGTTCGGTGTGCTGCTGCTGATCGCCACCACCTCGGTGGCCGTGATCGCCTACTTCCTCCGCTCCGGTGGCGGGGAGACGTTCTGGCGGCGGGTCATCGCACCCGGGCTGGCCACCATCGCGCTCTTTGTGATCATCTGGCTGGCCGTGTCGAACTTCGCCAACCTGCTCGGCGTCGCGCCGGACTCCTCCCTGCGCTGGGCGCTGCCCGCGGTGTACCCGGTGGCGGCCGCGTTGGGCGTCGGCTGGGCGCTGGTGCTGCGCGGCAGCCGTCCGGACACGTACGCCCGGATCGGCCTCGGCGCGGAGAGCGCCGCGGCCGCCGTGCAGCCGGTGGAGCAGTCGCCGGCACCGGCCGGCTCGGAGGCGCCGCGATGAGCGTGGCCATCGAGCGGCTCGGTCCCGAAGACACCGCGCTGGTGGCCGGCCGGACCGCGCAGGCGTTCACCGTCCTGGAGGTGACCCGCTGGCTGGTGCCGGACGCGAGCAAGCGGGAGGCCGTGCTGGCCGGGAACTTCGAGATCCTGGTCGAGCACGCGATGCGGCACGGTCTGGTGTATGCCAGCGCGGACCGGGCCGCGGTCGCGGTCTGGTTCCCCTCGGTCGGCGACTCGGCTCCGCCGCCGCCCGACTACGACGCCCGGCTCGCCGCCGCCTGCGGTGAGTGGACCGACCGGTTCGAGCATCTCGACGAGTTGTTCGCGGCGAACCACCCGCATCCGGACCACCACCATCTGGCCTTCCTGGCGGTCCAGCCGGACCGGCAGGGGCAGGGGCTGGGCACCGCGCTGCTGGAGCACCACCACGCCTGGCTGGACGCCAACGGGATGCCCGGTTACCTGGAGGCGAGCAGCCCGCGTAGTCGGGACCTGTACGCGCAGCACGCCTACCGGGCCGGCGAGCCGTTCCGGGTGCCCGATGGCACGCCGTTCTGGCCGATGTGGCGGGAGCCGGTGAGCCGCTGACGGGACCGGCCGGGCGCTGCCGCCCGGTGCGCAGAGCTGACGTGCTGTAATGCTCGCGTGACAGTTCGTACGCGCGATCGAGGGCCGGGTCCGCGGACCCGGCCCTCGATCGGAACCGCTTAGTACGTGCCGTCGAGCTGGCCGCGCAGCTTGGTGAGCGCCCGGGCCAGCAGCCGGGAGACGTGCATCTGCGAGACGCCGATCTGCTCGGCGATCTGCGACTGCGTCAGGTTGCCGTAGAACCGCAGGGTGAGGATCTTCTGCTCCCGCTCGTCGAGCGTGGCTAGCGCCGGGCCCAGGGCGACCCGCAGCTCAGCCAGCTCGAACTCCGCGTCCTCGCCGCCGAGCATGTCGCCCAGCTCGGTGGCGCGCTCGCCGTCGCCGGTCGGGGTGGACAGCGACACCGCGTTGTATGCCCGGGCGCCTTCCAGACCCTCCAGCACCTCTTCCTCGGTGAGCCCGAGGTGGGTGGCGATGTCGGCGACCGTCGGCGAGCGGCCGAGGGTCTGCAGGAGTGAGCTGTTGGCGTCGGAGATGGACAGCCGCAGCTCCTGGAGCCGGCGGGGCACCCGGATGTCCCAGGTGCGGTCGCGGAAGTGCCGCTTGAGCTCGCCGATGATCGTGGGGATGGCGTACCCGGCGAAGTCGACGCCGCGGGACGGGTCGAACTTGTCGATGGCCTTGATCAGGCCGACCGCGGCGGTCTGTGCCAGATCGTCGGTGGGCTCGCCCCGCCCGCTGTAGCGGTGGGCGAGGTGGTTGGCCAGCGGCAGCCAGGCCTCGATCGCCCGGTCCCGCAGCGCGGCGCGCGACGGGTGGGTGGTCGGCAGTGCGGCCATGGCGTTGAGCAGATCCGTGGCGCTGTCGGTGAGCGTCCGCGGGTCGAGCTTCACGCTCTTGGCGGTGGCACTCGGCTGCTCGCTGATCGTTGGCGCGGTCATTGGGTGGTCCTCCCTGCACCTCGTCCGCGGACAAAAAGACGTGACGCTTTGGTTTAGCTTCGTATGGGCCGTTCGGGACTCACCTTAACCTGATCGTCTCCCCAAAATCTAGCCGAAAGGCTGATGTACTTAAGCCGTTTCAGGTCGTAAAACATACAAAATGGGTGGCTGCTTTGGCTGTTGTGAGGTCTCTTGCGGGTTGCGGCACCCATTGCTCGGCCGCCCGGCCACCCCGCGCCGGCCTGACCGGTCGGCCCACGGCAGCCGGCCGAGCGGTCAACATAAAATCCGACATCTGGGCCGAGGTGTCTACTATCCGTCGTTGTCCCGCCGGTGGGACTGGCCGTAACGTCGCCTCTACATACCCGGTTCGGAGGCACCGTGCTCGATCCAGCCGCTCCCCAGCTAGTCGTGAACAGTCGCACGCTCTACTTCAGCTGGTTGCCGGCGGATCCGGACGCGGTGGCCGCTCTGGTCCCGGCCGGCCTGCGGCCCCGCCCGGACCGGCAGGTGTTCCTCAACCAGTACATCGTCGACGACGAGACGCAGACCTCCGGCTTCGGCGCCTACTCGCTGACCTACCTCGGCGTCTCGCTGACCGGCGTGGACGCCCCCGGCGGCCTCAGCCCCGGCGGCTGGTGGACCCACTACGTGGCATCCAGCCGCACGGTCCGGGAATACGCCGCCGCGCGCGGCGCCCCGGCGATCACCGGCCGCACCAGTATCGAGGTGCGCGGCGGCCACCTGGTCTCGGTGACCGAGGCCGACGGGGCGCCGCTGATCCGGGCCCGCTGCCAGGTCGGCGAGACCGGCCATGTGATCAACAGCGGGCACCACCGCTACTTCACCCGCCGCGACGGTCAACTGCTCAGCGCCGTCTACCCGTTCGTGGCGGAGCCGGTCGCACCGTTCGAGATCGAGTCGGTCGAGTTCCTGGAGCCCGGCCACCCGATGTACGCGCTACGGCCGGCCAACCCGCTGACCATCGGCTTCGGCTACTACTCGCCACGCTCCTCGTTCGCCTACCCCGGCGGGCTGAGCGTGTATCCGGGCGCGAGCGGCCCGCCACCGGCGACGGCCCGGCCGGCTCACCATGTGCCGGCCAACCTGGCCCGCAGCGGCCTGCCGTCCGGGTCGTAGACCAGCCGGTACACCGGCAACGCCCAAATGCGGGTGTACCAGGGAAGTCGATCGGGACGATGCGGGCGTAACCGGCCGGGAGGACGGGTGCCCACCTGGCCGCCGTCGTACCACCGTTGCAGCGCGTCGGCAGCGGCCGTGACGGCCGCGACGGCGTCGGTGGGGTCCAGCAGGTCGGCGTCGTCCGCGCCGCCCGGGTCGCGGTCCAGGTGTTCGCGCCAGAGCCGCAGCCGCAACTCCCGGGCGAAGACCCGTGCCCCGTCGCCCTGCCCGGCCGGGTCGGTGGGCTCCCGCTGGTCGCGGGTGTCGTCGAGCACCGCACAGGACAACTCGCTGTCGTGCGTCCACGAGCGGCGGTTGAAGTTGTCGCTGCCCACGCTGGCCCAGACGTCGTCGACCACGCAGATCTTCGCGTGCACGTAGACCGGGTCGCCGGCGTGGTTCTCCACGTCGAACACGTGCACCCGGTCCGGCGCTGCCCGCTCGCACAGCGACAACGCCTGCTCACGGCCGACCGTGTTCGGTGGCAGCGCGAGCCTGCCGTCCACGTCCGGGTGCCGGGGCACCACGGCGATCAGGTGCAGCTCCGGGTTGTCACGCAGGGCGTGCGCGAACAGGTCCGCCACCTCGCTCGACCAGAGGTACTGGTCCTCCAGGTAGATGAGCCGGCGGGCACGGCGTACCGCCTTGGTGTAGCCCCGGGCCACGGACCGTTCGCCGTGCGGCGCGAAGGAGTAGCGCGGTCGGACGGCGGGGTAGGTGCGCAGCACCTGGATCTGGTGCGGACCGCAGGGCTGCGGGTCGGCCGGCTGCTCGGGCAGCGGGTCGGGGCGCAGGTCCGCGCCGCGCAGTCGGTCCCGCAGGTAGGCCGTCGGGTTCTCCGAGTCCAGCGGCATCGGGTCGGTCCAGCGCTCCCGGAACACGGTGTCCAGTGCACCGACCACCGGGCCGCGCACCGCGAGCTGCACGTCGTGCCAGGGCGGGTTGGGGCCGTACCGGGGAGACATCCGCACCGGCTGCGGGTCGCCGTGGTGCCCGGCGTCGTCCCGCCGGCTGTGGCACAGGTCGATTCCGCCGGCGAACGCGATGTCCCGTTCCGGGGCGCTCGGATGCCGCAGCACCACCAGCTTCTGGTGGTGCGAGCCGCCACGGCGGACCCGCTGGTCGAGCAGCACCTCCCCACCGGCCGCGGAGATCACCTCGCTGAGGTCGCGGTTCTCCGCTTCGCTGTAGGCCAGCGCGTCGAGGTGCGAGCGCCAGATCAGCCCCTTGACCACCACCCCGCGCTGCGCGGCCTGGGCGAAGAGCTGGGCCACGGTCGGGCCGTCCGGGCGTAGCCGCTGGTCCGGATCGCCCCGCCAGTCGGTGAAGAAGAGGTGGTCGCCGGCCGTCAGCGCCTCCACCTCGTCGACCAGCCGGTCGAAGTACGCCGCACCGTGAATTAGTGGCTCGGCGAGGTTTCCGCTGGCCCAGACGGGTAACCCAGAGATTGGGTTGGCCCGTTCCTGCGCGGTGAGGAACCAGTCCTGCAACGGCAACGTCCAGCCCCCCGGAGGTCGGCAACGTCCTCACCGTAGGACCCCCGACCCGGGTCCGCACGCCAGGGCCGGCAGACCGGCGACCTGGCCGACGCGACAACAACCGAGGAGGCCACACCATGCCCCGCGAGACGACGAACCCCGTGACCGAGTACCGCGAGCCGGCGGTGGAGAGCGAACGGGGGGCGTTGGTAGCGGTGTTGCTCATGGTGATTCTCGGCGTGGCTGGGATTTTCGCCGTCTCCTGAGGCGGCGCCGGCGCCCCGGGTGTACGGGGGCGCCGGCGCCGATCTCAGCGGTTGACGTGGTCAGGGCCGGGCGCCCTGGCCGCCGGTGTGCGGCAGCCGCTCGGTGGGAATCACGCCGAGCCGACCGGCCTGGTAGTCCTCGAACGCCTGGACCAGCTCGTCCCGGGTGTTCATCACGAACGGGCCGTACTGTGCCACCGGCTCCCGGATCGGCTGGCCACCCATGATGTAGAGGTCCAGTGCAGGGGTGTTGCTGTCCTGCGTGGTGTCCGCGCTGAAGCGCAGCGCGTCGCCCGGACCGTGCACCGCGAGCTGCCCGGTCCGTACCGGCCGACGGTCGGCGCCGACGGTGCCGCGCCCGCCGAGCACGTACACCAGGGCGTTGAACTCCGGCTGCCACGGCAGGTCGACCTGCGCTCCCGGCTGCACGGTGACGTGCGTGATGGTGATCGGGGTGAAGGTGGAGCCCGGGCCGCGGTGCCCGGCCACCTCACCGGCGATGACCCGGATCAGCGCACCGCCGTCGGCTGTCGTGAGCAGCGCCGACTCCCGGCCCCGGATGTCCTGGTAGCGCGGCGGGTTCATTTTGGCCGCGCGGGGCAGGTTGACCCAGAGTTGGGTGCCGTGGAAGAGCCCACCGCTCATCACGAGGTGCTCCGGCGGGGCCTCGATGTGCAGCAGTCCACTGCCGGCGGTCATCCACTGGGTGTCGCCGTCGGTGATGGTGCCGCCGCCACCGTGCGAGTCCTGGTGGTCGAAGACGCCGTCGATGATGTAGGTGACGGTCTCGAAGCCACGGTGCGGGTGCCAGGGGGTGCCCTTCGGCTCGCCCGGCGCGTAGTCCACCTCACCCATCTGGTCGAGGTGGATGAACGGGTCCAGGTCGGTCGTCGGCACCCCCGCGAAGGCCCGGCGGACCGGGAAGCCCTCGCCCTCGAAGCCGCTGGGCGCGGTGGTCACCGTGCGGACCGGGCGGATCTTGGCGGACTCGTCGAGCTGCGGCAGGCGGGGCAGGACGAGGACGTTCTCAACGGTGATCGCGGGCATCGAAGGCTCCTAGTTCGTGGCGTGGGTGGTCGACGTGGCCCGGGCCGCCCGTAGGCGGTCGCCGAGCCGGCCGAAGACCCGGGTGAGGCAGGCGACCTCGGCGTCGTCGAGGTCGTCCATCAGGTGGGTGCGCACCGACGCCAGATGGTGCGGCGCGGCTTCCCGTAGAGCGAGCAGCCCGGCGGCGGTGAGCACCGCCTCGCTGCCCCGTCGGTCGTCCGGGCAGGGCTCCTTGCTGACCAGGCCGCGGCGTTGCATTGAGGAGATCTGGTACGTCAACCGGCTGGGTGAGAAGACGAGTCGGCCGGCCAGCTCACCCATCCGCAGCCGCTGCCCCGGTGCCTCGGAGAGCAGGACCAGCACGTGGTAGTCGGCGAAGCTGAGATCGCTGTCGGCCCGAAGGTCGTCTTCCAGCTGGGTGTAGAGGCGCTGGCTGGCCTCGATGTAGGCGCGCCAGGCGGCCTCTCGGGTGCTGTCCAGGCTCTCTGTCACGTCCACGACGATAGCACTCATTCAAAATTTAACTAGTGCCCTTGAGCGTCGTCTGGATCACGTCCACGCCGCCCTGGTACAGCGCTCGTACAGCTTTGAAAGGAGTCGTCGGTGGTCCGGCGGTGGAGCCGGCGGGTGATGTGCCAGACTCCGCCCTCGTGGAACACGTGGAGCTCACCGCCGCCGACCTGTTGCTGCGCCCGTGGCGGGACGCGGACGCCCCCTCGGTGCGCGACGCCCTGCGCGACCCGGCCATCGCCCAATGGAACCCACACCGCGGCGGCCCGATCGACGACGAGGCCGCCCTGTCGTGGGTACGCCACCGGGCCGACTGGTCCGGCGGCGACCACGCCTCGATGGCGGTAACGGCCGCGGTCGGCGGGGAACTGCTGGGCTCGGTGTCCGTGTACCACATCCACCACGGCGACGCGTCCATCGGCTACTGGACGGTGCCGGCGGCGCGCGGGCGCGGGGTGGCGGTGCGGGCGGTCGTCCGGCTCACCGACTGGGCGTTCGCCGACCTCGGGCTGCACCGGGTGGAGCTGTGCCACGCGGTGGCCAACCAGGCGTCCTGCCGGGTCGCCCACCGGGCCGGCTACCTCGCGGAAGGGACGCTGCGCGAGTCGTACCGGTACGGCGACGGCCGCCGCCACGACGAGCACCTGCACGCCCGCCTGTCCACCGACCGATAGGCCCTCGGTGGACGGCGGCTCACTCGATCACCCTCCGCAGGAACGCGCCGAGGGTGGTCGTCGTGCGGTCGATCTTCTCCTCCAGGGTGATCGTCTCGTCCAGGCGGCGCCCGGCGTCCTTCTTGCCCCGCAGGTAGTACGAGCAGGCCAGGTCGGAGCAGATGTAAACGCCGACGGAGTTGCCCTGCCGCCCGTCCCGGCCTGCTCCGCGGGCCGTCATCAGCGCGACGCCGTACCCGGTGTGCGTGGTCAGGCACAGCGAGCACATGCTGCGCCGGGCGCGCCCGGTGTGCGGGGCCACCCGCAACGCCACCCCGACCAACCCGCTGTCGGACTCGGCGACCAGGTAGGCCCGCTGCGGGGCGGCGCCGTCCCGCCACCCGAAGAAGTCGAGGTCGTCCCACGGTCGCACTTCGAGATCGTTCGGTACGGCCAGCCGCTTCGCCTCGCCCTGGGTGCAGTTGACGAAGGACGCGCGGATGGCGCGCTCAGTTATCGCTAGCATAGGTAGTAGCCTAGCTCTCCTAGGCAAGCAAATAACACGACTAGGTTGGGAGTGTGCGGCATGGCACGTGCGGGGGTGACCGCCGAGCGTCTGACCCTGGCCGCGGCCGAGCTGGCCGACGAGATCGGCATGGAGAACGTGACCGTCGCCGCGCTCGCCCGGCGCTTCGGCGTCAAGGACGCGAGCCTGTACTTCCACATCAGGAACGCACACGACCTGCGGGTAAGGGTGGCGCTGCTGGCGCTCGCGGAACTTGCCGACCGGGTCGCCGCCGCCCTCGCCGGCCGCGCGGGCAAGGACGCGTTGGTGGCCTTCGCCAACGCGTACCGGGACTACGCGACGCGGCACCCGGGCCGGTACGCCGCGATGCAGATCGACCTCGACCCGGAGACGGCCGCCGCGAGCGCCGGCGTCCGGCACGCGGAGATGACGCGAGCGATCCTGCGTGGCTACCGGCTCTCCGAACCCGACCAGACCGACGCGGTACGGATGATGCACAGCACGTTCCACGGATTCGTGAGCCTGGAGAAGACCGGCGGCTTCCGGCACACCCGCCGGACGACGGACGCCTCCTGGGCTCGAACGCTGGACGCTCTCGACGCGGTCCTCAGCAACTGGCCGTTCACGGGGAGCACCGGTGCGGAGACCGCTCGGTGACGGACGGCGACCGCCTAGGCTCGACGGCGTGGACGAACTGGAGCTGGCCGACTGGCGGGAACGGATAGCCCGGCTGTACCTGTCCGACGTCGACCTGGCCGGGTTCCGCGCCGGCCGTGATCAGCTCTTCGCCACCCACCCGCAGAGCCCGATCCCGGCGGCGGAGCGACCCGGCTTCACCGGAGTGCGCTACTTTCCGCCCAACCCGGCCGCCGTGGTGGAAGCACCCCTGCGCCCGGCCAGCGGCGAGCTGCGGATCGACACCGGCGGCCCGGACGGGGTGGTCGCGTACCGGCGGGTCGCGGTCGCGCAGACGTCGTGGGGGCCGCTGACCCTGTGGTGGATCGAGGCGTACGGGGGCGGGCTGTTCGTGCCGCTGCGCGACGGGACCTGCGGACAGGACACCTACGGCGGAGGTCGGTACCTCACCGACACGGTGAAGGGCACCTTCGGCCGGGGCGTCGAGCTGCTGCCCGGCGACCGGGTCCGGCTGGACGCCAACTATCTCTACAACCCGAGCTGCGCGTACGACGACCGCTGGGCGTGTCCGTTGGCGCCGCCCGAGAACCGGCTCGACGTGCCGCTGCGGGCCGGCGAGCTGGCGTACCACGACTGAACGGCCGCCCCGGCGTGCTGCCGGGACGGCCGTTCGAACCGCTCTCAGCCGGCGTCCGTCGCCGAACCGGACATCTGCATCCGACCCAGCAGCTGCCGGGCCTGGTCGGCGAGTTGCGCGTCGACGATCACCGCGTACTGGCCGGCGCGGAGCGAACTGGCCGAGGTGAAGTCCCGCTGCCCGCCGGTCATCGCGTGCGCGACCGCGCCGAACACCGCACCCCAGATCGCGCCGATGACCAGCCCGACCAGGATCACCGCCAGCCAGTTGCCCACGGTGAAGATGCCGAACAGCAGGCCGATGAAGAGCCCGAACCAGGCGCCGGTGCCGGCGCCGAGCAGGGCGGACCGACCGGTGGTCATCCGCCCGAGCACCGTCTCCACCAGCGTGAGGTTGGTCCCGACGATCGCACTGTGCTCCACCGGGAAGCGGTTGTCGGCGAGATAGTCGACCACCCGCTGTGCGGCCGGATAGTCCGGATACGAGCCGATCGTCACGGTGGGCGGGCCGGTCTCCGGTCCGTGCCCGTCACCGGACGGTGCCGACGGACGGCCGGCCGGGCCGGACGGCAGCAGATCGCCACCCTGTGTGCCGGGCCGCCACGCGGCGGCCGGCCCCGAAGCTGACGTCATGAGCATCCTCCCTCGTCAAGTCGTCCGGGTTCCCGCCCGCGCCGGCCGGTAACGCCAGCAACCAGGGTGGATGCCGTGCCGCCCGCCAGGAATGCGCCTGGATGCCCCGGGTAGGTAACCGGGTGCGGAGCGGACAGATCAGCGACCACGGCTTCCTCGCCGACGGCCGCAGCGCGGCGCTGGTGGACCGCTCGGGCTCGGTGAACTGGTGGTGCCCGGGCCGGTTCGACGCGCCGTCGGTGTTCGGGCGACTGCTCGACGACGACGCCGGGCACTGGTCGATCCGGCCGGAGGGCGATTTCAGCGTCGATCGCTGCTACCTCGACGACACCCTGGTGCTGCGGACCGTCTTCCGCACCGGGCAGGGGGAGGTGGCGCTGACCGACGCGCTCGCCTTCGAGCCCGGGGCGCGCGGCCACGACATCGGGATGCGCTCGCCGCAGGTGCTGGTCCGCAGCGTGCGGGGCCTCTCCGGCGAGGTCCCGATGCGGGTGCACTACCGGCCACGCTTCGAGTACGGGCGGACCACCGCGTTCCTCGTGGAGCGGGGCGGCATGCTGGATGCCGTCGCCGGGGCGGCGCGGCTCACCCTGCGGGGAAGTGTGCCGCTGTGCTGTGGCGAGGGCGAGGCCACCGGCACCTTCACCGCCCGCGCCGGTTCGATCCACAACTTCACGCTCGGGTACGCCCCGACCTACGACGCGCCGGCGCCGGAGGTGCCGGACGCCGATCGGACGATCACCGACACGGCCGCCGGGTGGCGGTCCTGGGTCGAACAGCACGAATACCGGGGGTGTTACTCCGAACAGGTGCGACGCAGCGCGCTGGTGGTGCAGGGCATGACGTACCGGCCCAGCGGAGCCGTGGTGGCCGCGGCGACCACCTCGCTGCCGGAGAAGCTCGGCGGAAACCGGAACTACGACTACCGCTACGTCTGGGTGCGCGACTTCAGTCTCACCCTGCGGGCGCTGTGGCGCTCGGCCTGCTTCCACGAGGTGCAGCGGCAGTTCTCCTGGGTGAGCCGGGCGATGGGCCGGATCGGCGACGAACCGGTGCCGATCATGTACGGGGTGCAGGGGGAGCGGGACCTCACCGAGCACCGCCTGGAGCACCTCGCCGGGTACCGCGGCAGCCCGCCGGTGCTCATCGGCAACGACGCGTGGCGGCAGCGGCAGACCGACATCTTCGGCGAGGCGCTGGACGCCGCCTGGCTGATGCGCGACAAGTTGGAGCCGATGGAGCCGGACGTGCGCAACGTGCTGCGGGTGCTCGCCGACCAGGCCGTGGTGGACTGGCGGAAACCGGACGCGGGCATGTGGGAGGAGCGCGGGATCGAACACCACCACGTGTCCTCGAAGGTGCAGTGCTGGGTCGCGCTGGACCGCGCGGTCCGCTTCGGTGACGAGCTCGGTGGACCGGAGGACGTGGAACGCTGGGCGGCCGCCCGCGACGAGGTGCGCGCGACGGTACTGGAGCAGGGGTGGAGCGACCGGCTCGGTGCGTACAGCGGGAGTTTCGGATCCGACGACCTGGACGCCTCGGTGCTGGTGATGCCACTGGTGGGTTTCCTGGCGGCCGACGACCCACGGATGCGCGCGACGGTCCGAGCGGTGGAGCGGCGGTTGTCCCACGACGGCCTGCTGCGACGCTGGGACGGCGACCCGGCGGGCTTCGTCATCTGCTCGTTCTGGCTGGTGGGCTGCCTGGCGATGGGAGGGGAACTGGACCGGGCGCACGGGTTGTTCCGCCGGCTGGCCGGGCGGGTCAACGACCTCGGCCTGTTCGCCGAGCAGATCGACCCGCTGACCGGCGAGCAGATGGGCAACTTCCCCCAGGCGTTCTCGCACATCGGCCTGATCAACGCCGCCGGTCAGCTCACGGACGTCGAACGGGACCCGGCGCTGCGGCATCGCGGCGTGCCACCGCCGCACTTCACCCCGACGCGGTCCTGAGCGGGCTGGGGGACAATGCCGGGATGCGGCTGGTGCTCACGGCGGACACCCACCTACCGAAGCGGGCCCGGGATCTGCCCGGGCCGCTCTGGCAGGCGATCGAGGCGGCGGACGTGGTGCTGCACGCCGGCGACTGGGTGGACGAGTCGCTGCTCGACGCGATGACCGCGCGCTCCCGTCGGCTGATCGGGGTGTACGGCAACAACGACGGCCCGGCGCTGCGCGCCCGGCTGCCGGAGGTGGCCCGGGCTGACCTCGACGGCCTGCGGGTGGCCGTGGTGCACGAGACCGGCCCCCGGGCCGGCCGCGAGCAGCGCTGCGCGGCCCGCTTCCCCGACGTCGATTTGCTCCTCTTCGGGCATTCGCACATCCCCTGGGACACCGAAGCCCCCGGTGGCCTACGCCTGCTCAACCCCGGCTCACCCACCGACCGCCGCGCCCAGCCCCACGCCACCTATCTCACGGCCGAGGTGGACGCCGGCCGCCTGACCCGGGTCGAGCTGCACCGGCTGCCCCGCCGCTGACCCCGGTCGCGCTTGGTTGCTGCGGTCCGTCAGCGTCATCACCCTCTCTTCGAACAAGCGTGCCAATACCCGGATCTTCGCGCGTTCATGCCTGCTCGGCGCGTCCGCCGGCACCTACGATCACCCGATGAGCGTGGACCGGTCAGGTGTGGTGGTGGTCGGAGCGGGCATCGCCGGGGTGGCCTGCGCCGTGGAGCTGGCCGCGGCCGGGGTGCCGGTGCAGGTCCGGGAGCGGGGGCACGTCCGCGGCGGCCGGATGGCCAGCAAACGCTTCGACGGCCGCCCCGCCGACATCGGCGCCGCCTACTTCACCGCCAGCGACCCCGACTTCGCCGCGCTGGTCGAGCAGTGGCGCGCCGCCGGCCTGGTCCGCGAATGGACCGACACCTTCCAGGCGTACGACCAGGACGGGCGCCGCGACGTGCCCGGGCCGATGCGCTTCGCCGCGCCGCGCGGACTGCGTTCACTGGTCGAACACCTGGCCGGCGCGGTGCCGGTGACCGTCGACCGGTTGGTGCTCACCGTGGAACCCGGGCCGGTCGTGGACGGGCAGCCGTGCGCGGCGGTCGCCCTGGCCATGCCGGGCCCGCAGGCCGCCCTGCTGCTCGACCCGGCCCTGGCCGACGCCACCCGCGTCGCGCAGGCGCAGCGCTGGTCGCCCTCGCTGGCCGCGGTGCTGCGCTTCCCGACCCGGCGCTGGCCGGACTTCCGGGGCGCGTTCGTCAACGACCACCCGGTGCTCAGCCTGGTCTGCGACGACGGCGACCGGCGGGGCGACGGCGCCCCGGTGCTGGTCGCGCACACCGTGCCGGAGTTCGCCGCCGGGCACCTCGCCCAGCCCACCGGAGCCGGCCCGGTGATCGAGCATGCGGTCCGGGACCTGCTGGGGTTGCCCGAGGTGGCGGCCGACGTGCACGTGCACCGATGGACGTACGCGAAGCCCACCACCGCCGGGGGCGGCACCCATCACCTGGACGCCGACGGGATCGGCCTGGCCGGCGACGCGTTCGGCAAGCCCCGGGTGCAGAGCGCCTGGCGCTCCGGTCGGGACCTCGGCCGTGCCCTGGCGGCCCGCCTCAGCTGAGGACGCCGACCGCCGGCTGGCCGCCGGTTTCCGATGGGCCGGGGCTCAGGCGTGGCCGGCGACGCGCTGGGCGGGCACGCCTCGTTCGGCCGGGTCGCTGGTCCGTGCGCCCTTACGGTCCAGCAACTGCATGACCGGGGTCGCCGCGACGCCGTGCACCACCACGGAGACGAGCACCACCAGCCCGACCGTGGCCCAGAGCAGCTCCGCCTGCGGGAAGTCCGCCTTCGTGGTCGCGTACGCCAGGTAGTAGAACGAGCCCACACCGCGGATGCCGAACAACGAGATGACCCAATGCTCGGCCGGCCGGCCCGGCGCGCCCCGCAGCGACAACCAGCCGACCAGCGGTCGGACCAAGAACACCAGCGCCACCCCGACGGCCGCAGCCGGCCAGGTCAGCGGAGCGAGCAGGCCCCCGACGATGGCGCCGCCGAGCAGCAGCAGCAGCACCAGGGTGAGCAGCCGTTCGATCTGCTCCGCGAAGTCGTGCAGCACCGAGTGGAACTCGTGGGTCCGCTCGGCGGCCCGGATCGCGCGGGCGGCCACGAACACCGCCAGGAACCCGTACCCGCCGACCACCTCCACCAGCCCGTACGCCAGGAAGGTGGCGGCCAACGCCAGGAAACCCTCGGCGTGCCGGGCCAGCCGCAGATGGCTGGGCGCCCGGAAGAACAGCTTGCCGAGCAACCAACCGATGAGCAGGCCGCCGCCGACCCCGACGCCGACCTTCCAGAGCACATCGACGGTGAACCAGTCGACCAGCCAGTCCCGCGGCGCGAGGCTGGTCGAGGCGATGGCGATGGCCGCGTAGACGAACGGGAACGCCAGCCCGTCGTTGAGGCCCGCCTCGGAGGTCAACGCGAAACGGACCTCATCCTCGGAGTCCTCCACGTCGGTCGGCTCGCCGACCTGCACGTCGGCCGCGAGCACCGGGTCGGTCGGGGCCAGGGCGGCGCCCAGCAGCAGCGCGCCGGCCGGCACCAGCCCGGCCCACCACCAGCCGAGCAGCGCCACCGCCGCGATGCACAGCGGCATCGCGATGACCAGCAGGCGCCACGTGGACGACCACTTCGCCCAGCTCAACGGTCGGTCGATCTTGAGCCCGGCGCCCATCAGGGCGACGATCACCCCGATCTCGGTCAGGTGGGTGGTCAGCTCGGGGTGGGCCAGCGGGTCCGGTGTGGGCAGTCCGACCGGCAGCAGGAAGACCAGCATCCCCAGGGCGAGGAAGGCGATCGGCATGGACAGCGGCCGCCGCTCCAGCACCCGGGGCAGGATCCCTGCGAGCAGGGCGCCCAGGCCCACCAGCGCGAACGCCACGTCTACCGGCTCCACCGTGCCACCCTCCGACCACGGGTTGCGGGCAGGTGGTGACACACCATGCCCCGCGAGTCGTACGGGTAAGCCTCCGCGACGAGCCGAACAGGAGGGTCGCGACCTGTTGGCCGCCGAGCGTGCATGAGTGTGCACGGGGTGACTATAGTTGCGTATGATGCTCCTGTGAATCTGACGGAGTGGGCACGTGCGCAGGGGATCAGTCCCCACACGGCGTATCGCTGGTTCCGTCAGGGCACCTTGCCGGTCCCGGCTCAGCGGGTTGGCCCCCGCATGATTTTGGTGAATGTGGACGCCAACAGCGCGCCGGCCTCCACGGGTGGCCTGGGTCTGTACGCCCGGGTCTCGTCCCACGATCAGAAGACCGATCTGGAGCGCCAGGTTGCCCGACTGTCGGGGTGGGCGGCCAAGGCCGGCCACCGGGTGGTGCGTGTGGAGTCCGAGATCGGCTCGGGCATGAACGGCGCCCGGTCGAAGGCCCGGCGTCTGCTGGCCGACCCGGACGTGAGCACTGTCGTGGTTGAACATAAGGACCGGCTGGGTCGCATGAACGTCGAACTGGTCGAGGCCGCGCTGGCCGCCCACGGTCGCCGGCTGGTGGTGCTGGACGAGGGCGAGGTCGATAACGACCTGGTCCGCGACATGGTTGAGGTGCTGACGTCGTTTTGTGCTCGCCTGTACGGGCGCAGGTCGGCCCGCAATCGGGCCAGGAAGGCGCTGGAGGCCGCCGAACATGGCTGACCTCCGCTCGATCGACGAGCCGTTCGTCGCCCTCGGCCCGACCGGGGTCGCCATCCGCGACCGCCTCAAAGGTCTCACGGCGCGAGACGAGGAGATCCTGCGCCTGGTGGGTGCACACCTGGGCTCGCTCGCGGCGAAGGACCTCAAGGTTCGGTGTGCCGACCGGCTGGAGCACTCCACGCACGCGTGGGCGGCGCGTAAGCGCGACCTGACGCCTGGCTCGTCGGCCCGGTGGGCAGGGGCGATCACCAAGGCCACGCACGACCAGTGGGCGCTGGCCCGCAGGTGCCAGCTAGTACACATCGGTAACCTCGAAGCTGGGGTCGCGATGATTCGACATCGGCTGTCCCTGCCGGTCGGCCAGCGCGGCACCAAGGGCGTACCGGGCGGCTACCGCAGTCGGCAGGAGTGGTTCGCCAAGAGTCGCCGTCTGCACGTGCTGATGGAGCGGCTGGAGCGGGAGCGGGCCGACCGTGAGGCCGGGGTCGTGCATGTGATGCGCGGCGGGAAGCGGCTCGCCCGCAACCGCCACAACCTGGCCCAGGCTGGACTGACCGGGGCGCAGTGGCGCGACCGCTGGGAAGCGCAGCGCTGGTTCCTTCAGGCCGACGGGGAGTCGGGTAAGCGGTACGGCAACGAGACGATCCGCGTCACCCCCGGCGGCGAAGCGTCGATCAGACTGCCCGCACCGCTGGCCGGACTGGCGAACGCCCCCCACGGCCGGTATGTCCTCGCGGCGAAGGCGCGGTTCCCACATCGGGGCCAGGAGTGGGTCGACCGTATCGAGACCAACCGGGCGGTCGCCTACCGTATCCACCACGACGCGCGGCGCGGACGCTGGTACATCACCGCGTCCTGGCAGTACGCGCCCACCAAGACGGTCCCGCTGCAGGCCGCCCTCGCCGACGGCGCGATCGGGGTGGATACCAATGCCGATCACATCGCCGCCTGGCGGCTCGACGTTCACGGCAATCCAGTCGGCAACCCACGCCGGTTCCACTACGACCTGTCCGGCACCGCCGAGCACCGTGACG
The DNA here is from genome assembly GCF_040608175.1 of Micromonospora sp. NPDC005206. Taxonomy (NCBI): domain Bacteria; kingdom Bacillati; phylum Actinomycetota; class Actinomycetes; order Micromonosporales; family Micromonosporaceae; genus Micromonospora; species Micromonospora sp. NPDC005206. Next base: position 90,822 of record NZ_JBEXHU010000006.1, read on the forward strand.
CCCAGCTGCGTCACGCCCTGACTCGGCTGCTGAACTGGGTGAAGGTCTGCGGCGTGAAAGCTGTCGCCATCGAGGACCTGAACTTCGAAGCGGAGAAGACCCGGGAGAAGCACGGCCGCCGCAAACGGTTCCGCAGTCTCATATCCGGGATGCCTGTCAGTAAGCTGCGCGCCCGGCTCACGTCGATGGCCGAGGCGCCCGGCATTGCGATCGTCGCGGTCGACCCCGCATACACCTCCAAGTGGGGCGCCCAGCACTGGCAGAAGCCCCTAACCAGCAGAACCCGCACCGCAACTCGCCACGACGCCGCCGCCGTGGCGATCGGACGACGCGCCCAGGGTCACCCGATCCGGCGTCGGACGGCACCGCCCCCAGCTCACCAGAGTGATGGGCAGGGGCATCGGACCGTCCAGGCCGGACCGGGTGACCCTGAGCGCGAGGGAACCCGCCCCCGTAACTTCGGACCGCGGACACGATCCGTGCGCGCCGGATACGGGGCGAACGCGGGAGACCAGCGTGCCCAACACCGTTCGGGACACGCGGCTGAAAACACGCAACTCGTGCTCAGTCCCTAGGAACGGTTCCTCAGCGCGGGCGGGTGACCGGCGAATCGTCCAACGTGGCCAGCAGCGCGGCCGGGTCGTCGTACACCGCCACCGCGCCGGCGCCGGCCAGCTCGCCCCGGCTGGTGCCGCCGCAGGTCAACCCGACGCACGGGATGTCCAGCTTGCCGGCCGCCGCGACGTCCCAGACGGAGTCGCCGACGAAGACCAACCGCTCGGCGGCCAACTCGGACTGCTGAAGCGCGGCGACCAGGATGTCCGGGGCCGGTTTGCTCTGCTGGGCGTCCGCCGACGAGGTGACCGTGTCGACCACGTCGTCGGCGTTCAGCGCGCGGCGCAGCGCGCTGACCTCGTGTTCCGCGGCGGAGGTGGCCAGCACCACCCGCAGACCCCGCTCGGCGCAGGCCCGCAGCAGGTCCGCCGCCCCGGGCAGCGGCGTCAGCCGTTCCCAGTACTCGGCGTACAGGGTGTCGTGCGCGTCGCGCAGCTTCGCGTCGGCGTCGCGGTCCCGCTCCGGGCCGAGCAGGTGGTCGAGGAGCTTGTCCGAACCCATCCCGATCGACCGGTGCACGGTCGCCATCGGCACCGGCTGGTCGGACTGGCGCAGCGCCTCCCACCAGCTCACGGTGTGCAGATAGTTGGTGTCGACGAGCGTGCCATCGACGTCGAAGAGGACCCCGGCGGGTCGGTCGGTGCGCATGGGCGTCCTCCTACCCGTTCGGTGGCCGGCTGACCCTCCGGCCCTGGCGCGTTCGACCCGGGTCTCAGTGACCCTCGGTCGGCGGGACGAGGATCTCGAACCAGACCGTGGAGCCGCGGACCGAGGGGTCGGTGCCCCAGGCGTCGCTGAGCTGCTCGATCAGGCCGAGCCCTCGCCCGCGACTGCTCAACGTGTCGGTGCGGGCCCGGGTCACGGTGCCCCGGGTGCCGGAGTCGGCGACCGAGACCAGCAGCCGCTCGGGGCTGAGGTCGATCTCCACCCGGGCGGCGGTGCCGGCGTGCAGCAGCGCGTTGGTGGTCAGCTCGCTGGTGCACAGGACCGCCGCGCCGATCACCGCCTCGGGCACCTGCCACTCGGCGAGCTGGCCGGTCATCCAGTGCCGGACGCGGCTGGGGGCGGTCGGCTCCGCCGGCACTTCCATGCTCGCCGAGCGGCTCGGCTTGAGCGCGTGCTCGACCGCCAGCACGGCCACGTCGTCCTCGGTGCCGCCGGGGACCGCGGCGGTGGCCACGGCGCAGAGCGCACGGGGGTCGCTGCCGCCGGCCTTGGCGACCGCGTCGCCGAGCGCGTCCAGCCCGACGGTGAGGCTCTGCCTGCGGCGCTCCACCACACCGTCGCTGAACAGCAGCAGGGTGTCGCCGGGGCGGAACGCGACGGTGGTGGTGGCCGGCCGGCCGCCGAGCCCGAGCGGGGGGCCGATCGGCATCTCCACGTACTCCGCGTGTGAGCGACCGTCCGGGGTGCAGCGGCGGATCAACGGCGCCGGGTGCCCGGCGCTGGCCAGCGTGAACTCGCGCCGATCGGCGTCGACCACCCCGAACACCACGGTGACGAACAGTTCGTGCGTGCCGGCCTCCGCGCCGAGGCTGGTCACCAGCCGGTCCAGCCCGGCCAGCACCGCGTCCGGCGTCGGGTCGGCCAGGGCCAGCGCGCGCAGCGCCGCCCGGACCTGTCCCATCCGTGCGGCGGCCTGTACGTCGTGCCCCGCGACGTCGCCCAGCACGACACCGAGCCCGCCGGTGGGCAGCAGGAACGCGTCGTAGAAGTCCCCGCCGGCCGCGTTGCCGTCCACGCCCGGGTCGTAGCGGGCCGCGATCCGCAGCCGGGGCAGGTCCGGCAGGTTCGCCGGCAGCATGCTGCGTTGCAGCAACTGGGCGGTGCCGTGCTGAGTCTCGAACCGTCGGGCCCGCTCCGCCGCCTGGCCGATCAACTCGGCCGAGGCGGCCAGCAGCGCCCGCTCGGCGGCCGACCAGGTGTGCGGCACCTGGTAGCCGACCGCCAGCCCGCCGCGGACCACCGAGGTGCCCAGCGGCACCGCGGCCAGCGAGCGGATCTTCTGGTCGTGGCGGTCCACCGCGGTCTCCCGCAGCGGCTGCCCGTCCCGGGTGAACGACGGACCGCCGGAGCGGGCCGCCTCCACCACCGGGGTCGACCAGTCCGCCGGGATGCGCCGCCAGAGCGGTGGCAGGCGCTCGTCGGCCTCGTCCATCAATTCACCGCGCACCCGGCGCACCATCCGCCATCCGCCGCCGCCCTCATCGACCGCGAACGCGATCTGGTCGGCGTCGAAGGTGGTGATCGCGTAGCGCAGCGCCACCCGGGCCACGTCGTCGAGGGTGAGGGTGCCGGCGAGCGCGGCGGCGACCTCGCTGAGGCTCTGCAGCTGCCTGGTGACGGGGGTGGTTTCGGCGGCGACCGTCAGCATCCCGACGATCTGTCCGGTGCTGTCGCGGACCGGGGAGTAGCTCCGGGTGAAGACGGCCTGCTCGGCGACGCCGGAGCGGCCACGGACCATCGGGAGGGCGCTCTCCTTCTCCAGGAACGGCACGCCCTGCCGGTAGGCGTGCTCGATCACCTCGCCGACACCGGGCAGCGCCCAGATCTCGGCGTACACCTCGGCGGAGGGGCGGCCGAGGGCCGTGGGGTGCTTACTGCCCAGCAGTTCGGCGTACCCGTCGTTGTAGAGCAGGACGAGGTCGTCGCCGTACGCCAGCGCCATCGGCATCGGGGAGGCGAGGATCAGATCGACCACGGCCCGGATCGCCGGGTCCCACCGCTCGGGCGGGCCGAGCGAGGTGCCGGCCCAGTCATGGCCGAGCACGGCGGCAGCGCCCGGTCCGGTGGATGCCCCCGGCACCGGAGTTGCTGGCGTGGGAACTCGCCCGACCGTTCCTGGCATGTTCGCAGCCTAGCCGGCTGCCGGAGAGCCGCATCCGATCATGGCCGCGGGTCGTGGCGAGCGCCGACGCGGTGCCTGTTCGAGCAGTTCACAGCCCTGTCCGGCGACTTGTCGGAAAAAACGTGGCGACCCGCGCGGACTGCCGCACCGGTGGCCGGGTATGCGCCCGACGCAGTCCATGCGACAGGAGGGACATCATGCTGAAAACCCTCGCGGTCGGGCAGGCCGACATCGGTGACGCCATCGCCGACACCTGGAGGTCGGTGCTGCTCTTCATCCCGAAGGCCGTGGCCTTCATCGTGATCCTCGTGGTCGGCTGGCTCATCGCCAGAGCGGTCCTGAAGATCGTGGACACGGTGCTGGAACGGGTGCGCTTCGACGAGGCGGTCGAACGCGGCGGCATCAAACGGGCACTGGAGAGAACGAAGTACGACGCGAGCGACATCCTCGCCAGACTGGCGTACTACGCGGTACTGCTGTTCACGCTGCAGTTCGCGTTCGGAGTCTGGGGACCCAACGCGATCAGTGACCTGATCAGCGGCGTGGTGGCCTGGCTGCCGCGCGCATTCGTGGCGATCGTCATCGTGGTGGTGGCGGCCGCGATCGCGAACGCCGTCCGGGATCTGGTCACCGGGGCGCTGGGCGGGCTCTCGTACGGCAAGGTCCTGGCCGACCTGACGGCGATCTTCATCATCGCGCTCGGCGTGATCGCCGCGCTGAACCAGGTGGGTATCGCCACCACGGTCACCACGCCGGTGCTGATCGCCGTGCTCGCCACGGTCGCCGGCATCCTGATCATCGGTGTCGGTGGTGGCCTGGTGCGGCCCATGCAGAACCGGTGGGAGGGCTGGCTGAACCGGGCGGCCGAGGAAGCTCGGGCGGTGCAGGAGAACCGGCGGGCGACCACGGCCGGTCGCGGTGACATGGAGCGGCAGATGGCCGACCGTGCGGGCGACCGCACCCAGGCCATGCCGCAGGTCGAGGAGCAGGCGACGCAGTACCGCCCGTAGCGGGGTAGAGCAGCACGCGGTCGATGGGAGGGTGTTCCGCGCACGGCGCGGGCGCCCTCCCCGCGCGCTACCGGTCGGTGCCCGCTGCTGCGGCCGGTCGACCCTGCGGCGGCGGCCCGCCCGTTCGGCAGATCGTCAGGTTCGGTCCAGCGCGCGAGCCAGGGCGCAGACCGCGACCAGCCGGGTGAGCGGCCACTCCGGCTCGCTCCAGTCCACCGGGCCGCTCGGCGGCACCCACCCGTGCTCGTCGGCGGCGGCGCGGACCCCCTCCGCGTAGCCGGCGAGCGCCGCGGCCGTCAACGGGCGGCGGTCCCCGTCGAGGCTGTCCCGCACGGCGGCGGCGTGCTGGTCGACCAGCGCCAGCAGCCCGGGGCGCGCGGCGGCGGCGGCGAGCCCGGCGGTGCCCACGGAGACGGTGAGAGCGGCCAGGGTGGACCGCGCCGAGTCGACGGCGGTACGGGAGGCGACCCGGTTGAACGGCACACGCATGGTGACCGAGGCTAACCGACCGGTGACCGGGCCGACCTCGGCCGCTCGGCGGGTGTCGGCTGCGCCACCGGCCGACTCGGGCTGACCGCGAGGGTTGATCCGGCACAGACGGGGCAGCAGGAGAACCACGGCACACGGCGGCACAGAGCACCGGAGGAACGGATGGGACAGCAGGCGGACGGGCCGGACGAGCAACATCGCCGGCCGGCCGGGGTGAGCGACGCGACGGTCGCCGCGCTCGGCAAGCTCAGCGAGGCGCTGGAGTGCGTCGAGCGGGCCCGGGGGCACCTGTACTCGCTGCACCAGCTGATCGGGCACGCCGACCTGATGCTCGACGACGCGGTGCAGCAGTTCCGCGCCGCCGGGCATCCGCGGCTCGCCGACCGGATCGACACCGAGCTGCTGGGCCGCAACGTCATCGCCGGCCGGTGGACGTTCCAGATCGTCGAGGACTTCGACGACGGCTACCACGCGCTGTTCCGGGAGCTGGACCGGCAGGCCCGCGAGGAGCTGGTGGGCGGGCGGCGCCACCTCTACGAGGCGGAGATGAAGGAGCGACGCCGCAGCCGGGGCCGGCCAGGGCACGAGGCCCGGCCGGGCAGCGAAGGCTAGTCCCCGGCCGTGTCCGCCGGTCGGCGCCGCGCCGCGTCGTCGGCGATGATCACGGTGGCCACCATCAGCGCGACGCAGAGGCTGAACAGCCAGGACTCGTCGGAGACGAGCCAGGCGGAGACCGGTGCCTGCAGTGCGGCGAGCAGAAAGCCGAGCCAGGCGAGTCGGCGCTGACGCGTGGAGAGGATTCCGGAGCCTTGATGCATCCCGAAAGTCTTGCGCGATCCGGTCGGCTTGCCGTCGTCCGATCGGCCGATTCTGGATGAGCTGTCCGTTTTCTCGACCGTCCGGGCACCACTTCTTGTCACCGCGGGCGACCGGCCGGAGCTGGCGGTAAGGTGCGGCTGCGGCAGGATGATGTTCCGTGTCCACCGCACCTGCGCCACCCCGCGCCTCGCTGCTCCTGCTGGCCTATCTCGCCTTCGTCAGTCTCGGCCTGCCCGACAGCCTGCTCGGCGTCGGCTGGCCCTCGATCAGCGCCGACTTCGGCGTACCGACCGAGGCGGTCGGTCTGCTGCTCACCGCGGGCACCGTCGGCTACCTGACCTCCAGCGTGCTGGCCGGGTTCACGCTGGCCCGGGTCGGGGTGGGCGCGCTGCTCGCCGGTAGCACCCTGCTGTCGAGCCTGGCGCTGACCGGGTACGCCACGAGCCCCGGGCTGGCCGTGCTGGTGGGCTGCGCGCTGGTGCTCGGTCTGGGCTCCGGCGCGATCGATTCCGGGCTCAACGCGTACGCCGCCGGGGCCTTCGGTCCGCGCCACATGAACTGGATGCACGCCTTCTTCGGGCTGGGGGTGGCGATCGGCCCGCTGATCATGACGGCGGTGCTGAGCGCGGGGCTGGCCTGGCGGTGGGGGTACGGCATCGTGGCCGCCGCCCAGCTCGCCCTCGCCACCGCGTTCGCCCTCACCGTGCGGGCCTGGCGGCGCCGCGTCCCGGGCCCCACCGAGCCGGGTGCCGCGCCCGCCCCGCCAGCCGTGAAGGTCCCGATCCGGGCCACGCTGCGGCTGCCCGCGGTCTGGTCGGGGGCGCTCGCCTTCGCGCTGTACGTGGCCATCGAGGTGTCCGCCGGGCTGTGGGCGTTCCTGCTCCTGACCGAGGGGCGCGGGCTGAGCGCCGTGGTGGCCGGTGGCTGCGTCTCCGCGTACTGGGGCAGTCTCTTCGTCGGCCGGGTGGTGCAGGGCGTGGTGGCCGAGCGGCTGGGGGCCCGGTTGGTGCTGCGCGGCAGCCTGGCCGGGATGGCGGCGGGTGCGGTGCTGATCGCCGTACCCGGGCCGGGCGCGTTGGCCGTGCTCGGTCTGGTCGTGGTCGGTTTCGCCGCCGCGCCGGTGTTCCCGCTGCTCACCCTCACCACCGCCGACCGGGTCGGTGCGGCGCACGCGGACCAGGCCATCGGGCTCCAGATCGGCGCGGCCGGCCTGGGCGCCGCGTTCGTTCCGGCCGCGCTCGGCGTGCTGATCGGCAACGTGTCGGTGCAGGTGCTCGGCCCAGCCCTGCTGGTGCTAGCGCTGGCCCTGATCGTGCTCTACGAGTTGGGCGCCGGCCGGCCCGGCCCGGAGCGGCCGGTGCCCGCCGTGGCCGGGCCGGATCAGCCCACGTCGCCCGCTCCGGCCGGAACCGGTACGGCGGCCGGTGCAGCCGGTGAGGCCAGTGGGGCTGGTCAGCCGGTGTCCGGTCCGGTCCTGCCGGTGGTGGAGGGGCGGTAGGCGCGGTCCGGGTCGGTCGGCTCCCGGCCGGCGCCCCTGGCCTGACCGCCGCGGTCCGCTGCCGCCGGCCCGTGCCCGAACGCGGCCTCCTCGCCGGCGTCGTTGCCGGTCACGTCGTCGGCCTGCCCGTCGATGCTGGAGCCCGCCACGGCCCGTTCCAGTTCCTCCAGCGGAATCCGTTCCTCGTCGCGCCACACCCTGTCGTCGGTCATGCCTTCAGCGGTACCCGGGCGCGATGATCGCAAACGGATGGTGCTTGGTCCGAGACACGGCGATGGCCGCCGGGGACTCCGGCGGCCATCGGATATCGGTGCTGGGGATCACGGCTGCGGGCGGTCCACCCTGCCGCGCCAGGCGCCGGTCTCCTGACCGCGCCGCTCGATGTAGGTCTTGAACCGTTCCAGGTCGCCCTTGGCCCGCCGGTCGACGATGCCGAGCTTGTCACCGGCCTGCTCGACCACCCCGTGCGGCTCGAACTCGAGCTGGAGGGTGACCCGGGTCTTGTCCTCGTCCAGCCGGTGGAAGGTCACCACGCCGGCCTGCTGGGTGCCGCCGGTGGAACGCCAGGCGACCCGCTCGTCCGGCAGTTGCTCGGTGATCTCCGCGTCGAACTCGCGCTTCACCCCGGCGATGTCCACCGTCCAGTGGGTCATCGTCTCGGAGAGCTGCCGGACCTCCTGCACACCCTCCATGAACTCGGGGAACTCCTCGAACTGCGTCCACTGGTCGTACGCGGTGCGAACGGGGACTGACACGTCGACATGTTCGGTAACGCCACTCATCAGAAATCCTCCTTCGGCCGCCGGTCGTACGGATCGGGGGACGATCCGGTCACCAGCGGGTTGTCTCGTTCTTGTTGCCGAGCGCGGCCCACACCTCGGAGACCGTCTGGTAGCGGGTGCCGTCGGGCAGCCGCTCCAGCGCGGCCACGATGTCGTCCGGCGCGTCGTTGTCGCGCGCGTTGGCGACCAGCGTTTCCCGGTCGCCGGGCAGGGCGCTCATCGTGATGAACCGGCCCAGCCGGCTGCGCTGTTCGACGTCCTCGGAGCTCATCCCCTGCGGGGAGCCGGTGCGCAGTTCACCGGCCGGGGCGGTGGTCGCCTCGGGCTGGTCCTCGCCGGCCGGTTCCGGCACGCGGGACTCGTCGACCCGAGAGCCGCCGGTCCCCGGCCCCTGCACGAGGCCGCTGACCTCCTGGCTCATCTGCTCGTCGATTCTCGGTCCGTGCTTGCTGTTGCCACGCTCCATGCCTTCTGCGCTACCCGGCACCCCGGCCGGTAAACCGGCACCGGGTCACGAACGGGCCCTCGGGCCGGCCCCGGATCGGACACGAGGCCCGGTACGGCGCTCAGGACTCGGCCGGCTTCCGCGGCGGCAGCACCGGCTCGTCCGGGTCCGGGTCGCCGGCCTGCAACCGCCGACCACGTTGCACCTCGGCGTTGATCTGCACGCCCAGCATCAGGGCCGAGTTGGACAGGTAGAGCCAGACCAGGAACGCGATGGCCGCTCCCAGGCTGCCGTAGGTGGCGTCGTACGAGCCGAAGTTGGCGACGTAGAGGCCGAAGCCGAGGGAGGCCACCGCCCAGGCGAACAGGGCCACCGCGCCGCCCGGGGTGAGCCAGCGGAACCGGGGCTGCCGCACGTTCGGGGCGATCCAGAACAGCAGTGACAGCAGCACCATCATGATCAGGGCGAGCACCGGCCACTTCGCCACGCTCCACACCGTGCGGGCCAGGCCACCGGCGTTGATCAGGTCGCCGACCGCGTCGGTGACCGGACCGCTGACGATCAGCCCGAGGGCGACCACCGCGAGCAGCACCAGCGTGATCGCGGCCAGGCCGATCTGCAACGGCCGCAGCCTCCAGACCGGCCGGCCCTCGGTCACGCCGTAGATGGCGTTGGAGGCGCGGGTGAACGCGCCGATGAAGCCCGACGCGGACCAGAGCGCGCCGAGCAGGCCGAAGCTCAGCAGCACCTTGGCGTTGCTCTGCTCGACCACCACGGCCCGGATCACCCCGACCACGCCGTCGTCAGCCACGATCGACCCGGCGCCCATCTGCTTGGCCAGGTCGACCACCGTGTCCACGGTCCGCTCCCCGGTGGAGACCAGGCCGACCAGGGCCACCACCACGATGGCGGACGGAAAGAGCGCGAGCACGCCGTAGTAGGTCAGCGCGGCGGCCCAGTCGGAGCAGTTGTCGGTGACGAAGTTCTGCGCGCTACGGACCACCACCCCACGCCAGGTTCGCCAGCTCAGCTGCCGTATCCGCCGGGGTACCCGCGTGCCGAGTGTGCCGCCGAGCGTCGTACCGGGACCCGTGGTCGTCATGCCCGCTCCCTGCGCCCCGGCCGCCGGATGACCGGTCATCCGGTCGGGCCTGGCCCGGCCGGTACCCGCGCGGGGAAATCGACAAACCCGCCCTCCGTCGGCTGGCCGCCGCGTATGGTTTGCCGCCCCGTCACCGGGGAACGGTCATGGGTGATCCTGTCGACACGGAGGAGGACGAGATGCCCGGGCGCGAGGACCTGCCCAGCACGCTGCGACGCTCCCCGGACAAGGCGCAGCGCACCTGGGAGAAGACGCACGACTCGGCGGTGGAGACCTACGGCGAGGGGGAGCGGTCGCACCGCACCGCCTTCGCCGCGGTGAAGCACCAGTTCGAGAAGGTGGGCGACCACTGGGAACCGAAGGGCCGCAAGGGCCCGAGCGATCGCCAGGCGGCCGGCGGCGGGCCGGAACGGCGGGCTCCCACCGCGGGTGGGGTGGACGCCAACGCCAGCAAGGACCACCTGATGTCGGTGGCCCGCGAGCTGGACGTGGCCGGCCGGTCCAGCATGTCCAAGCCGGAGCTGGTCAAGGCGATCGAGAAGGCCAACGATCGGGCCACCCGCAAGGCCCGCGGCGACTGACCACCGCGACGCCGGTGCGCGGCCCGCACCGGAGGCACACGCATGCGGTACGGGCGGACGCGGCGACCCCGCGCCCGCCCGTGCCGTTCACCAGTGCCCGCCGCCCGGCGCCTCGATGTGCACGGCCTTCGTGGCGGTGAACTCGTCCAGCAGCTCCGGGCCGTACCCGAAGCCCTGCCCACTGGCCCGGCGCGGGTGCGCGGCGCCGCCCGGTGCGCCCCCGAACACGGAATTGATCTTCACGGTGCCCACCGGCAGCTCACGCCAGGCCCGCTGTGCGTGGCTCATCGACGCGGTCAGCACCGTGGCGGCCAGCCCGTACGGGGAATCCGCGGCGCAGCGCAGAGCCTCGTGGAACGAGTCGACCACCACCACCGGGGCGACCGGCCCGAACGTCTCATCCCGCACCAGCGGCATGTCGTGCCGGCAGTCGGCGACCACGGTGGCCGGATAGAACGCGCCCGGACCGTCCGGCAGCTCACCGCCGGTGCGCAGCCGCGCGCCCGCCGCCACCGCCGCGGTGACCTGACCGTGCACGTGGTCGCGGTGCCGCCGGTCGACCAGCGGACCCAGGTCGGTCCCCGGGTCGCGGCCCGGGCCCATCCGCAGCGCCTCGGCCCGCTCCACCAGCGCGGCCACGAACTCCTCGGCCACGTCCCGGTGCACGTAGATCCTCTCCACCGCGACGCAGATCTGCCCGGCATTGGCGAACGCGCCCCGCGCCGCCTGCTCCGCCGCCCAGATCGGGTCCACGTTGGCGTCGATCACCAGCGGGTCGCTGCCGCCGTTCTCCAGCAGCGCCTTCGCGCCGGTGCCGGCGCAGGCCGCGGCGATGGCCCGGCCGGTCGCCGTGGACCCGACGTGCGCCACCAGGTCCACCTCCTGGCCGGACAGCGCCGCGCCGACCTCGGGGCCGCCGGTGAGCAGGGACAGCACCCCGGCCGGCAGGGCCTGGTCCAGCGCCCGGGCCAGCAGCCAGCCGGTCGCCGGGGTGCGCTCGCTGGGCTTGTAGAGCACCACGTTGCCGGTGACCAGGGCCGCGCCGAGCAGCCCGCAGGACACCGCCACCGGGTCGTTCCACGGGGTGATCGCGGCCACCACGCCACGCGGCTGCGGGGTCATGAAGTCCAGCGCGTCCGCTACGCCGTGCAGCGTCCGCCCGCCGCGCAGCGGGGCCAGCTCGGCGTACTGTCGCAGGGTGCCAATGCCCGCCTCGACACCGCCGCGGGCATCCGCCAGTGGCTTGCCCATCTCCGCGGTGACCGCCGCGGCCAGGTCCTCGGTCACCGCCGCCACCGCGTCCGCGGCCCGGTGCACCGCCGCCGCCCGCGCGGCCGGGGCGGTCGCCGCCCACTCCGCCGCCGCTTCGCGCGCCGCCCCCACCGCCTTGGCGACCTCGTCGGCCGTCGCCACCGGCACCGAGCTGACCGGCGAACCGTCCGCCGGGTCATGGACGACCAGCTCACCACCACCGCCGCCGGCGCCCCACACCCCGCCTATCAACTGCGCAACCGTGTACATGCGGCGCTGGATGCCCCGGCCCCGGCGAGGCAAACGCGTTTCGCCCGGTTGCACGCCGGGTAGGCGGATCGGATGACCACCACCGGCGCGGAGAGCGCGGACGCCGTCGTCGTCGGCGCCGGCCACAACGGCCTGGTAGCGGCCAACCTGCTGGCGGACGCCGGATGGGACGTCGTGGTGCTGGAGGCGACCGCCGTGCCCGGCGGCGCGGTCCGCTCCGCCGAGGTGACCGCGCCCGGCTACCTCAGCGACCTCTACAGCTCCTTCTACCCCCTCGGGTACTCCTCGCCGGTGCTGGCGGGGCTCGACCTCGACCGGTACGGGCTGTCCTGGCGGCACTCGCCGGATGTGCTGGCGCACCTGCTGCCGGACGGCCGCGCCGCGGTGGTCAACCGGGACCCGGACGTCACCGCCGCCTCGCTGGAGCAGTTCGCGCCCGGCGACGGCAAGCGTTGGCTCAACGCGTACACCGACTGGCTCGACGTGGCCGAGCCGATGCTGACGACCATCACCGCGCCGTTCCCGCCGGTGCGGGGCGGGCTGGCTCTGCTGCGGCGGTTGCGGGTCGCAGGAGCGCTGCGGCTGGCCCGGCGGCTGGTGGTACCGGTCCGCAAGCTCGGCGACGAGCTCTTCGACGGCGACGGTGGGCCGGCGCTGCTCGCCGGCTGCTCCCTGCACACCGACCTGTCCCCGGAGGAGGCCGGCTCCGGGGTGTACGGCTGGCTGCTGGCCATGCTCGGTCAGCAGGTCGGCTGGCCGGTGCCCGACGGCGGCGCGCAGCAGATCACCAACGCGCTGGTGGCCCGGCTGCAGGAGCGGGGCGGCAGGATCGTCTACGGGGCACGGGTCGACCGGGTGCTCACCGCCCGGGGCCGGGCGATGGGGGTACGCACGGAGGGCGGCCTCCTGTGGCGGGCCCGGCGAGCCGTGCTCGCGGACGTGCCCGCGCCGGCGCTCTACCTCGACCTGGTCGGCGCGGCCGCGCTGCCGTCGCGCCTGGTGGAGGACCTGGCGCACTTCCGGTGGGACGGCTCGACCTTGAAGGTCGACTGGGCGCTCAGCGCGCCGGTGCCGTGGACGAACCGGGAGGTGGCCGGCGCCGGCACCGTGCACCTGGGCGCGGACCTGGACGGGCTCACCCGGTACTCCGGTGAGCTGGCCCGCGGCGAGCTGCCGCGCGACCCGTTCCTGCTGCTCGGGCAGATGTCGGTGGCCGACCCCAGCCACTCCCCGCCGGGCACCGAGTCGCTCTGGTCGTACACCCACCTGCCGTTCCGCCGGGACTGGCGGGCCGAGGAGGTCGCCGGGCACGTCCAGCGGATGGAGGACGTGCTGGAGGCGGCCGCGCCGGGTTTCCGGCAGCTCATCGTCGGCCGGCACGTGGCCGGTCCGGCCGACCTGGAGAAGGGCAATCCGAGCCTGGTCGGCGGCACGCTCGGCGGTGGCACCGCCGCCGCGTACCAGCAGCTGTTCCTGCGCCCGATCCCCGGCCTGGGCCGGGCGGACACCCCGGTGGACCGGCTCTTTCTGGCCAGCTCGTCGGCGCATCCCGGCGGCGGGGTGCACGGCGCGCCCGGCGCGAACGCGGCCCGTGCGGCGCTCGCACGCGACCATGCGCTGACCGGCCGCGCCTACGCCGCCACCATCGCCACCGCGCACCGGGCCGTCTACCCCGACTGACCCGCCGCGCCCTGGCCGACCCGCCCCGCGAAGGGGCGGGCCGGAGGCCAGGTCAGCTGGTGATGTTGCGGTGCTTGCTGCGCAGGCGGAACGGCATCAGAGCACTCTCGATCTTGGTTGCCGTGGTCATCTTGGATTCGCCGTCGCGCCGCTCCTCGAAGCGGATCGGCACCTCCAGGATCGTGTGCCCCAGCTTGGTGGCCAGGTAGTGCATCTCCACCTGGAAGCTGTAGCCGTTGGACTGCACCCGGGTCAGGCCGATGTCCCGCAGCGCGTCGGCCCGCCAGATCTTGAAGCCGGCGGTCAGGTCCCGGATCCGCACCCGCAGCAGCGTGTGCACGTAGAGGTTCGCCCAACCGCTCAGCGCCCGGCGGTACAGCGGCCAGTTCTCGTCCAGCTCGCCGCCCGGCACGTACCGGGAACCGATCACCACGCCGGCCTGGGTGGAGAGCAGCGCGCCCAGCATCCCCGGCAGTGCCTCCGGCGGGTGGGACAGGTCCGCGTCCATCTGCGCCACGTACTCGGCGGCGCCGTCGAGCGCCCGCCCCATTCCGTCCACGTAGGCGCGGCCCAGGCCCTCCTTGCCAGCCCGGTGCACCACCTCGATCCGGTCCGGGTGCTCGATGGCCAACTTGTCGGCCACCTCGCCCGTGCCGTCGGGAGAGTTGTCGTCGGCAACGAGGATGCGCAGCCCCGGCAGCGGCAGTGCGAGCAGCCGCTCGACCAGCGCCGGGAGGTTGCCCGCCTCGTTGTAGGTGGGCACCACGACGGTCAGGCGCGCGTCCCGCCACGGCGACGGCAGCTGCACGGGCTCGATCATGTCGGACATCCTCGGTTTGCGGACAGGGCTACCTGAGAGGGTAGCCAGTTGCCACGTCCGGCTTGGAAAGGCTCCCCTTCCGGGCGTTGCGGACGGTGTCCCTCCGCTGGGTGCGAGCCCTGCTCCGCTGCTCCGGGCGCAGGTCAGCGAGGGCGTCGGGCGGCGGCGGCGAGGGCCAGCGCCACGCCGACGAGCGCGAAACCGGACAGCGCCGGCTTGTGGGTGCCAACCCAGAGCGCCGCCGAGCGACCGCGCGCCCGGTCGGTGAAGACGCCCGCTGCGCCCCGGTCGCGGTCCTCGTCGCCGGGGTGGTCGAGATTGTCCCGCCAGGTGGCCGGGTCGATCTCGTCGCCGGTCTGCTGGCTGTCGTACCCGTCCCGGGCAAGCTTGCGGTCCAGCAGGCCGGGGATCAGGATGTCGCCCAGGCGGGCCCGCCAGGTCGGGCCGCCCACGTTCAGCTCCCGGGTGCCGTGATCGGCGGCCCAGACGATCGCCCGCGCGGCCAGCTCCGGCGTGAAGATCGGCGGCACGGGCTGCGGATGCCGGGGCAGCCGGGTGCGGACCCAGGAGAACTGTGGCGTGTTCACCGCGGGCAGCTGCACCATCGACAGCTTCACCCCCGGGCAGTCGTGCAGCAGCTCGGCCCGCAGCGAGTCGTTGAACCCCTGGACGGCGTGCTTGCTTGCGCAGTACGCCGACTGCAGCGGGATCCCCCGGTAGGCCAGCGCCGAGCCCACCTGCACGATCGCGCCGCAGCCGTGCGCCCGCATGTGCCGCAGCGCCGCCAGCGTGCCGTACACCGTGCCCAGGTAGGTGACCTCGGTGACCCGGCGGAACTCGCGCGCCGGGATCTCCCACGCCGGTGCGAACACCGACACCATCGCGTTGTTGATCCACACGTCGATGCGGCCCCACCGGTGCACCACGTCGTCGGCGGCCTGCAGCACGGCACCCGCGTCGGCGACGTCGACCCGGTACACCCGTACGTCGGTGGCGCCGCGCCGCCGGCACTCCCGCTCGGCCGCCGCCAGGCCCGCCTCGCCCCGGGCCAGCAGCGCCAGCCGGGCGCCCCGGGCCGCGTACGCGTGTGCGACGGCCCGTCCGACGCCGGCGCTCGCGCCGGTCACCACCACGGTCTGCGTCACGGCGCACCCTTCTGCCGGGTGGCGATGTCGGACAGCCGGTTCAGCGTCTCCCGGTTACGCAGGTGCAGCACGAGATCATTGATCTTGTTGCGGACCCAGCGCAGCGGACCGGCGGCGAAGTCCTCCCCGATGCGGACCCGGGTGGCGCCCGCGCCGACCGGTTCCAGGGTGAAGGCCACGATCGCCTCGCCGGCCGGCCAGAGACCGGCCCGGAGGACGAGCCGGTGCGGTGGCTCGCAGGCCAGCACGGTGGAGGCGTCCTGCAACGAGAACGGCCACGGCCCGGCCCGGTGGTGCAGCTGGCTGCCCACCCGCGGCCAGGCCTCGTCCACGTCCCGGACGTGTGCCGTGCCGACCACCCAGTCGCTGTACGTCCACCCGTCGGCCAGCACGTCGAAAACCTGCTGGGGGGGAGCGTCGATCACTTTCTCCACAATCGCCACTGGACTCCCATACCCTGCGGGAAAGGTGGCTAACGGCCCGGCGGGTTAGCTTCTCGGGGGCGGCGGGTAAGGCCGACGCGGGGCACCGCCGGCGGCGCTGGCCCACCGCGCCGACGACCACGTTTACTCCTCGGGGCGCAGGGAACCCGCCGCCTGTGCGACAGGACCAGGAGGATCCGGATCAGCGCAGGTCAGCCCGGGTGTACGCCGGTGCTGGCCGGGCCGGTTCCGGGCCTGTCGAGGGCACCCGCCCCGTCCTGTACGACGCGGTGCTGCTGGACCGGGACGGCACCCTGATCGAGGACGTGCCGTACAACGGTGATCCGGAGAAGGTGCGGCCGGTGCCGGGGGCGCGAGCGGCGCTTGACCGGCTGCGGGCCGCCGGGCTGCGGCTGGCGGTGGTGACGAACCAGTCCGGCCTGGCCCGGGGCTACTTCGGCGACGAGCAGATGCGGGCGGTGCACGCCCGGATCGAGGAGCTGCTGGGGCGCTTCGACGCGTGGTTGGTCTGTCCGCACGACGACGCCGACGGCTGCGACTGCCGCAAGCCCGCCCCCGGCCTGGTGCACGCCGCGGCACGGGAGCTCGGCACGCGCGCGTCGCGCTGCGTGCTGGTGGGCGACATCGGTCGGGACGTGGCCGCCGCGCTGGCGGCGGGGGCGGCCGGTGTGCTGGTGCCCACCCCGGTGACCCGGCCGGAGGAGGTCGCCGCCGCCGGGTGGCTGGCCAGCGACCTGCCGGCGGCGGTGGATGAGATCCTGCGCCGCCAGCAGGCGGTGCACACCGTGCCGGGTCGGGTCGGCGAGCGGGTGGGCACAGCGCTGGTGGTGCGGTCGGACTCGGCGGGGGACGTGCTGGTCACCGGGCCGGCGATCCGCGCCGTCGCGGCCGGCGCGCAGCGGGTGGTGCTGCTGTGCGGGCCACGCGGGCGGGCGGCCGCCGACCTGCTGCCCGGCGTCGACGAGATCCTCGAACATCCGCTGCCGTGGATCGATCCCACTCCGGCGCCGGTCGACCCGGACGCCATGCGGACCCTGGCCGCGCGCCTCGCCGCTATAGGCGCGGACGAGGCGGTGGTCTTCACGTCGTTCCACCAGTCCGCGCTGCCGCTGGCGCTGCTGCTGCGGATGGCGGGGATCCGCCGGATCTCCGCGATCAGCGACGACTACCCGGGTTCCCTGCTGGACGTCCGCCACCGGGTGCCCGTCGGCGTCCCCGAACCCGAACGTGCCCTCTCCCTCGCCGCCGCCGCCGGCCACCGGCTGCCCGGCGACGACGAGCCCGTGCTCCGGCTGCGGCCGGACGCCCTGCCGCCCCGCCCGGCCGACCTCGGTGACCCTGGCTACGTGGTGCTGCACCCCGGCTCGGCCGCGTCGAGCCGGGCCTGCCCGCCCGAGCTGGCGGCCCGGATCGCCGGGTCGCTGACCGCCGCCGGGCACCGGGTGCTGGTCACCGGCGGCTCCGACGAGCGCGACGTCACCGCCCGGGTCGCGGCGGCCGGCGGCACCGATCTGGGTGGCCGGACGGACCTGCCGGGGCTGGCCGCGATCGTCGCCGACGCCGGCGCGGTGGTGGTGGGCAACACCGGGCCGGCACACCTCGCCGCGGCGGCCGGGGTGCCGGTGGTGAGTCTCTTCGCGCCGACCGTCCCGTTTGGGCAGTGGGGGCCCTACCGGGTGCCCACAGTCCGGCTCGGCAACGCCGACGCGCCCTGCCGGGACACCCGGGCGGCCAGTTGCCCGGTGCCCGCGCACCCCTGCCTGAGCGGCATCGACCCGGCCGAGGTGGTCGAGGCGTTGCGGGTGCTGGCCGTCAGCGGTGGTGGCGGCCGATGAACGTCCTGCTCTGGCACGTGCACGGTTCCTGGACCACGTCCTTCGTGCACGGCAGCCACCGCTACCTGATCCCCACCACACCCGACCGTGGCCCCAACGGCCTCGGCCGTGCCCGCACCTACCCCTGGCCGGACAGCGCCGTCGAGGTCGCCCCCGCCGACCTGCCCGGCGCCGGCGTCGACCTGGTGATCCTGCAACGCCCCGAGGAGGTCGACCTCGCCGAGGAGTGGCTGGGCCGCCGCCCCGGCCGCGATGTCCCGGCCATCTACGTCGAACACAACACGCCCAAGGGCGACGTGCCGAACACCCGGCATCCGATGGCCGACCGCGACGACCTGCTCATCGCCCACGTCACCGGTTTCAACCAGATCTTCTGGGACACCGGTGGCACCCGCACCACAGTGGTCGATCACGGGATCGTCGCCCCCGCCGTGTCGTACACCGGTGAGCTGGACCGGCTCGCCGTGGTGATCAACGAGCCGGTACGGCGGGGCCGGGTCACCGGCACCGACCTGCTGCCCCGGTTCGCCGAGATCGCTCCGCTGGACGTGTTCGGCATGGGCGTCGCCGGCCTCGCCGACCACCTCGGCCTGCCCGCCGAGCGGCTCACCAGCCACGACGACGTACCTCAGGACCGGATGCACGCCGAACTGGCCCGGCGGCGCGCGTACCTGCACCTGTGCCGGTGGACCTCGCTGGGGCTCAGCCTGATCGAGGCGATGGCGATCGGCATGCCGGTCGTCGCGCTCGCCACCACCGAGGCGGTGACGGCGGTGCCCCCGGCGGCGGGGGCCCTCGCCACCCGGATGGACACCCTGCTCGACGCCGCCCGCCGGTTCATCACCGAGCCGGAGGCCGCGCGTCAGGCCGGCGCGGCGGCACGGACGGCCGCGCGGGACAGGTACGGCCTCGACCGTTTCCTCGCTGACTGGGACCGGCTGCTGGAGGAGGAAGTATGCGGATCGCGATGATCTCGGAGCACGCCAGCCCGCTCGCCATCCTCGGAGGGGAGGACGCCGGTGGCCAGAACACGCACGTCGCGGAGCTGTCCGCCGCGCTCGCCGACGCCGGGCACGAGGTGCGGGTCTACACCCGCCGGGACGCGCTCGACCTGCCGGTGACCGTCCGCAGCCCGGACGGGTACGACGTGGTGCACGTGCCGGCCGGTCCGGCCGAGCCGGTGGCCAAGGACGCGCTGCTGCCGCACATGCGGGAGTTCAGCCGGTGGCTGGTGGAGCGGTGGCGGGGCGGGGACTGGATGCCCGAGGTGATCCACGCGCACTTCTGGATGAGTGGCCTGGCCGCGCTGAACGCCGGCCGGCAGACCGGCGTGCCGGTGGTGCAGACGTACCACGCGCTGGGAACCGTGAAGCGCCGCTACCAGGGCGTGCAGGACACCAGTCCGGCGCGGCGGATCTCCTACGAGCTGGAGTTGGGCCGCTCGGTGGACCGGGTGGTCGCGCAGTGCCGCGACGAGGTCGGTGAGCTGGTCCGGATGGGAGTGCCCCGGTCCCGGATGACAGTCGTTCCGTCCGGGGTCAACCTCGCCTCGTTCGCCCCGCTCGGGCCGGCCGCGGACCGGGAGCCGGGTCGGCCCCGGATCCTGACCGTGGGCCGGTTGGTGGAGCGCAAGGGCTTCCAGACCGTGATCCGCGCGATGGCGCTGGTGCCGGACGCCGAGTGTGTGGTGGTGGGCGGGCCGCCCGAGGGGCTGCTGGAGACCGACCCGTACGCCCGGCGGTTGCGGGCGCTGGCCGAGACCTGCGGGGTGGCCGACCGGGTACGGCTGGTCGGCGCGGTGCCCCGGGAGGAGATGGGCCGCTGGTACCGCTCGGCGGACCTGCTGGTCGCCGCCCCCTGGTACGAGCCCTTCGGGTTGACGCCGCTGGAGGCGATGGCCTGTGGGGTGCCGGTGGTAGGCACCGCCGTGGGCGGCATCCGGGACACGGTGGTCGACGGGACGACCGGCGATCTCGTGCCGGCCCGCGATCCACGTGCCCTGGCCACCGCGATCCAGCGGCTGCTCGACGACCGCATCCGGCGCTTCCGGTACGCCACCGCCGCGCGTGAGCGGGCCCGGTCGCGGTACTCGTGGGCCGCCACGGCCGAGCGGCTGGCGGAGCTCTACGGCGAGGTGGCCGCGGTGCGCCGGCCGACCCGGGTGGTGGCCTGATGCCGGCGGGCAGCCCGCTCGACACCCACCTGACGAACCTCGCCGCGGCGCTGGTGCCCTACCGACGGTGCGAGTCGCAGCTGGCGCGCTGGGGTGCGCAGCTGGCGCACCGGCTGGCGGGCGGGGGACGGTTGCTGGTCGCCGGCAACGGTGGCAGCGCGGCGGAGGCCCAACACCTCACCGCCGAACTCGTCGGCAAGCTCCACCACGACCGGCAGCCGCTGTCCGCCATCGCCCTGCACGCCGAGACCAGCGCCGTGACCGCGATCGCCAACGACTACGGCTACGCCGACGTCTACGCCCGCCAGGTCCGCGCCCACGGCCGACCCGGCGACATCCTGCTGCTGCTCAGCACCAGCGGCACCAGCGGCAACCTGCTCACCGCCGCGCACGCCGCCCGGGACGGCGGCCTCACCACCTGGGCGCTCACCGGGCCCGCCCCCAACCCCCTCGCCGACGCCTGCGCCGACGCCCTCGCCGTCGCGTCCCCCGACTCCCAGGTCGTCCAGGAACTGCACCTCGTCACCAGCCACCTGCTCTGCGAATACCTCGAGCAGGAGTTGCCCGCCGCGCTGGCCGCGTCCACCCGGCACGCGCCGGCCGAGCCCGCACCGGCCGGTCGGCTCCCGTCCGGGCCGGTGCGTACCGGGGTCGAGGTGGTGCTCGACGGCGGGACCGGACAGCAGGTCGACGCGTGAGGATGAGGAGGTAAGCGTGAGGGGACTCGTGGTGGTGGTCGGGGACACCCTGCTCGACCGGGACGTGGAAGGGGTCGTGAACCGGCTCTGTCCGGACTCCCCGGTGCCCGTGCTCGACGAGACCGCGGCCGCTGACCGGCCCGGTGGCGCTGGCCTGGCGGCGGTCTTCGCCGCCGCGCAGGGCGCGGAGGTGGTGCTGGTGACGGCGCTCGCCGACGACGCCGGCGGCGCCCGGCTGAGCGCGTTGCTCGCCGCCGCCGGTGTGCAGGTGTACCCGCTGACCCTGTCCGGCGCGACGCCGGAGAAGGTCCGGCTGCGGGCCCGCGGCCGGGTGCTGCTGCGCCACGACCGCGGCGGCGTACCCGGCGAACCGGGCCAGCCCTCCGACGAGGTGCTGCGGGTGATCGGTGCGGCGTCGGCGGTGCTGGTCAGCGACTACGGTCGGGGGGTCGCCCGCCAGCCCGCGCTGCGCGCCGCGCTGGCCGCGACCCGCGCCCCGGTGGTGTGGGACCCGCATCCGCGTGGACCGGCGGCGGTGCCCGGCGTGCATCTGGCCACACCGAACGAGTCGGAGGTGCGCGAGCTGGTCCCCACGCTGCCCGGGGCGTCCCGCCTGGCGACCGCTTCCCGGGGCGCGCAGGGTCTGCGCCGACGCTGGCGGGCCGGTGCCGTCGCGGTGACGCTGGGCGGGGACGGCGCGCTGCTCTGCCACGCCGGGTCGACGCCGCTGGTGGTGCCGACCCCGGGCAGCGCCGAGGGGGACACCTGCGGCGCCGGCGACCGGTTCGCGGCCAGCGCCAGCCTTGCGCTGGCCCAGGGCGCGCTGGTCTCCGAGGCGGTGCAGGCGGCGGTCGCCGACGCGTCCGCGTATGTGGCGGGCGGGGGAGTGGCCGCGGCCCTCCCACCGCCTGTGAAGTCGGCGCCTACCGGCGTGGTCGGCCTGGGTGGTGACCGGGTGGGCGTGGCGGCGGTCGCCACGCTGCTCGCCGACGTACGCGCGGCGGGCGGCACGGTGGTGGCCACCGGAGGCTGCTTCGACCTGCTGCACGCCGGGCACGTGGCCACCCTGCAGGCCGCCCGTCAGCTCGGCGACTGCCTGATCGTCTGCCTCAACTCCGACGCCAGCGTCGCCGGGTTGAAGGGGCCGGACCGGCCGGTGATGTCCGAGGGTGACCGCGCACGGCTGCTGGCCGCGCTGAGCTGTGTGGACGCGGTCATGATCTTCGACGAGTCGACCCCGGAGGCGGCGCTGTCCTGGCTGCGTCCGGACATCTGGGTCAAGGGCGGGGACTACGCCAGCGGTGGCGGGGACGCCGCGGCGCTGCCCGAGGCGGAGGTCCTGCGCCGCTGGGACGGGCACACGGTGGTGGTGCCGTACCTGGACGGCCGGTCCACCACCGACATGATCGCCCGCTCCGGCCAAGGGCACGCCACCGGCGCGTGCTGCGCGACCGGCGACCCGACGGAGCGGGCCCGCATCGCCGTGCCGTCGTCGGTGACGCCCGGCGGGGAGCGGACCCGATGAGCGCCGCGTCGCCCGGTGCCGGGCCCGCCGTCCTGGTCACCGGCGGTTCCAGCGGTCTCGGCGCGGCGGTGGTCGCCGCGGTGACCGCCTCCGGTGGCCGGCCGTTCGTGCTGGACCGGCAGCCGCCGGTCGACGGGGTGTCCTGGACCGAGTGCGACCTGGCCGACACCCGGGCCGCCGAGGTGGCCACGCAACACCTCGCCGAGCAGGCCGGCGGCCTGGACGCGGTGGTCACCGCCGCTGGCATGGACGTGCCGGGCCGGCTCGCCGACGTTCCGGGGGAGACCTGGGACCGGATCGTCGCGGTCGACCTGCTGGCCACCGCCGCGGTGATCCGGGCCGCCCTGCCGTTCCTGCAGACCTCCCGCGGTCGCATCGTCACGGTCGCCTCCACCCTCGGCGTCAAGGCGGTCAGCGATGCCACCGCGTACTGCGCGGCGAAGTTCGGCGTGGTCGGCTTCACCCGCGCCCTCGCCGCCGAACTCGCCGGCCAGGTCGGCGTCACCCTGCTCATCCCCGGCGGGATGCGTACCGCGTTCTTCGACGAGCGTGACCCGCAGTACAAGCCGGGGCCGGACGCCATCCTCAACGATCCCGTCGACACCGCCGCGGCGATCATGTACGCGCTCAACCAGCCGCCCGGCTGCGCCGTACGCGAGATGGTGGTCTGCGCCGAGCAGGAGACCTCGTACCCGTGATCCTCGTCCTGCGCGCCCTCGGCGTCGGCGACCTGGTCACCGCGGTGCCCGCGCTGCGGGCGCTGCGGGTCGCGTACCCCGGTCGGGAGCTGGCGCTCGCCGCGCCCGCCTGGCTGGCCCCGCTGGTCGACCTGGTCGGCGGCGTCGACCGGCTGGTGGACACCGCCGGGCTGGATGGCCCGGCCTGGCCCGGCCCGGCCCCGCAGGTCGCGGTCAACCTGCACGGGCGGGGCCCGCAGTCGCACCGGCTGCTCGCCGCCGCCCGCCCCGGACGCCTGCTCGCCTTCGCCAACACCGACGCCGGGTTCGTCGACGGCCCGCCGTGGGCCGCCGACGAGCACGAGGTGGACCGGTGGTGCGGGCTGCTGTCGTGGTACGACATCCCGGCCGACCGCACCGACCTCGCTCTGCGCCGTCCCGAGGCGCCCCGGCTGCCCACCGGGGCGACCGTGCTGCATCCCGGCGGCAAGATCCCCGCGAAGCGCTGGCCGGCCGAGCGGTTCGCCGCGCTGGCCCGGGCGCTCACCGACCGGGGGCACCGGGTGCTGCTCACCGGCTCGGCCGACGAACGCGCGCTGGCCGCCGGGGTGGCCGACGCGGCCGGCCTGCCGCCGACCGCCGTGCTGGCCGGCCGGACCGACCTCGGGGCGCTCGCCGCGCTGGTCGCCAACGCCCGGTTGGTGGTCAGCGGGGACACCGGGGTGGCGCACCTGGCCACCGGGTACGGCACCGCCTCGGTGGTGCTCTTCGGGCCGGTGCCGCCGGCCCACTGGGGGCCGCCGCCGGACCGGCCCCGGCACCGGGTGCTCTGGGCCGGTGCGGGCGGTTGGCGCCGGTGGGGCGGGGTAGGAAGCCACCCGACGTTGGCGGCTCTGCGGCTAGACGAGGTGCTGGCCGCCGTGGACGAGGTGGAACGGGTGGTGCGGGTCTCCGGTGCGATTGCGGCGTAGTGATCCGGGCCGGCCGGGGTACGGGCGCCGACGGCGCGGCAAGGGCTGGCACTTCGTCGATCCGGGCGGCGCTCCGGTCCGGGATCCCGACCAGTTGGCCCGACTGCGGGAGCTGGTCATCCCGCCCGCGTGGGAGGACGTCTGGATCTCGCCGTACCCGAACGGCCACATCCAGGCGATCGGCATCGACGCGGCGGGGCGCAGGCAGTACCTCTACCACCCGCTGTGGCGGGAGAAGCAGGACGAGGCGAAGTTCGACCACATGCTGGAGGTGGCCCGGCGGCTGCCGGTGCTGCGGGAGCGGGTGGGGCACGACCTGGGCGGCCGGGGCCTGGGCCGGGACCGGGTGCTGGCCACGGTGGCCCGCTTGCTGGACATGGGGATGTTCCGGGTCGGCAGCGACCAGTACGCGGCCGGCGACGAGCCGACGTTCGGGGTGTCCACCCTGCGCCCCGAGCACGCCCGGTCCCGGGGCGGCTGCGTGGTCTTCGAGTTCCCGGCGAAGGGCGGCATCGAGCAGGTGCGCCGGATCGAGGACCCGGAGCTGTGCCAGGTGCTGACGGACCTGCGCCGCCGGCGTCGGCAGGCGGACCGGCTGTTCGGCTACTGGGACGGCCGGGAGTGGCGGGACGTGCGCAGCGACGAGGTCAACGGGTACCTGCGCGACGCCAGTGGCGGGGAGATGACCGCCAAGGACTTCCGCACCTGGCACGCCACCGTGCTCGCCGCGACCGAGTTGGCCACCGCCGGCCCGGGGCGCTCGATGACCGCCCGGCGCAAGGCGGTGGTCGCGGTGATGCGCGAGGTCGCCGAGCTGCTGGGCAACACACCTACCGTGGCGCGCACATCCTATGTGGACCCTCGGGTGGTGGACCTCTACCACGACGGGGTGGTGGCGCCGGTGGACCCGCAAGCGCCGCGCGAGGAGGCCGAACGGGTCGTGTTGGAGCTGCTGGAGAAGGCCTGACCGGCCCCGCCGACGGTCCTGGGGGGAGAGTGACGGGACCGGAGCTTCAGTCCGCGGTCGGGGGGGCACCGGGCGGCCGCCCGCCGCGTCTGGCGGCGGGCGCCTCGCCACGGCCCCCGTTGGCGACCTGCCGCGGCCGCCTGGGCGGGCCGCGGGTCGACTGCGTTGATCGTCAGTCTGCCCGGGACGAGTTGACCATGGATGCCGGGCGGTTGACGATCCGCGCCGGATCCGTGTGGCCCTCCCGGTACGCCTGCGGGCTCATCCCGTACGCCGCCCGGAACGCCCGGCTGAAGTGCGCCTTGTCGGTGAACCCCCAGCGGGCGGCGATCATCTGCACGGGTTGGGTGCGCAGCGTGGGGTCGGTCAGGTCGCGCCGGCACCGGGCCAGCCGCAGGTCCCGGATGTAGGACGCGACGGTGGACTCCTCGGCCTCGAACAACCGGTGCAGCGAGCGTAGTGAGATGTGGTGGGCGTCCGCGACGGTCTGCGGGCTGAGCGTCGCGTCGCCGAGGTTGCGGTGGACGTACGCCTGCACCTGGGTGACCAGCGCCCGGCAGCGGACCTCGGTCGGCACCGCGTCCTCGGCGACCAGGTGCCGGCCGAGCATGGTGGTGGCGAGGTCCAGCCCGACCGCGCCGAGTCGGCTGGCGTCGGCGCCATGGTACTGCTCGGGATGCCTGGTGACCTGGAGCAGGAACCGCGCCAGCAACGCGCCGACGCCCTCGCTGCCGGACATCCGGCCGCCGTAGAGGCCGGCCATCCGCTGCGGCGGCAGTGGCAGCGCCGCGTGCGGGATCATCACGATGACTGAGCTGGCCTGGTCCCGCTCGGGCTCGATGGCGTGGTGGCCGACGTCATGCGGGCGGGAGGCGTCGTAGAAGGTGAACTCCCCGGCCAGAATCTCGCTGCGGCGACCGTCCTGGCTGGACGTGCCGACACCGCCGGTCGTAAGGGCGAGCATGTAGAGCTCCGGATCCGACTGGCGGACGAGCTTGCGGGTCCGGGTGGCGTCCAGCGACGGATAGCGGTAATTGATCAGCTGGATCGGGCCGAGATCGATAAAGTCGGCCCGGGCGGCGAAATCGTCGGCGTGCGCGGACTGGATCCGCATCGGCGCCGAGGTGCGTGCCACGAGGTCCAGCCACATCCCGAACCGTTCACCCGGCGGCAGCACGGTGGTGTCGACGGTGTCCCGGTGCAGCATCCGGTGCTCCTCAGACCGCTCGCCGCCGGATCAGGGCCTCAATGCCGTCGAGGATCCGGTCGAGGCCGAAGGTGAACTCCTCATCCGGGTCGTCGTCCTGGCCCAGCACTCCGGAGGTCAGCACCCGGTGCAGCGCCGGGAAGCGGGCAGGGTCGATGAGCCGGCTGAGCATCCGGCCGTACGCCGGCATCATCTCGCCCGGCTTCATGCCGGCGGCCCGGCTGCCCTCGGCGATCTGCGTGGTGAGGGTGGCCTCGTTGCGGACGTACCCGGTGATCAGCAGCATTGCCGACATCTGCTCGCTCTCGGCCAGCGCGGTGCCGTCGAGGCAGCGCAGCCCGTCCTCCAGCCAGCCGAGCGTCTGGGGGGTGATCGGCGGGCCGGTGATCGGCACGTGCAGCAGCCAGGGCCGCCGCCGCAGCACGTCGTGCTCGGCCCAGGCCCAGCGGGTGAGGCCGGCGCGCCAGTCGGCGTCCGGTGCGGCGGGACCGGGCGGTGGGCCGTACCCGGTGTCGACCATGAGCATCAGCAGTTCGTCCTTGGAGCCGATGTGCCGGTAGAGGGCCATGGTGGCGGCGCCCAACTCCTTGGCCACCCGGCTCATCGAGACGGCCGCGAGCCCGTCGGCGTCGGCCACCCGCACGGCGGCGTCCACGATGCCGCTCACGGTCAGCCCCGGCCGGGGCCCCTTGGGTGGCCGCTCACGCAACCCCCAGGCGCTCTCGATGGCCGGCGGGATCGCCGGGCCGTTGTCGTCTGTCCTCGCCGCCACATTTTCCTCCTTGCCCCGTCATCCTAGTTCTGCGTATGGTCTACGCATAAGAGCGTACGCCATACGCAGAAGGAGTTCTCCCATGACGACGACGACCGCACCGGCCCCCCGAGCGGGCCGACGGGAGTGGATCGGGTTCACGGTGCTGATGCTGCCGCTGCTCCTGGTCTCGATGGACGTGTCGGTGCTCTACTTCGCCGTCCCGTTCATCAGCGAGGAACTGCGCCCCACCGGCACCCAGCAGCTCTGGATCTTCGACATCTACGGCTTCGTGCTGGCCGGACTGCTGATCACCATGGGCGCCCTGGGTGACCGGATCGGCCGGCGTCGGCTGCTGCTGTTCGGCGCGGCCGCGTTCGGCGCGGCGTCCCTGCTGGCCGCGTACGCCGACAGCGCCGGGACGCTGATCGCCGCCCGCGCCGTGCTCGGCGTCGGCGGGGCCACCCTGATGCCCTCCACGCTCGCCCTGGTCCGCAACATGTTCCACGACGCCAAGCAGCGCGGCACCGCGATCGGCATCTGGACCGCCACGCTCACCGGTGGCATCGCGATCGGTCCGGTGCTCAGCGGCGTCCTGCTGGAGCACTTCTGGTGGGGCTCGATCTTCCTGATCAACATTCCCGCGATGGTGCTGCTGCTCCTGCTCGCCCCGATCCTGGTGCCCGAGTTCCGCAACCCCGGCGCCGGCCGGTTCGACCTGGTCAGCGCGCTGTTGTCGCTCGGCGCGCTGCTGCCGGTGATCTACGGCATCAAGGAGATGGCCCGCGACGGCGTCAGCCCCGCACGGGTGTCGGCCATCGTCGCCGGCCTGCTCGTCGGGGCGCTGTTCCTGCACCGGCAGCGGACCCGGGCGTACCCGATGATCGACCTGGCGCTGTTTCGCCGCCGCGGCTTCGCGGGGTCCCTCGCGGTCAACCTGCTGGCGATGTTCGCCCTGGTCGGCTTCGCCATCTTCACCACCCAGCACCTCCAGTTGGTGCTCGGCCTGAGCCCGCTGCGGGCGGCACTGTGGAGCCTGGTGCCGTCCCTGGCGGTCGGCGGGATCGCTCCGGCCGCCGCCGCGCTCGCCCAGCGCATCGATCGGTCGTACCTGATCGGCACCGGTTTCGGGATCGCCGTGCTCGGCTTCCTGGTGCTGACGCGGGTCACGCCCGAGTCGCCGCTCTGGCTGCTGCTGCTCGGCGCCAGCATCTACGCGGCCGGGTTGGTGATGGTGATGTCGCTGGTCACCGAGCTGGTCCTCGGTGCGGCGCCGCCCGAGCAGGCCGGTGTCGCCTCGGCGCTGACCGAGTCCAGCAGTGAGCTGGGCGGCGCGCTGGGGATGGCGATCCTGGGCAGCGTCGGCGCGGCGGTCTACCGCCGGGAGGTCCTCGACGGCCTGCCCGCCGGCCTGCCGGCCGACGCCCGCGACGCGGCCCATGAGACGTTGGGCGGTGCGCTGGCGGTGGCCGAGGGGCTGCCGGCCGATCTGGGCGACGCCGTGCTGCACGCCGCCCGACTCGCGTTCGCCGACGGGCTGCACCTCGCCGCGATCGCCGCCACGGTGGCGATGCTGCTGGGCGCGGTGACCGCGCTGGCCGCGCTGCGCGGCGTCCGGCCGGCCGACCCCGCGGCGGTGGCCGCCGAGCCGACCGGTCCGGCCGGTACGCCGATGTCGTCGGTCAGTCGTTGAGCACGTGCGCGAGCCGGTCGCGGAAACGCCGCTCGGAGTCGCTGACCGGCTCGCCGCCCAGCCCGAGCAGCCCACCGCTGGAGGCGGCGCCGACCACCTGCTCGGCGATGTCCACCAGCCAGTGCTTGTACGCGCCAGCGGCACCCTCGTCGACCCGGACGGCCAGCAGCGCGGCGGCCTCGCCGGCCCGCACCAGCACGTCGTCGATCATCGCCCGGGGGTCGGCGGGCGCGATGACCGGCAGCTCCTCGCCGGTCTCCGGGTCGCCGACCCGGGTCACGATCTCGCCGGCCACGGCGGCGACCAGCGGGCTGGCCGACTCCCGGCCCGCCGAGATGGTCTCCAACCCGGCCGCGTTCTCCGCCATGGTCCGGCGGGTGCCGTCGGACTCGGCGGCGCTCGCGGCGGTCAGCACCGACTGCGGCAGGCCGACCAGCAGCCCCCACTCCTCGTCGGAGAAACCGAAACCGGTGTACGCCGGCTGCTCGATCACGGCAACGCCCCTTCCGCCCTGCTCTGCTCGGTCAATCGGTGGGCCCTGCGCTGGCGCCCGGCTCAGGCTAGTCCAGCGTCAGCAGGCCCTGTTCGGACACCACGCGCACGGACAGCGTCTTGTACCCCACCTCGTCGAAGAGAACCGTCATCTTGTCCTCCTCGTAGCCGAGCACCAGGCCCTGCCCCCACTCCGGGTGACGTACCTGGCTGTGCACGGGGAACGGCCCGACCGCGCCGTCGTCGGCGACGCTGGTGCCGGCATGACAGTTGTCGCAGTGCCCGCAGATCTCGGTCATCTGCTCGCCGAAGTAGGCCAGCAGGGTCTGCCCCCGGCAGGCGGTGGTCTCGGCGAAGGCCCGCATCATGTCGGTCCGTGACCGGGTCACCGTCTGCTGCCGCTCCGCCTCGGCCAGCGCGGCCGCGGCGGCGTCCACCGGGGTGGGGGCGTAGCGGGGGGCGGCGATGCGCTGCCGGGCGCGCGGCTCGGCGGCCCCGACCTGCTCCAGAAGGGAGAGGTACTGGCCCAGCTTGCGTGGCCCGAGACCGGTGGCCTCGCGTAGCTCGGTCTTGGTGGCCGGCTTGCGACGCAGCAGCGCCGCGAGGTCGCGCAGCTCGTTCTCGTCCGGCAGGCCACCACTGAAGAACCGTTGCAGGCCCACGTCCTCGGCCCGCCAGAGCAGCAGGACCCGGGCCGGCTGCCCGTCGCGGCCGGCCCGGCCGATCTCCTGGAAGTAGCTGTCCGGCGAGTCGGGCAGCGCCATGTGCACCACCCAGGCGATGTTCGGCTTGTCGATGCCCATCCCGAACGCCGACGTGGCCACCATGATCGGCACCTGGTCGGCGAGGAACGCCTCGTGCAGCTCGGCGCGGGCACCGGCCGACATCCCGCCGTGGTAGCACTGCGCCGGGAAACCGGCGCCGGTCAACCGGGTGGCCAGCTCCTCCGCGGAGCGGCGGGTCGGCACGTAGATGATCCCCGGTCGCTCGTCGTCGCGCAGCAGCGCCACCAGGCGGCGCCACCGGTAGTCCTCGGTGGGACAGTGCGCCACCTCCAGGAACAGGTTGGGCCGGTCCAGCCCGGAGACCACCACCTCGGGCTTCCGCAGCCGCAGCCGGGCGATGATGTCGTCGCGTACCGGTGGTGACGCGGTGGCGGTCAGCGCGACCACCGGCGGCCGGCCGATGCCCTCGATCAGGTGCCCGAGCGCCAGGTAGTCGGGACGGAAGTCGTGCCCCCAGGCCGAGATGCAGTGCGCCTCGTCGATCGCCACCAGTGCCGGCCTGAGCGAGGCGACCTCGGCCATCCGGTCGGGGTTGCTCAGCTGCTCCGGGGTGATGAACAGGAACTCCGCCCGGCCCTCGCGTATCTCGGTGATCGCCTCGGCCTGCTGGGCGGCCGACTCGTTCGAGCTGATCCGCACGGCCCGCAGCTCCGGGCGCTGGCGCTCGTTGAGGGCCGCGATCTGGTCCTGCTGAAGGGCCAGCAGCGGCGAGATCACCACGGTGGGGCCGGGGATCAGGCTGGCCGGGATCTGGTAGATGGCCGACTTGCCCGCGCCGGTGGGCAGCACCACCAGGGCGTCACGTCGCTTCATCACCGCGCGCATGGCGGCCAGTTGGTTGGGCCGCAGCGCGGTCCAGCCAAAGAGGCTCCGCGCCGCGCGGCGCAACGTCATCGAGTGCGTGGACAGTTTCATCGAGGGCCGGAGGTACCCGACCCGATCACCGCCGAAACCGTCTCCGGCCGTGGCGGTCGTCAACCGCCGCCCGGGCTCAGCGTAGGCGGGGCAGGACCTCGCGCTGGTAGAGGTCGAACAGACCCTGGTGGTGCGGACCGACGTTGGCCAGGTACACCTCGTCGAAGCCGGCCTTGGCGAACCTGTCGATCATCTCCAGGTGCGCGTCGGCGCTGTTGCCGCAGACGAACGCCTCCTTCATCATCTCCGGCCTGACCAACTCGGCGACCTGCTCGAAGTGGCGCGGCGACGGGAGCACCTGGGACAGCTCACCGGGCACCCCGGCGTTGGGCCAGCGCTCGTACGCGATCCGCATGCCCTCGTCCTCGCTGGCCGCGTACGCCGCCTTGAAGCCGGCCTGGCACGGCTTGTCGCCGCCGCCGTTCTCCCGGAAGCGCCGGACCATCTCGGCGTCCGGCCTGGTGCTCACGTAGCCGTCGCCGATGCGTGCGGCCAGGTCGATGGCCTTCGGGCCGAAGCCGGAGACGTAGATCGGCGGGGGAGTGTCGGGCAGCGTGTAGATGCGGGCGTGCTCGACGGTGTAGTGCTTCCCGTGATGGTTGACGAAGTCACCCGTCCACAGTTTCCGCAGCACCTCGACGGCCTCCTCCAGCATCTCCAGCCGGACGTCGGTCTGCGGCCAGGCATCGCCGAAGATGTGCTCGTTGAGCGCCTCGCCGCTTCCGACGCCGAGCACGAACCGGCCGCCGTGCAGCACCGCGCTGGTCGCCGCCGCCTGGGCGATCACGGCCGGGTGGATTCGCACGGTCGGGCAGGTCACCGCGGTGGTCACCGGCAGCGAACAGACCTGGCTGAGCGCGCCGATCATCGACCAGACGAACGGGCTCTGCCCCTGCGCGTCCGTCCACGGGTGGTAGTGGTCGGAGATCCACAGCGCCTCGAAGCCAGCCTGCTCGGCGCCGCGCGCCTGTTCCAGGAGCTCAGCCGGCGTGAACTCCTCACTGGACAGAATGTAACCGATCTTCATCATTCCCCCTCGGCACGCGTACCCGGTGACGGGGAAGCCGTACCCCGGTGACGGTCGGCCACACGCGGGCCAGGTGCTCGACCGGGTGGTCGCTCAGCGCCGGCCGAACATCGCCCGGATCGCGGCGAGCAGCAGCAGAGCGCCGACCACCAGGCCGAGCAGGCGTACGCCGGGGATGTCGGCCGGGCTCGTCGCGTCGGCCAGCAGGGCGGGATCCATCCCCGAACTCTCCCCGGGACCGTGCCGTCCGGCAACTGTAAGGTTTATTGACTATTGAATCGCCCGGTGTGACCATGGCAGCACCGCCTGCCGGTGGCGGTGCGCCGACGGCGCGCGAGAGATGGGGTACGGGGGCCGCATGAGCGAGCGCAACCAGCGGGTCGGCGCGGACGCGCCGGCACCGGCGGCCGACGCCGACCGCCACGAGGGGGCGGCGTGACCGCGCCCACCGGGCATCTCCCGGCGTTGGCCGCGGCCGTCCTGCAACCCGGGTTCGTCGGCACCACCCCGCCACCGTGGGTGTGCCGCTGGCTCGGCGAGGGGCTCGGCTCGGTGGTGCTCTTCGCCCGCAACGTCGTCGACTCCGCCCAGGTGGCGGCGCTCACCGCGACCCTGCGCGCCGAGCGGCCCGACGTCATCGTGGCGATCGACGAGGAAGCCGGCGACGTCACCCGGATCGAGTCGGTCCACGGCAGCTCCCGGCCCGGCAACTTCGCCCTCGGCGCGGTCGACGACCCGGAGCTGACCGAGGCGGTCGCCCGGGACCTCGGCGTGGAGCTGGCGGCCGCCGGGATCACCCTCAACTACGCCCCGGACGCCGACGTCAACTCCAACCCGGCCAACCCGGTGATCGGCGTCCGCTCGTTCGGGGCCGACCCGACTCTGGTCGCGCGGCACACCGCCGCCTGGGTCCGTGGGCTCCAGGCCGGCGGGGTCGCCGCGTGCGCCAAGCACTTCCCCGGGCACGGCGACACCCGCGTCGACTCACATCACGACCTGCCCCGGATCACCGCCGACCGGGACCGGCTGGACGCCTGCGAGCTGGCCCCGTTCCGGGCCGCCGTGACGGCCGGGGTGCAGGCCGTGATGACCGGCCACCTGCTGGTGCCCGCGCTCGACCCGCAGCTGCCGGCCACACTGAGCCAGCGCATCCTGGGCGGCCTGCTCCGCGACGAGCTGGGCTTCTCCGGCGTGGTGGTGACCGACGCGGTGGAGATGCGCGCCGTCGCCGACCGGTACGGCTTCGCCGGCGCGACGGTCCGCGCGCTCGCCGCCGGGGCCGACGCGATCTGCATCGGCGGCGAACGGGCCGACGAGCAGGCGGCCCGGGAGCTGCGCGACGCCATCGTGGCCGCGGTCGTCTCCGGCGAGCTGCCCGAGGAGCGTCTCGCCGAGGCGGCCAAGCGGGTCGGTCAGCTCGCCGCCTGGACCGTGGCCGCCCGCACCGCCCGGTCGGCCGCGGCGCGCGACGCCACCGACGTCGGGCTGGTCGCCGCACGCCGCGCCATCCGGGTCACCGCGGAGCACGCCGTCGCGCTGCCGCTGACCCGCGCGGCGCACGTGGTCGAGTTCGAGCCGCCACGCAACATCGCCATCGGCGCGGAGACGCCCTGGGGGATCGGTGCGCCACTGGCCGAGCTGCTGCCCGGCACGAGCACGGTCCGCTACGCCGAACCGGACGTGCCGGGTGATCCGGGCGCCGGTGCGGACGGGCGTCCCCTGGTGCTGGTGGTCCGCGACCTGCACCGGCACGACTGGATGCGCGCGGCGGTGCAGCGGGCGCTGGCCGCCCGTCCGGACGCGGTCGTGGTCGAGCTGGGTGTGCCCAAGCTGGTCACCGGCGCAGTGCACCTGGCCACCCACGGCGCCACCCGGGCCAGCGGACAGGCCGCGGCCGAGGTGCTGACCGGCGCCGGTTCGGTCAGGCCCTAGGAGGGCTCAGCGACCAGGTCGGCGTACTCGGGGTGCTTGTCGATGTACGCGGCCATGAACGGGCACCGCGGCACCACCCTGGCGCCCCGGGCCCGGACCTGGTCCAGGGTGCCCCGGATCAACGCCCCGCCCACGCCCATGTTCTGAAAGCGCGGGTCCACCTCGGTGTGGGTGAAGACCAGCACCCCGCCACGGACCAGGTACGCGGTGAAGCCGGCCAACGCGTCGTCGACCAGGATCTCGAAACGGTGCTTGGCGGGGTTGTCCTCGACCAGGTTGCTCACCGGCCCATTCTCCCCGCAGCGTCGACCAGCACATCCAGTTCGGCGAGCAACCGGTCCACCTCGTCCGCCGTGTTGTAGTGGTAGATGCTGGCCCGGACCGCGCCGCCGCTGTCGCGCAGCCCCATCATCTGGAAGTACTCGTAGGCGTAGTAGTCCCCGGCGGAGAGGCAGAACCCGGCGGCGCCCAGCGCCTCCTGGGTGGCCACCGGCGACATCCCCGCGACCCGGAAGGAGACCGTCGGGCAGCGCCGGGCCGGCGAGCCGTAGACGGTGATCGCGGGCCGCTCGGCCAGCCCGGCGAGCAGCCGGTCCAGCAGCGCCTCCTCGTGCGCCTGGGCGGCAGCCAGCCCGGCCCGCAGCCGGGCCCGCCGGTCGCCCACCGCGTCCGGGTCCAGCCCGGCCAGGTGGTCCACCGCGGCGGCCACGCCGGCCAGTAACGGGAAGCTGGGAGTGCCGTACTCGAACCGGTCCGGCACCACGTCGGAGGACGGCACCAGCTTCGCCGGGCGCAGCGCCGCCCACCGAGCCGGGTCGGCGACCATCGCCGCCAGGTGCGGGCCGGACCATTTGTAGGCGCTCGTGACCAGTACGTCGGCGCCGAGCGAGGCCAGGTCGGTCGGCCCGTGCGGCACCGAGTGCACCCCGTCGACGCAGACCAGCGCGCCGACGGCGTGCGCCGTCTTCGCGATCGCCGGAACGTCCGGAACGGTGCCGATGGCGTTGCTGCCGGCGGTCACCGCGACCAGTCGGGTGCGCTCGCCGACCAGCTCGGCGTACTGGCTGGCGGGCAGCTCGCCGGTGCGCCGGTCGACCTCGGCCCACCGCACCGTCGCGCCGGCCGCCTCGGCGGCCTGCACCCACGGCCGCACGTTGGCGTCGTGGTCGAGCCGGGAGACCACCACCTCGTCGCCGGGACGCCAGCCCGCGCCGAGCGTGCGCGCCAGGGTGTACGTCAGCGCGGTGGCGCTCGGGCCCAGCACCACCCCGGCCGGGTCGGCGTCGAGCAGGTCGGCCACCGCCGAGCGGGCGGCGGCCACCAGCTCCAGCGACCGGCGACCCGGCACGAAGGCGGCGCTGCGGTTGCCGACCGCGCTGCGCATGGCGTCGGCGACCGCGTCGATCACACCTTCCGCGGTCTGGGTGCCCCCGGCCCCGTCGAAGTGGACGAAGCCCTCGGTCAGGGCGGGGTAGGCGGCCCGGGTGCGGGCGATGTCGAACGGCATGTTCCGGACCCTAGCCGGTGCCCGGGCCGGTCCCGCCCGCCCCCATGAGGGCCGCCGTCCCCGATGATCACCAACCGGCGCCGTTCTCGCGGGCGTCTCGTACTCTTGGCGAGGTGACGAACCGACCCGCCACCATTCCGTTGCCCCCCGTCCGTCGCGCCGCCGGCCTGTTCGCCGGTCTGGCGCTCGGCCTCGCCGTGCTCGCCGGCTGCAGTTCGCAGGGCGCCTCCACCGACTGCGGGCTGGACGCCTGCACCGTCACCTTCGAGCGGGGTGTCGACGCGAGCGCCTCCATCCTGGGCGTCGACGCCAAGCTGGTCGGCGCAGAGGGCGACCAGGTGACCGTCGAGGTCGCCGGCGAGCAGCTCACGCTCACCACCGGGCAGCAGGCCACCGAGGCCGGCGGTTTCGCGGTCACCCTGGACAGCGTCACCGACCAACAGGTCAAGATTCGCGTTTCGCGCAACCCGGGCAACTGACCGGGCGGGCGGCGGTGGCCGACGTTTGGGGATCTCCGCAATCGGAGATTGTGGCGCCATGTCACTCACCCGTAACGCCGAAGCCACCGCCTCCCGCACGGCGGACAGCCGGTGGCTGGAACTCCTCGCCCGGGCCGGTTTCATCGGCTACGGCATCGTGCACCTGCTCTTCGCCTGGCTGGCGTTGCAGATCGCATTCGGGACGTCGTCCGACGACGGCGACCAGTCCGGCGCCCTTCGGACCCTCTCCGCGCAGCCGCTGGGCAAGTTCCTGGTCATCGCCACCGCGGTGGGCCTGCTCGCGATGGCGATCTGGCAGGCGCTGGAGGCGGCGGTGGGCCACCGCGCCGAGCGGGGCCGGGAGCGGGTCATGGAACGGCTCGCCTCGGCCGGCCGCACCATCGTCTACCTCTACTTCGCCTGGACCGCGTTCAAGGTCTTCAAGGACGCCGGGTCGAACAGCGCCGACCAGCAGGAGGCGTTGACCGGCAAGCTGATGACCTCCAGCGGTGGCCGCTGGCTGGTCGGCCTGGCCGGGCTGGTGCTCGCCGCGATCGGCGTGGGTCTGGTGATCTACGGCCTGGTCAAGCGGTTCGAGAAGCACCTGAAGACGGGCGAGATAAGCCCGAAGACCCGCACGCTGGCCCGCCGGCTGGGCATCGCCGGGTACGTCGCCAAGGGCGTCGCGTACGGCATCGCCGGTCTGCTCGTCATCGTGGCGGCGGTGAACTACGACCCGGAGAAGGCCCGTGGGCTGGACGCCGCGCTGCGCACGCTGCGCGACCAGTCGTACGGCACGCTCCTGCTGAGCCTGGTCGCCCTGGGCATCGCCGCCTTCGGCCTCTACTGCTTCCTCCAGTCCCGGTACCGCAAGGTCTGACCTGGTCGATTCCGGAAGACGCCGGGCACTGGTGGGCTTCTGCCCGAAGGATCGCCGCCCGGCCGGAGGGGAGCAGCAAACACGTGCGGAGTTATCTCGAAACGGCCGTCGCCGCGCTCACCGCGGCGGCGGTCGCCCTGTTCCTGGTTGAGGTCGTCCACCGGATCACCCGGCGGTTCGGCCGCCGGTCGCTGCTGATGACCGAGCTGACCGACCACGCGCGCCGGCCGTTCCAGGTCGCCGCGACGGTGCTCGCGGTGCAGTTCGCCGCCCGGTTCAGCACCGGGTACGCGGTCGGCGAGGGCTGGCGCCGGCTGCTGCTGCACCTGCTCGTCCTCGGCGTCATCGCCACCGTGGCCTGGCTGGTGGCCGCCCTGCTGGTCGTCGTGGAGGACACCGCGCTGGCCCGGTTCCGGGTCGACGTGCCGGACAACCGGCACGCCCGCCGGGTACGGACCCAGGTGGTGATGCTGCGCCGGTTGACCATCGCGGTGATCGTGATCCTGGCCGTCGGCGTGATGCTGATGACGTTCCCGAGTGTGCGCGGCATCGGCGCCGGCGTGCTGACCTCCGCCGGCGTGGTCGGTGTGGTCGCCGCGCTGGCCGCGCAGAGCCTGCTCGGCAACGTGTTCGCCGGCCTCCAGCTCGCCTTCAGCGACGCGGTCCGGCTCGACGACGTGGTGGTCGTCGAGGGGGAGTGGGGCCGGATCGAGGAGCTGACCCTCAGCTACGTGGTGGTGCAGATCTGGGACGACCGGAGGCTGATCCTGCCCACCTCGTACTTCACCAGCAAGCCGTTCCAGAACTGGACCCGGACCGAGGCGGCGGTGCTCGGCACCGCCGAGTTCGACGTGGACTGGGCGGTCCCGGTGCAGACCATGCGGGAGGAGCTGCGCCGCCTGGTGGAGGGCACCGAGCTGTGGGACGGCCGGGTCTGCGTGCTGCAGGTGACCGACGCCACCGGCGGGATGGTCCGGCTGCGCGCGCTGGTCAGCGCCGCCGACGCCGGCAGCCTGTGGGACCTGCGCTGCCTGGTCCGCGAGCACCTGGTGGCGTGGATCCGGGACAACCGCCCCACCGCGATGCCCCGGTTGCGCACCGAGCTGGGCGTCGCCGGCAGCGACCTGCCCTGGCAGTGGGTGCAGCCACGCCGGCCGGCGCGCCGCACCGAGGTCCCCGACGACGCCCGCGTCTTCGGCGGCAGCGATGACGGCGACGCCCGCAGCGAAGCCTTCATCGGCCCCGAAGAAACCACCTCCCCCCGCCCCTGACCCCCCCCCGGGCCTCCGGTCCCGGCGGTTCTCCCGGTTGATCATGAAGTTAGCGACGCCGATGACGGCGTGTCGTGCCGCTAACTCCATGCTCGACGGGGCGAGGGTGGGGGCCCGGGCGTGTCCGGGGGGCCGGGCGGGGCGTTGGTGGGGCGGGGAGAGGTTTGACCGGGCTTAGGCGGGGGACCTGCTGCCGGATGTCTCTACCGTGATCGGGGCGGACGGACGCCGCGCCGGGCGCGCAACCGGACGACAGGAACAGCGACCGGGTAGGCGCGCTTTAGGATTGACGAGCGCCGACTCCGGGCATACAGCGCGGTGATGAGGAAAGGAGGACAGCATGGCTGACGTGGCGAATGCCCGCACATCCCACAACGGGAGCGAGCCCTCCACCGCCGAATTGGTGCAGCGGGCCGCCGAGCAGGTCTCCCGTCTGGTGCGGGACGAACTGGCGCTGGCCCGGGCGGAGTTGACCCAGAAGGGCAAGCACGCCGGCATCGGGATCGGTCTGTTCGGCGCCGGCGGGGCGCTCGCCTTCTTCGGGCTGGGTGCCCTGGTCGCCACCGCGATCCTGCTGCTCGACCTGGTGCTGCCCGCCTGGGCTGCGGCGCTGATCGTGGCGGTGGCCCTCTTCCTGGTGGCCGGCATCCTCGCCCTAGTGGGCAAGAAGCAGGTCAGCCGTGCGGTCCCGCCGGTTCCGGCGGCCACGGTCCGCAGCCTCCGCGCTGACATGGACACCGTCGCCGCCGCGGTGAAGGACAGGGGGCGGGGATGACGGGAAACGGGACGGGCGACACGGAGGCGCTCCGCGAGGAGATCCGCCGCACCCGGGTCGAGTTGGGCGAGACGATGGAGGCGCTGGCCGCCAGGGCGGACGTCAAGGCGCGACTGAAGGAGTCCGCCGGGCAGGCCCGGGAGCGGATGCGCGAGCAGGCGGCGCAGACCGTGGCGCGGGTCCGCGGGCAGGCCGTACGCCGCGCGGAGTCGGCGCGGGCACAGGCGCACGAGAAGGGCGGGCTGGTGCGCGCGCAGGCCCACGAGAAGGGCGAACTGGTTCGACGCAACCCGGTGCCATGGGCGGCCATCGCCGCCGGTGCGGTGGCCACCGTGGTGGTACTGATGATCGTGCGGGGGAGGCGTAGGTGAGCAAGGGCATCAGCAGGGTCGCGTACCGACCGGCCGGCGTGCTGCTGGGTATCGCCGCCGGTGCGGTGGCCGGCGCGATCTTCCGGCAGGTCTGGAAGGTCACCGCCGGCGACGGCGAGGCGCCCAACGCCACCGACGAGGACCGTGGCTGGGGCGAGATCCTGGCCGCCGCGGCGTTGCAGGGGGCCATCTTCGCGGTGGTCCGGGCCGCCGTGGACCGGGGCGGCGCGGTCGGCGTCCGCCGGATGACCGGCCACTGGCCGGACTGACCAGCGCAGAGACATCGGCCCCCTTCCCGCATCGACGGGAAGGGGGCCTTTCGCATGGCATTGCACGCCGCCCAGCGGATCTCGGGCATCCGTCAGGTCACATGTCGGAGAAATTCGTCGGAGAGGTCGTGCAGAGTTTTTGCGTACGTGATTTGCTGTTGCCGCTGTTGCGAGATGGCGTGGGTTGAGAGAAGTCTCCTTCGTGGGGCCGCCTCAGACGCCGCTGCTCGAAAACGGCCAATCGGCCGCACGGCGTGCACGGCCGCCAGTTTTAGAAGGAGATACACATGGCGCAGGGAACCGTGAAGTGGTTCAACGCTGACAAGGGCTTCGGCTTCATCACCGTCGACGGCGGGGGTGCTGACGTGTTCGTCCACTTCTCGGCCATCCAGTCCAGCGGCTACCGCACGCTGGAGGAGAACCAGCGGGTGGAGTTCGAGATCGCTCAGGGTCAGAAGGGCCCGCAGGCTGAGCAGGTCCGTCCCATCTGAGTAGTGTGGCCGGCCCCCGCCGGCCAGTGGGACGATCCGGCCAGGGGTCGTTGTGTAGCCCCGCATCCCGTCCGGGATGCGGGGCTTTCCACGTACCCGGGACGGGTGCGTCTGCCCCCGCGCCACTGTGGAGACCCGGGTCAGGGTCGACGGCGGGAGCGCAGGCCGAACCAGAGCAGCACCAGCCCGGCCACGGCCACGATCGGGCCGAGCACCACCCAGAGCTGCTGGTCGGTCATCACACTGCCGCTGACGTAGCCGAGGCCCTGCACCGTCCACACCGCACCGATCACGACCGCCAACAGGCCGAGGGTGAGCGGAAGCCAACCCCTCATCGCGTCCCCTTCCCGCCGGATCGGGCGGCGCGCCGCCCCGCCCTGCCAGCATCGCCGGCCGGGCGAGGCGGTGCGAGCACCCGGGCCGCGCGGGTCACCACCGGTCGTGCACCTGCGGGCGGATCAGCTCGTCGTAGACCTCACGCACGCCGGTCAGCTGCCCGGCCGAGAGCGGCGGCAGGTCGGCCGCGGCCGCGTTGCGCCGGGCCTGATCGGCGTCGCGGGCGCCGGGGATGACGACGGTGACGCCCGGCTGGTCCAGCACCCAACGCAGCGCGAACTGCGCCATCGTGCGGTCCGCGTCGACCAGCGGCGCCAGCCGGCGTACGGCGGCCAACCCCCGCTCGAAGTCGACGCCGGAGAACGTCTCGCCGACGTCGAACGCCTCGCCGTGCCGGTTGAAGTTGCGGTGGTCATCGGCCGGGAACTCGGTGTGCTCGTCGTAGCGGCCGGAGAGCAGACCGCTGGCCAGCGGCACCCGGGCGATGATGCCGACCCCGGCCGCCGCGGCGGCCGGCAGCACCTGCTCCAGCGGCTTGTGCCGGACCGCGTTGAGGATGATCTGGACGCTGGCCACCCCGGGCCGGGCGATCGCGGTGAGCGCCTGGTCGCAGGTCTCCACGCTGACGCCGTACCCGGCGATGGCCTTCTCGGCGACGAGGGTGTCCAGGGCGTCGAAGACCGCGTCGTCGGCGAAGACGGCGGTGGGCGGGCAGTGCAGCTGGACCAGGTCCAGGGTGTCCATCCCCAGGTTGGCCCGGGACCGGTCGGTCCACTGCCGGAAGTTGGCCAGGGTGTACAACTCCGGCCGCTGCTCGACCCGGCGCCCCATCTTGGTGGCGACGGTCAGCCCGGCGTCGGGCCGGGAACGCAGGAAGCGGCCGATCAGCTGCTCGCTGCGGCCGTCGCCGTACACGTCGGCGGTGTCCAGGAAGGTGACCCCGGCGTCCACGGCGGCGGCCAGCACGGCCATCGCGTCGTCCTCGCTGACGGTGCCCCAGTCCGCGCCGAGCTGCCAGGCGCCCAGGCCGACCATTCCGA
This sequence comes from Micromonospora sp. NPDC005206, assembly GCF_040608175.1. Taxonomy (NCBI): domain Bacteria; kingdom Bacillati; phylum Actinomycetota; class Actinomycetes; order Micromonosporales; family Micromonosporaceae; genus Micromonospora; species Micromonospora sp. NPDC005206. Next base: position 131,687 of record NZ_JBEXHU010000006.1, read on the forward strand.
CGGTCCGGCCGAGCCGGTTGAAGCTGCGCTGTTCCATGCCCCGAGCCTAGTGATCGGGTTGCCGGCCTGCCAGGCGAGCCGTACGGTAAACAAGACGGACGTACGGTTTGGGAGGCGACGATGTGGGATCCGACGACATACCTGCGCTACGGCGACGAGCGGTCCCGGCCGTTCCACGACCTGGTCGCCCGGATCCCGGCCGAACGGCCCCGCACCGTGGTCGACCTCGGCTGCGGCCCCGGCCAGCTCACCGCCACCCTCGCCGAGCGCTGGCCCGCGAGCCGGGTGGTCGGCCTCGACTCCTCGCCGGAGATGATCGACCGGGCCGCGGCCCTGGATGCCCCGGTCGACTTCGCCGTCGCCGACCTGCGTGACTGGCGCCCGGCCGGCGACGAGGACGTGGTGGTCACCAACGCCGCGCTCCAATGGGTGCCGGGCCACCAGGCGCTGTTGCGACGCTGGGCCGTCGAGCTGCCCGCCTGCGCCTGGCTCGCCATGCAGGTCCCGGGCAACTTCGCCGCCCCCTCGCACCTGGCGCTGCGCGAGGTCGCCGGCCGACCGGCCTGGCGGGCCGAGCTGGCCCCGCTGCTGCGCGCCGACCCGGTCGACGACCCGGCCGACTACGCGGAGCTGCTGACCGGTGGCGGCTGCACGGTGGACGCCTGGGAGACTACCTTCGTGCACCTGCTGCCGGCCCGGCCCACCGCCGACCACCCGGTGCTGACCTGGATGGAGGGCACCGCGCTGCGCCCGGTCCGGGCGGCCCTGGACGCCGCCAGCTGGTCCGCCTTCCGGGCCGAGCTGGGGGTACGACTCGCCGCCGCGTACCCGGTGCGGCAGGGTCAGGTGTACTTCCCGTTCCGCCGCGTCTTCGTCGTCGCCCGCACCGGCGACCGTGCCCAGGAGAACCAGTGACCGACCTGCCCACCTTCATCGCCGGACTGCCCAAGGTGGAGCTGCACGTGCACCACGTCGGCTCCGCCTCGCCCCGCATCGTCGCCGAGCTGGCCGCCCGGCACGAGGGACGCACCCCGGTGCCGGCCGACCCGGAAGCACTCGCCGACTACTTCGAGTTTCGCGACTTCGCCCACTTCATCGAGGTCTACCTGAGCGTGGTGGACCTCATCCGCGACCCCGAGGACGTCTGGATCCTCACCCACGAGGTGGCCCGGGAGCTGGCCCGCCAGCAGGTCCGGTACGCGGAGCTGACCATCACGCCGTACTCGCACGTGCGCCGGGGCATCCCCGCGCCGGCGTTCTGCGAAGCCATCGAGGACGCCCGCAAGCGCGCCGCGGTCGACTTCGGCCTCGACCTGCGCTGGTGCTTCGACATCCCGGGCGAGGCGGGCCTGCCGGCGGCCGAGGAGACGCTGCGCATCGCGCTGGACGAGCGGCCGGACGGGCTGATCAGCTTCGGCCTGGGCGGCCCGGAGATCGGCGTACCCCGGCCGCAGTTCCGCCCCTACTTCGACCAGGCCCGCGCGGCGGGGCTGCGTTCGGTGCCGCACGCGGGGGAGACCACCGGCCCGCAGACCGTCTGGGACGCGCTGAACGAGCTGGGCGCCGAGCGGATCGGGCACGGCATCTCCGCCGCACGGGACCCGGAGCTGCTCGCGTACCTGGCCGAGCGGCAGATCGGGATGGAGATCTGCCCGACGTCCAACGTGCGAACCCGCGCGGTGGCCAGCCTCGACGAGCACCCGCTGCCCCGGTTGGTCGAAGCCGGGCTGCTGGTCACCATCAACTCCGACGACCCGCCGATGTTCGGCACCACCCTCAACGACGAGTACGCGGTGGCGGCCCGGCTGCTCGGGGTGGGCCCGCAGGGGCTGGCCGGGCTGGCCCGCAACGCGGTGGCCGCGTCCTTCCTCGACGCGGACGGCAAGCAGCGGATCACCGCGGAGATCGACGCCCACCTCGCCACCGTCACCGGCTGAGCCGTTCCGGGGGAGCAGGGCGCGCGGCGGGAGCGTGGGTGTGGGGGGACCTGGACTCCCGCCGCGCGCGCGGCTCCACCGGCCGGTGGGTGCGCGGTGCGCTGGCCGGTGGAACTGGTGGGTTCGTGCCTTGATCCTGACAGCCCGCGGCGGCTTCGCCGCCGTCGTTAACCGCGATCTAAGGAAGACTTGCGCCGGGCCACAACCCCGGGCCGGTCAGTCGTCGGTGGGCCGCTGGCGGGGCCACCGTCGGCCGGTGGTTTTCTGGTCCCGGGCGTCCCGCGCCATCCGGCCGACCAGGCCGAAACGGTTGACCTGCCGGGGCGTCGCCTCCGGATCGGCGAGCAGCATCACCACGCTGGCTCCGCCCAGCCGGGCACGGTCGATGCTCACCGACCCGTTGGCCTGCAACGACACCCGCTTCGCGATGTCCAGGCCGAGCCCGGTCGAGCCCTGGTCGCTGGTGCCCCGGCGCAGCGCCCGGTCCGGGTTGGCGATGCCGGGGCCGGCGTCGTCGATCCGGATCGCCACATAGCCGTCGCGACGGGACACGGCCACCTCGAAGGCAGTGCCCTGCGGCGTGTAGCGAAAGACGTTGCCGATCACCGCGTCCAGCGCGGCGGCCAGTTCGGCCCGCGGCACCGGTGCGGGTGTGCGCAGCTGCGCGCCGATGACCCGGTGCGGCCGGTTCTGGTCGCCGGCCAACGCCGCCCAGAACACCATCCGATCCCGGACCACCTCGCTGACGTCACACATCGCCGGCCCGGCCTCGTGCGCCACCGCCTTGCGGGTGGTCTTGATCAGCACGTCGATCTCACCCTCCAGGGTGACGATCGCCTGCCGGATCCGTCGGATGCCACGTCGCCGGTCCAGCTCCGCCTCGGAGAACGAACCCACGCTGGTGTCGTCGGACTCCAACGCCTCCGCGTCCAGCCGCAGCACGGTCAGCGGGGTACGCAGCCGGTGCGACAGGTCGGCCACCAACTCCCGTTCGTCGGTGCGGGCCGCGTCCAGCCGGTCGGCCATCCGGTTGAAGGCGTACCCGGCCTCGGCCAGCTCGCGTGGGCCGGTCGGCTCCACGCGTACCCCCAGGTCGCCGTCGCCGATCGAGAGCGCGGCCTTGACCAGCCCTCGGGTCGAGTCCACCGCGCGGGCTGCGACCCGGTCCACGACCAGCACCGCCGCGCCGGCCATCGCCGCGCCGACCGCGAGCAGCAGCAGCCAGGTGCCGCCAGCGCCCTCGCCCAGCGTCGACGCCGGCACGAACACCTCGACCACGGCCGTCCGATCACCGAGGACCACCGGGTCGAGCCGGACCACCCCGCCGTCGACGTCGACAACCAGTGAGCGCCGGTCGGCACGTGCCCGGTCCAGGTCGGAGTCGCTGGCCCGGCCGGCGGACTCGTCGAGACCCAGCCCGTGCACCACCGGTCGGGCCGGTGCGCCCTCGCCGCTGGCCACCACGGCCCGCTCGACCACCGCGGGCTCCGTGCTGACCGCCAGCGCCCCGGTCACCAGCGCGCTCCGTCGGGCGGCGTCGCCGATCGCCTCCTCGCGGGTCTGCTCGCGCAGACTCAGCCCGAGCGGGATCAGGAAGGCGAGCGCGACGAGGCTGCACATGCCGGCCGTGAGCAGGGCCAGCGCCGTCCTCAGTCCGGCGCCACCAACCGGAACCCGACCCCCCGCACGGTGCGCAGGTAGCGCGGCTTCGCCGCGGACTCGCCCATCTTTCGGCGAAGCCAGTACAGGTGAACGTCGATGGTCTGATCCTCGCCGACCGATGGCTGCCGCCATACCTCCTCCAAGAGCTCCCGGCGGGACACTACCCGCCCGGGTCGTGCGGCGAGATACGCCAGCAGGTCGAATTCCTTGCGGGTCAGCGCCAGCGGCTCCCCGTCAAGGTGGGCGCTGCGCTCGCCGACATCCACCCGCAGCCCGCTGACGGTGTGCACCGCGGGCTGCACCGTCCGGCTGGCCCGACCGGCCCGGCGCAGCACGGTGGTGATCCGGGCGTCCAGGTGCGCACCGGTGAACGGCTTGACCATGTAGTCGTCGGCGCCAGCCCGCAGCAGCTTGACCACCGACTGCTCGTCGTCACGGGCGGTGGCGATGATGATCGGGATGTCGGTGATGCCGCGCAGCATCCGCAGCGCGTCCGAGCCGTCCAGGTCGGGCAGGCCCAGGTCCAGCACCACCAGGTCGGGCGTCTCCGCGGCGACCCGGCGCAGGGCGTCCAGCGCCGTGCCCACGGCGTGCACGGCATGCCCCCGGTCGGCGAGGGACCGCAGCATCGCGCCGCGTACGACGTGATCGTCTTCGACCAGGAGCACGGAGGCCACCCCAAGACCGTACTTGGCCTGGCAAGTTGATCGCGTTGCGGCGTACCTGGCGAGCGGGCAAGCTGGTACGACGATGTCCTTCACCCTGTTCGCCGATGCCCGCCTGGCGCTCGCCCGGGACAGCCTCGCCGGTCTCTCCACCGGCGACGCGCTCGGCGCGCGGTACTTCGTTCCCGGGACACCTCCGGCGGATCTTGCGGAGGGCGTCCTGCCGCCGGCGCCCTGGGAGTGGACCGACGACACCGAGATGGCCTGTTCGGTCCTCGCCGGGCTGGCGGAGTCCGGCGGCGTCGACCGGGACCGGCTGGCCCTGGCGTTCGCCCAGCGCTGCGATCCGCGCCGCGGCTACGGCTCGGGCGCGATGCTGATCCTGCGGCTGATCCGCACCGGCACGCCGTGGCCGGTGGCCGCCGCGTCCGCCTTCGACGGCCAGGGCTCCTGCGGCAACGGCGCGGCGATGCGGGTGGGTCCACTGGGCGCGTACTTTGCCGACTCGACCGTCCGCGCCGCAGCCCAGGCCCGCGCCTCAGCCGAGGTGACGCACGCGCACACGGAGGGGATCGCCGGTGCGGTCGCGGTGGCCGTCGCCGCCGCACTGGCCGGCCGGGCCCGCCTCGACGGGCACCGGCCGGCCCCGGAGCGGCTGCTCGCCGGGATCGCCGGTGCGGTCGATCCGGGCACCGAGGTGCACCGCAGCGTGAACCGGGCGGCCGGGCTGCTCGGCCGCCCGCTGTCCCGGGTGGTGGCGGCGCTCGGCAACGGCTCCCGGGTGACCGCCCAGGACACCGTCGGCTTCACCCTCTGGGTGGCCGCCACCCACCTGGACGACTACCCGGCGGCGATCCGGGTCTGCGTGCAGGCCGGCGGGGACGTGGACACCACGGCCGCCATCGTGGGCGCGGTGGTGGCGGCGCACACCGGTGTCGGCACGCCCGGCGGCGTGCCCGAGACGTGGCTGGCCGCCCGCGAGCCGCTGCCCTCCTGGGCGCTCTGACGTCCTGAGGCTCTGACCTGCGCGGTGCTCTGACCTGCGCGGTGCTCTGATCTCCGCGGTGCTCTGATCTCCGCGGTGCTCTGATCTCCGCGGTGCTCTGATCTCCGCGGTGCTCTGATCTCCTTGGTGCTCCGACGCCCTGGGTCGCTCTGACGTCGCCGTCGTCGCCGTGTCGTCGCCGCGTCGGACCGCCGAGCCGACCGCACCCTGCCGTCTTCGGGCCCTTTGCTCTGCTTCAGCCGACGCAACAGCCACGGCCCTGAACCGTTGCGCGGGTTGAAGCAGAGCAAAGGTGGCGACGTGACCGCCGGCCGCGCGGGATGCGGACCGTCGAAGCCACGGCCGCGGACCGTGTGGGCCGCCGACCGCGCGGGCTGCTGAAGGTGCGGGCTACGGACTGTGCGGGCTACTGACGGTGCGGACCGCTGACCGCGCGGGCCGGCCTCAGCCGGCGCGGACCGGGGTGGCGACCGCCGCCGCCTCCGCGTCGGCCTGTGCTGGCGCCCCAGGCCCCACTGGCGGCGAGTCACCCGGCGCGGAGTCACTGGGCGCGGAGTCACCGGACGTCGCATCACCCGGTGCCGCACCACCCGGCGTCGCATCGGTCGGCGCGGGATCGTCGTCGCTTCCGCAGGTCACCTCGGCCAGCGCGGCGCGCTCGGCCGGGTCGCGCCGGCGCCACCGGCTGACCAGCCAGCCGATCGCCGCGCCGCCGCCCAGCCCGGCCAGCAGCCCGGCGGCAAGCATGACGTCGGCGCTGCCGGACTCCTCGGCGTTGCCGCCCGCGCGGTCCGCCGGCGCGGGGGCGCCACCGGCGTCGGGGTCGGTCGCCGCACCGGCCGCCGGGGCGCCGTGCCCGCCGTGCCCGGCCGGGCCGGCCGCGCCCGCCGCCGCCGGCAGCAGGGTGAGCACCGGGGCTCGGTGGGTGCCGGTGGCGTCGGCCCAGCGGACCACCGAGCCGTCGGCGTACGTCTGGACCACCTCGAAGGTGAGCCGCTCGACCTGCGGCAGCGGGCCCATGGACAGCGCCAGTCGGGCGGGGCCCGGTTCGCCCTTGCCGATCCGGATCCAGGTCACCGCGGTGGTCACGGTGCTCACCCCGGAGGAGTGGATGCCGGCCACCGGCCGGTCCAGGGTGCGGGAACTGATCCGGGGCGCCCAACCGGTCACCGACATCGGGTACACCTCGGCGACCGGCGCGTCGGCGGGCAACCGAACCTCGATCTGGCGGGTCGTCGTACCGGCCCGTTCCGGCACGGTGAACTCCAGCCGCACCGCGTCGCCCTGCCGAGCCTGGGTCGGAGTGGTCGTCACGTCCACCGCGTGCGCCGTACCGGGCCAGAGCAGCAGGCCGGCGGCGGTCAGCGCGGTCACCGCCGCGGTCCGCTGCCGCCAGCCACCGCCGTGCGTGCTCGCCATCTGGTACCCCCATCCGTGTCGACGCGACCGGCACCGGTTCCGGCCACACCTCCTAGTTCGGCTCCGGGGCGCGAAAGGTTCAACGCCGACCGTTAAGAAGGTGCCCTTCCTCTCCCGGAGGCGTTAGGAAGGTGCCCTTCCTTACCTGGGGTGGGGGGACCGATAGCATCGGCAGGAGCCGAGGATCGGCGTCCGTTTCGTACCGCATGAAGGAGTCACCGTGTCCGCACCCCGTACCCCCGCCGTGGCCGACCCTGTCGTCGTCGCCGCCGGGACCACGGCGGCCGACGCGGTGGCCGCGGCCGGACTGCCCGCGAACGGCCCCAAGGCGATCGTCGTGGTCCGCGACCCGGAGGGCCAGCTGCGCGACCTGGACTGGTCGCCGGCCGAAGAGACCGTCGTCGAGCCGGTCAGCCTGGATTCGCCCGACGGGCTGAACGTGCTGCGCCACTCCACCGCGCACGTCCTGGCCCAGGCCGTGCAGGACATCTTCCCCGAGGCCAAGCTGGGCATCGGCCCGCCGATCGAGAACGGCTTCTACTACGACTTCGACGTCGACAAGCCGTTCCAGCCCGACGACCTCAGCCGGGTCGAGAAGCGGATGCAGGAGATCGTCAAGTCGGGACAGCGGTTCCGGCGTCGCCGCTTCGGCAGCCTCGACGAGGCCCGCGCCGAACTGGCCGACGAGCCGTTCAAGCTGGAGTTGATCGAGGTCAAGGGCGAGGGCCTGGACACCGACGAGGTGATGGAGGTGGGCGGCGGCGAGCTGACCATCTACGACAACCTCGACGCCAAGGAGGACAAGGTCTGCTGGTCGGACCTGTGCCGGGGCCCTCACTTGCCGACCACCCGGCTGATCGGCGCGTTCAAGCTGATGCGCTCGGCCGCCGCGTACTGGCGCGGGTCGGAGAAGAACCCGCAGTTGCAGCGGGTGTACGGCACCGCGTGGCCGACCCGCGACGAGCTGAAGGCGTACCTGAAGCTGTTGGAGGAGGCGGCCCGGCGCGACCACCGCAAGCTCGGCGCGGACCTGGACCTGTTCAGCTTCCCCGACGAGATCGGCTCCGGTCTGGCGGTCTTCCACCCCAAGGGCGGCATCATCCGTCGGGAGATGGAGCACTACTCGAGGCGCCGGCACGAGGAGGCGGGGTACGAGTTCGTCAACACCCCGCACATCACCAAGGCGCAGCTGTTCCAGACCTCCGGGCACCTGCCCTACTACGCGGACACCATGTTCCCGCCCATGCAGCTCGAAGGCGCGGACTACTACCTCAAGGCCATGAACTGCCCGATGCACAACCTGATCTTCAGGGCGCGCGGGCGGTCGTACCGGGAGCTGCCGCTGCGGCTGTTCGAGTTCGGCACGGTCTACCGGTACGAAAAGTCCGGTGTGGTGCACGGCCTGACCCGGGTACGCGGCCTGACCCAGGACGACTCGCACATCTACTGCACTCGTGAGCAGATGGCCGGCGAGCTGTCCACGCTGCTCAGCTTCGTGCTGGACCTGCTGCGCGACTACGGCCTGGACGACTTCTACCTGGAGCTGTCCACCCGCGACGACTCGCCCAAGTTCATCGGCGAGGACGAGGACTGGGCGGAGGCGACCGAGGCGCTGCGGACGGCCGCCGCGACCTCCGGGCTGGAGCTGGTGCCCGACCCGGGCGGCGCGGCGTTCTACGGGCCGAAGATCTCGGTGCAGGCCCGGGACGCGATCGGCCGGACGTGGCAGATGTCCACCATCCAGGTCGACTTCAACCAGCCGGAGCGGTTCGGGTTGGAGTACCAGGCGGCCGACGGCAGCCGCCAGCGGCCGGTGATGATCCACCGGGCGCTGTTCGGCTCGATCGAGCGGTTCTTCGGGGTGCTCACCGAGCACTACGCGGGGGCGTTCCCGGCATGGCTGGCCCCGGTCCAGGTGGTCGGCATCCCGATCCGCGAGGACCACACCGACTACCTGCACGGGTTCGTCGCGGCGCTGCGCGCCGAGGGGATCCGGGCGCAGGTGGACGCGGGCGACGACCGGATGCAGAAGAAGATCCGCACCGCCCAGCAGCAGAAGATCCCGTTCATGGTGATCGCCGGGGACGACGACGTGGCGGCCGGTACGGTCTCCTTCCGCTACCGGGACGGCTCGCAGCGCAACGGTGTGCCGATCGCCGAGGCGGTGACCCACGTTCTCGACGTGGTCAGCTCGCGGACCAACGTCGGCCCGTCCGCCGCCGCCGAGTAGCGTCCCGGCGCGGACCGCCCCACGATGTGGGGCGGTCGCCCGGGCGTCAGATCCCGCAGTTCGGTGCCGACCAGCCGCCGACCGCAGCGACGTGGGTGTGGTCGTTGTGGTCCGGGTAGCCGGGGCCGAGGATCTGCCCGAAGCCGTGGTAGCGGGCCTGCTGGGCCAGCCGGCAGAACGACGGGGATCCGACCAGGTCCACCGCGTCGCCGTACAGGTGCCGGCTGTTCGACGCCCCACCGACCGCGCTGTTGCAGGCGTAGCTGCGGAAGCTGCTGCTGATCGAGATGGACACGTCTCCGAGGGCGTGCCGCAGGGCCTGGAGTTTCCACATCGAGACGAGCGCGTTGAATCGGGCGGTGCTCGCCGCGACCGCGCCGCCGGACCAGGTGCTGTTGCAGTTGTTCAACTCGGCGTAGCTGAAGTTGACCGGGGTGCAGTCGTCGTCCTGGAGGGCGTAGATCCGGTTGAAGGTCTGCGGGCCGGCGATGCCGTCCGCGGACAGCCCGTACGCCTGCTGGAAGCGGATCACCGCCGATCGGGTGGCCGGGCCGTACGCGCCGTCCAGGGTGAGCACGGCGCCGTAGCCGGGGTAGCCGGCGACCCGGATCTGGAGTTGCCGGACGTCCTCGCCGGACATCCCCTGGGACAGCGTGCGACCCCAGGTGTAGCAGCCGTCGGCGTGTGCCGCGCTGGTGGTGACGGTGATGCCGGCCACCGTGGTGGCGGCGGCGAGCGCAAGCGCCGCGACGATCCTGCCGAGCCGTCGGATCATGGAACCCTCCATCAATGTATGGAAGTATCTGGATGCATGGAATCTTCATGTTCCTGTTCCAGTCCGTCAACAACTTCCGGCGATCGAGTTTCCCAACGGTGGGTGTCGCAACCCGCCCGCCCGGCTCCGTAGGATCGGCTCGTGACAGGGGCGGAACGGCACACGGACAGCGGCGGGATGGCCGACGGCCTGGAGCGGCTCTGGACGCCGCACCGGATGACGTACATCTCCGGCGAGGATCGCCCGGCCGAGGGCTACGAGAAGCCGACCGGTTGTCCGTTCTGCCGGGCGCCCAAGCTGCCGCCCGAGGAGAGCCTGGTCGTGGCCCGCGGCGAGCACGTCTTCGTGGTGCTCAACCTCTACCCGTACAACCCGGGCCACCTGCTGGTCTGCCCGTACCGGCACGTCGCCGACTACACCGACCTGGACGGGCCGGAGACCAGCGAGCTGGCGTCGTTCACCCAGGCCGCGATGCGGGTGATCCGCAAGGTGAGCAACGCCCACGGCTTCAACCTGGGGATGAACCAGGGCGGGGTGGCCGGCGCCGGCATCGCCGCGCACCTGCACCAGCACGTGGTGCCGCGCTGGGGCGGCGACGCGAACTTCATGCCGGTCATCGGCCGCACCAAGGTGCTGCCGCAGCTGCTCGGCGACACCCGCGACCTGCTCGCCCGCGCCTGGCCCTCCTGACCCGTCGCGCCGGCGCGCGAGGTGCGCGCCGGTCCGGCTAGCCGGCGCGCAGCAGGCCGGCCAGCTCCGGCCAGTTCTCCACCCGGTGTACGCGGGGCAGCAGCCCGGCGTGCGCGGCGACCTCCGCCGGACGGGGGCGGAACAGGTAGCGGTGCGGCACCGAGTCGAGGTAGCCGAGCACCTCCAGCTTGTCGTCCACGAAGTGGGTCAGCCCGAGCCGCCGGGCGATCGGCGCCTTGTCCGGCCGGGTCCGGCAGAAGTGCAGCCGCTCGACCGGGATGCCGGTGCGTGCCGGGAAGTCGTGGTGGGCGAGCCACTCCCGGGTCCGCCGCTCGGTGGCCTCGCCGCACTTGGAGACCAGGTGCACCTCGTCGAACTCCGGGCCGAGCGCTGCCAGCGCGTCGAACGCCCCGTCGACGGCGGGGGTGCGCAGGTAGTGCGCGCCGAAGAACGACGTGTCGGCGTCCTCGTCAGCCGGCTCGATGAGCACGCCGCCGATGTCCACGCCCAGCCGTCGCATGGGCCGATCATGCCGCACCGCACCGGCGTTCGCGCACCGACGTCCCCGGCCCGGGAACCGCTACGTCCGGACTCGGTGGAGGTGGCACGATCGTTCGATGGCAGTCACGACACGGACGTTGGGGCGCAGCGGCATCGAGGTCAGCGCCCTCGGCATGGGGTGCTGGGCGATCGGCGGCCCCTGGGCGGAGGGGACCCAGCCGCTGGGCTGGGGCGCGGTCGACGACGACGAGTCCGTGCGGGCGGTGCGCCGCGCGCTCGACCTGGGCGTCACCCTGTTCGACACCGCCGACACCTACGGCGCCGGGCACGGCGAGCGGGTGCTCGGGCGTGCGCTCGCCGGCCGCCGCGACGAGGCCGTGATCGCCACCAAGTGGGGCTACACCTTCGACGAGGCGAGCCGGCAGGCGACCGGGGAGGACGCGTCGCCGGCCTACCTGCGGCGAGCGGTCACCGACTCGCTGCGCCGGCTGGACACCGACCGGATCGACCTGTACCAGCTGCACCTGGCCGACCTGCCGGTGCCTCGGGCCGAGGCGCTGATCGGCGCCTGCGAGGACCTGGTGACCGAGGGCCTGATCCGGGCGTACGGGTGGAGCACCGACCGCCCCGACCGGGCGACCGCGTTCGGGCACGCGGCCGCGGGTGCCACCGCCGTGCAGCACACCCTGTCGGTGCTGCACGACGCCCCCGAACTGCTCGCGATCTGCGACAAGTACGACCTGGCCAGCGTCAACCGCGGGCCGCTCGGAATGGGGCTGCTCACCGGCAAGTACTCGGCCGCTTCGACGCTGCCCCGTGACGACGTGCGTGGGCTGACCGCGGGCTGGCTGGAGTGGTTCCGTGGCGGCCGGCCGGCACCGGAGTGGCTGCGCCGGGTGGGCGTGGTCCGTGCCGCGCTCACCGCCGACGGGCGCACCCTCGCGCAGGGCGCGCTGGGGTGGATCTGGGCCCGCAGCGGGCGCACCGTCCCGATCCCGGGCTGCCGTACGGTCCAACAGGTCGAGGAGAACGCCGCCGCGCTGCACCGGGGCCCGCTGCCGCTGGATCAGTTCGCCGAGGTGGAGCGCCAGCTGGCCGCCCTGCGCACCGCCGCCCTGCGGGACGCCGACCGCCCGCACTGGCCCCGCCCCACCCACCCCGTCACCCACCCCTGATCCGCGCTGGCGTGTTCTTCCCGACCTGCGAGGGGTTCCCATCCCGGGCCCGGCGGGGGCCGCTTCCCCTGCTGACCCCGCACGGCCGCTCTCGACCCCGTGCCGGCAGGCCCGCTTCAACTCCGGGTCCCGCGCGGAGGCTCCCCACCGATGTCGATGCTGTCCGCTGTCGAGCTGCCCCGGATCTGGGGCGGTGTCCCGCCGGCTCTGTGCGCGCGGGGTCCCGCCGGCTCTGTGCGCGCGGTGTCCCGCCGGCTCTGTGCGCGCGGTGCGGTGTTGCCCCGATTCCGGGGCAGCTCGACAGGCGCAAGGCGGAAGCCCCCGCCCCGCCCCGCCAATCCCCACTTTCGCCGATCATGGAGTTGTGGTGGGCGTTATAGCCACGCCTTCCCGTTCTGTCCGGCACCACAACTCGATGATCGCGGGCGGCGGGGCGGGGCGGGTGGTTAGGGGGTTTGTTCCTTGCGGGCCTGGTCGGCCAGGTGGGCGGGCATGGGGTCGTGGCGGACGAAGTGGCGGCGGAACGTGCCGGTGCCAGCGGTCATCGAGCGCAGCTCGACGGCGTAGCGGAGCAGCTCGGTGGACGGCACCTCGGCGCGGACCAGGGTGCGGCCCTCGGCGTCCGGGTCCGGCTCGGTGCCGAGCACCCGGCCGCGCCGGCCGGACAGGTCGCCCATCACCGCGCCCACCGAGCCGTCCGGTACCCGGATGGTCACCTCGTCGATCGGCTCCAGCAGCGCCGGCTGGCCACGTTCGGCGGCGTCGCGCAGCGCCAGCGCGCCGGCGGTCTGGAAGGCCGCGTCGGAGGAGTCCACGCTGTGCGCCTTCCCGTCGACCAGGGTCACCCGCAGGTCCACCACCGGGTGGCCGGCGACCAGGCCGCGCTCCAGCTGGTCGCGGACGCCCTTCTCCACCGACGGGATGTAGTTGTGCGGCACCGCGCCGCCGACCACCCGGTCGACGAACTCGAAGCCGCCACCCCGGGGGAGGGGCTCGACCTCGATGTCGCAGACCGCGTACTGGCCGTGGCCGCCGGACTGCTTGACGTGCCGGCCGTGCCCCTTCGCGGGCACCGTCAGCGTCTCGCGCAGCGACACCCGGACCGGCTCGGTGTCCAGCTCCACGCCGCCGGCGCGCAGCCGGTCCAGCACCACGTCCGCGTGCGCCTCGCCCATGCACCAGAGCACCAGCTGGTGGGTCTCCGGGTTGCGCTCCAGCCGCAGCGTGGGGTCGCCGGCCACCAGCCGGGCCAGGTTGCGGGCCAGGGCATCCTCGTCGGCCCGGCTCCGCGCGACGATCGCCACCGGCAGCAGCGGTTCCGGCATCTCCCACGGCGCGATCAGCAGCGGGTCGTCCTTGGCGGAGATGGTGTCGCCGGTCTCGGCGCTGCCCGACTTGGTGATCGCGCAGATGTCGCCGGCCACGCAGAGTGACACCTCGCGCAGGGTGGCGCCCAGCGGGGTGTAGATGTGCCCGACCCGCTCGTCGGCGTCGTGGTCGGGGTGGCCGCGTTCGGCCATGCCGTGCCCGGAGACGTGCACGGTCTGGTCGGGGCGCAGCGTGCCGGAGAAGACCCGGACCAGCGAGACCCGCCCGACGTGCCGGTCGACGGTGGTCTTGACCACCTCGGCGACCAGTGGCCCGGCCGGGTCGCAGGTCAGCGGAGGGCGGGGCGAGCCGTCCACGCCGGCCACCGGCGGCACCTCGTGCTCCAGCGGCGACGGGAACGCGGCGGTCAGCACCTCCAGCAGGGCGTCCAACCCGACCCCGGTCTCCGCGCAGACCGGCACGACCGGGTAGAAGTGACCTCGGGCGACCGCCTTCTCCAGGTCCTCGATGAGCACCTCGGTGCCGATCTCCTCGCCGCCGAGGTAGCGGTCCATCAGGGTCTCGTCCTCGCTCTCGGCGATGACCCCCTCGATCAGCTCGTTGCGGGACTCGGCGATGGCCGGCAGGTGCTCCGGGTCCGGCTCGCGTACGTCGGCGGGCAGGCCGGCGGTGTAGTCGAAGACCCGGCGGGTGATCAGGCCGAGCAGGCCGACGGTGGAGACCCCGTCGTCGCCGAGCATCGGTAGGTACAGCGGCATCACGTTGTCGCCGAAGACCCGCTGGCAGAGCGCCACCGCCTCGTCGAAGTCGGCGCGCGGCTGGTCCAGCCGGGCCACCGCGACCGCACGCGGCATGTCGACCGCCGCGCACTCCTCCCACAGCGCCACGGTGGCCGCGTCCATCCCGCCGGCCGCGGACACGACGAAGAGCGCGGCGTCGGCGGCCCGCAGCCCGGCGCGCAGCTCGCCGACGAAGTCGGCGTACCCCGGGGTGTCCAGGAGGTTGACCTTGATGCCGTTGTGCAGCAGGGGCGCGCAGGCCAGGCTCACCGAGCGCTGCTGGCGCACGGCCGCCGGGTCGTGGTCGCTGACCGTGGTGCCGTCGACCACGTTGCCGGCCCGGCCGATCGTGCCGGTGGCCGCGAGCAGCGCCTCGACCAGGGTTGTCTTGCCCGCTCCGGAGTGCCCGACGAGCACCACGTTGCGAACCCTGTCGGGTTCGGTCACCACCGGCGTGCCGCCGGCGGGACCCTTCTCCTGACTCTTCTGCGCCATGGGGCGCACCTCCCTCAGCCGGTGGTTGGTGGCGACCGCCGCGCGACGGGAAGCGGCCCGGGGCGAGTGCGCGGCGATATCCTCCGGTGGTCTGCTGCACAGCGGGAACGGGACGGGCGGACGGGTGAGCTGGCTCACCTCCTGGCTCGATCTCACACCCGTTGCCGGGTAGGCACAAGCCTCCCCCGGGCGGGTCGGTGGGACCGGCCGTATCGCCGGAGCTGGGCGGACCGTTATCGTGGGGACCGCCATGGCGAAGATCTTCCAAGTGTCGGCCCGCGCGGGGATGACCCGCGTCGTCGAGCCGATCGCACGCGCCCTGCTCCGTGCGGGCGTCACCCCCAATGCCGTCACCGTTGCGGGCACCGTCGGTGTGCTCATCGGTGCCCTCGGCTTCGGTGCCCGCGGCCATCTGGTCGCGGGCGCGTTGATCGTGACCGTTTTCGCGCTCACGGACCTGCTCGACGGGACGATGGCCCGGATGAGCGGTGGCTCCACCCGGTTCGGCGCGTTCCTCGATTCGAGCATGGACCGGGTTGCGGACAGCGCCGTCTTCGGCGCGGTCGCGTACTGGTTGGCCACCCAGAACAACCACTCCGGAGTGGCCGCCGCGCTGCTCTGCCTGGCCGCTGGCGCGTTGGTCTCGTACGTCAAGGCCCGCGCCGAGGGGTTGGGCATGACCTGCAACGTGGGCATCGCCGAGCGCACCGAGCGGCTGCTCATCGTCGGGGTCGGCGGAATCCTGACCGGCGTCGGCGTCGACCCGGCGCTGGAGATCGCGCTCTGGCTGCTCGCCGCAGTGTCGATCTTCACGGTGGGGCAGCGGATGGCGCACGTCTACCGCCAGGCCCAACAGCTCCAGCCGGACGGTCAGGCGTGAGTGGCGTGCCGGCGACCCGGCGTCGGACGACCGGCGGCCGAGTCGCGTGAACCTCACCGAGCTGGGCTACATCGCCGGGTGGCGGGTGGTCCGCGCGCTACCCCGGCCGTTGGTGGCGGCGGCGTTCCAGGCGGGCGCGGACCGCGCCCACCGCGCCGGCGGCGGGGGTACGGCCCGACTGCGCGCGAACCTGCGCCGGGTGGTCGGCCCCGAGCTGCCCGACGCCGAGTTGGACGATCTCGTCAAGCGCGGGTTGCGCTCGTACGCCCGGTACTGGATGGAGGCGTTCCGGCTGCCCGCCCTGAGCCGGTCGCAGATCCTGTCCAGTTTCCGGCTCGACGGCGCCGAGCTGCTCGCCGCCGACGTGGCCGCCGGCCGGGGCGCGGTGGTGGCGCTGCCGCACGCCGGCAACTGGGATGCCGCCGGCGCCTGGGTGGCGGCCACCGGTTGGCCGATCACCACGGTCATGGAGCGGCTCAAGCCGGAGGGCGTGTACAAGCGTTTCCTGGCGTTCCGAGAGGTCCTCGGGATGGAGATTCTGCCGACCCACGGTGGGCCGCGCCCGGCGTTCGACGTGCTGCTGGATCGCGTACGCGCCGGTGCGGTGGTGCCGCTGCTGGCCGACCGGGATCTCTCCGCCCGCGGGGTGGAGGTGGACTTCTTCGGCGGGAAGACCCGGATGCCGGCCGGGCCGGCCCTGCTCGCGTTGCACACCGGTGCGCCGCTCTACGTGGCGTCACTGTGGTACGAACCGGACGCGGCGTGCGCCTCGCTCTCCGGCCCGCTGCCGGTGCCCGCGCCCGAGACCGGGCCGCTGGACCAGCGGGTCCGGTCGCTGACCCAGATGATCGCCGACCGTCTGGCGGCGGGTATCGCCCGGCATCCGGAAGACTGGCACATGTTGCAGCGGATGTGGCTGGACCAGCGGGGGACGGGGGGCGGCGCCGCGCTGCCCTCGTCGGCCACCGGTCAGGCCTGAGGGGGTGGGTGCACGGTGAGGCGGAGCCCCACAGTCTCGGACGAGGGGCGCTGACGCATGCGGATCGGCATCGTGTGCCCGTACTCCTTCGACGTCCCGGGCGGGGTGCAGAACCACGTGATGGACCTCGCCGAAGCGTTGATCGCGCTCGGCCACCAGGTCAGCGTGCTCGCCCCGGCTGACGAGGACTCTCCGCTGCCGGCGTACGTGGTCTCCGCCGGCCGGGCCGTGCCGCTGCCGTACAACGGCTCGGTGGCCCGGATCGCGTTCGGCCCGGTCTCCACCGCCCGGGTCCGGCGGTGGATCACCAACGGCGACTTCGACGTCCTGCACGTGCACGAGCCGCTCACGCTGAGCCTGTCGTTGCTGGCGGTGCTGTCCGCCCGCGGGCCGGTGGTGGCCACCTTCCACACCGCGATGACCCGCTCGCGGGTGCTGGCCGCCGCGCAGGGTGTGCTCCAGATCGTGCTGGAGCGGATCACCGCCCGGATCGCGGTCAGTGCCCTGGCCCGCAAGGTGCAGGTGGAGCACATGGACGGCGGCGCCGTGGAGATTCCCAACGGGGTGGCGGTGGCCAAGTTCACCGACGCCGAGCCGTTGCCCGGCTGGCCGGGGGAGTGCACTCCGGGTACGGGCGGCACGCTGGGTTTCCTGGGCCGGTTCACCGAGGCGCGCAAGGGCTTCCCGGTGCTGCGGGACGCCTTCGTCGAGCTGGCCGCCACCCGCCCCGAGCTGCGGCTGCTGGTCGCCGGCCCGGGTGACGCCGACGACCTGTACGACCAGTTCCCGGCCGAGCTGCGCGAGCGGGTGACCTTCCTCGGGCTGGTCTCCGAGCCGGACAAGGCACGGATGCTGCGCAGTGTGCACCTCTACGTGGCGCCGAACACTGGCGGCGAGTCGTTCGGCATGATCCTCACCGAGGCGCTGGCCGCCGGCACGACGGTGGTGGCGAGCGACCTGGACGCGTTCCGGCGGGTGCTCGACGGCGGGCGGGCCGGGCGGCTCTTCCCCACCGGCGACCCGGCGGGGCTGCGCGACGCGTTGGCTGACCTGCTGGACGACCCGGCCGGTCGGGCCGAGCTGAGCGTCTGCGGCGATCAGGTGGTGGCGAATTTCGACTGGCCGGTGGTTGCTCGCCGTGTTCTGGAGGTATACGCAGCGGCGATCGAGGCAACCGATGGGCGGGTCATCGACCAGGAATGGGTGGGGCTGGGCTGAGCCGGTGTGACGGATGGTGCGGACGCTGACCCGGGTGACGGGCGTGGCCGTGCCCGGACGGACGGAAACGGAGCAGCACTACGATGCCGCACATGTGGTGGGTGGTGGCCGCGATCCTGGTCGTGGGGCTGGTCGGGGCGTACCTCATCTGGACCGCAGGCCGGGTAGAGCGGCTGCAGGGCCGCGCGGAACTGGCGGCGCGGGCCCTCGACGCGCACCTGCTGCGCCGGGCGGCGGCCGCCGCCGTGCTGGCCGAGCGGCGCTTCGGCGTCGAGCTGTACGCGGCGGCCCGGATCGCTCTGGACGCCCCTCCGGACGAGCGGGAGGCGGCGGAGAACGACCTGACCCGGCAGCTGCGCGGGGTGCAGCTGGACCCGGCCGATCCGGACTGTGGGGCGGTCATCGCCGCCAGTCGCCGGCTCGCGTTGTCCCGGCAGGTGCACACCGACCTCGTGCGTGACGCCCGGTCGGCGCGCAGCCGACCGCTGGTGCGGTTGTTGCGGATGGGGCGGGGCCGGGAGTGGCCGCGGTACTTCGACATCGACGACCCGACCCTGACGGTGCCCGCGGACGTGCCCGCGAACTGACCGGCCGCTGGCGCCCGGCCACTCCGGCGGCCGGTGACGAGGGCCACATCGCAGGCCACCGGGGGTCTGATTGGCTGTCGGTGCGGCGTTGGCTCGGGCGTAGCATTTTCGCTGCCACCCCCAGAGCACGTCCAAGGAGCGATGACCCATGTCCGAAACCACCGCCCCGAACGCCGGTACCACCCCCGTCGTCGGCACCGCCCGCGTCAAGCGTGGCATGGCCGAGATGCTCAAGGGTGGCGTGATCATGGATGTGGTCAACGCCGAGCAGGCCAAGATCGCTGAGGACGCCGGCGCGGTCGCGGTGATGGCGCTGGAGCGCGTGCCCGCCGACATCCGCGCGCAGGGCGGGGTGTCGCGGATGAGCGACCCCGACATGATCGACGGGATCATCGAGGCGGTCTCCATCCCGGTGATGGCCAAGGCCCGCATCGGTCACTTCGTGGAGGCGCAGATCCTCCAGTCGCTGGGCGTGGACTACGTCGACGAGTCCGAGGTGCTGACCCCGGCCGACTACGCCAACCACATCGACAAGTGGGCCTTCACGGTCCCCTTCGTCTGCGGTGCGACCAACCTGGGCGAGGCGCTGCGGCGGATCACCGAGGGTGCGGCCATGATCCGCTCCAAGGGCGAGGCCGGCACCGGTGACGTCTCCAACGCCACCACCCACATGCGCAAGATCCGCCAGGAGATCCGCCGGCTGTCCTCGCTGCCGGCCGACGAGCTGTACGTCGCGGCCAAGGAGCTTCAGGCCCCGTACGAGCTGGTCAAGGAGGTCGCCGACAGCGGCAAGCTGCCGGTGGTGCTGTTCACCGCCGGTGGGATCGCCACCCCGGCCGACGCCGCGATGATGATGCAGCTCGGCGCGGAGGGCGTCTTCGTCGGCTCCGGCATCTTCAAGGCCGGCAACCCGGCCCAGCGGGCCGCCGCGATCGTCAAGGCCACCACCTTCCACGACGACCCGGACGTGCTGGCCAAGGTCTCCCGCGGCCTCGGCGAGGCGATGGTCGGCATCAACGTCGACGAGATCCCCCAGCCGCACCGCCTGGCCGAGCGCGGCTGGTGAGGCGCGAGGAACGATCGGTGCGCATGAGCGGG
Organism: Micromonospora sp. NPDC005206; assembly: GCF_040608175.1. Taxonomy (NCBI): domain Bacteria; kingdom Bacillati; phylum Actinomycetota; class Actinomycetes; order Micromonosporales; family Micromonosporaceae; genus Micromonospora; species Micromonospora sp. NPDC005206. The sequence continues at coordinate 151,112 of NZ_JBEXHU010000006.1, forward strand.
CCAACGATCGGTGTGCTCGCGCTCCAGGGGGACGTTCGCGAGCACGTCGCGGCCCTGGCCGCGGCGGGCGCGGACGCCCGCCCGGTGCGCCGTCCGGCCGAGCTGGACGCGGTCGACGGGCTGGTCATCCCCGGGGGCGAGTCCACCACGATCAGCAAGCTCGCCGACATCTTCGAGATGCGCGAGCCGATCGACAAGCGGATCGCCGGCGGCATGCCGGTTTACGGGTCCTGCGCCGGCATGATCATGCTGGCCACCGAGGTGCTGGACGGCCGCCCCGACCAGCGGGGCTTCGCCGGCATCGAGATGACGGTGCGGCGCAACGCGTTCGGCCGGCAGGTCGACTCGTTCGAGGCGCCCGTGGAGATCAGCGGAGTCCCAGGTGAGCCGTTCCACGCGGTGTTCATCCGCGCACCGTGGGTCGAGCGGGTCGGTGACGGGGTCGAGGTGATCGGGAAGGTGACCGGTGGCCCGGCCGCCGACCGGATCGTGGCGGTCCGGCAGGGCAACCTGCTGGCCACCTCGTTCCACCCCGAGTTGACCGGTGACCTGCGCGTGCACGCGTACTTCGTGGACCTGGTGCGCACCGCCAGCTGACGGAGTGGCCCTTTCCGGGGCGGAGCCGCCGCGCGGTGGATGACAGCGGCCCGGGGGACGTCGGTAGGATTGCTGAGATTCGGCAGGGCCATCTGCCCGTCACGGCTTCCACCAGAGCCGACCGGCACCTCCGCGTGCGCCGGCGGGAGCGGGGCGTCAGCGGTGCGGTCGATGCAGACGGCGGGTAGCAACGGAGGTAGAAGATGTCCGGCCACTCAAAGTGGGCGACGACCAAGCACAAGAAGGCCGTCATCGACGCCAAGCGCGGCAAGATGTTCGCCAAGCTGATCAAGAACATCGAGGTGGCCGCGCGGACCGGCGGCGGCGACCCCTCCGGTAACCCGACGCTCTACGACGCCATCCAGAAGGCCAAGAAGAGCTCGGTGCCGAACGACAACATCGACCGCGCCGTCAAGCGCGGCTCCGGCCTGGAGGCCGGCGGCGCCGACTGGCAGACGATCATGTACGAGGGGTACGGCCCGAACGGCGTGGCGATGCTGATCGAGTGCCTCACCGACAACCGCAACCGGGCGGCGACCGAGGTGCGCACCGCGCTGACGCGCAACGGCGGCTCGCTCGCCGACGCCGGCTCGGTGTCGTACATGTTCTCCCGCAAGGGCGTGGTGATCGTCCCCCAGGAGGGCACCAGCGAGGACGACGTCATGATGGCCGTCCTCGACGCCGGCGCCGAAGAGGTCAACGACCTCGGCGAGGCGTACGAGGTGGTCTCCGAGCCGACCGACCTGATCGCGGTCCGCACCGCGCTGCAGGACGCCGGCATCGAGTACGAGTCGGCCGAGTCCTCCCTCATCCCCAGCATGAACATCCCGCTGGACGAGGAGGGCGCGCGCAAGATCTTCAAGCTGATCGACGTCCTGGAGGACTGCGACGACGTGCAGAACGTCTACGCGAACTTCGACGTCAGCGACGACGTGATGGCCGCGGTCGACGCCTGACGCGGTAGGACTGGGGCGCTGATTCCCGCCGGGCCGGTTGGTCGTCCGGCGGGAATCGCCTCTTTCCGGCTAAGACGGGGTGCCGCCCGCCCACTGAGGACGAGCGGCACCCGCCCGGGTCGTCGGCGGTCAGCCGATGGTTTCCCGCTCCCGCCAGGCGGCGCGCAACGAGGTTCGCCCGTTGGTCCGCAGCAGTGACCCCTCGTAGATCCGCGCCCCGGCGACCACGAACGCCACGGCGGTGGCCAGCAGGATGGCCAGCGAGACGAACGGCTCCCAGACGGCGGCGTCCCCGGTGAACAGCCGCAGGGGCATCGCCGTGGGCGACGAGAACGGCAGGTAGGACAGCAGCCGCATGGCCGTGGCGTTGTCGTTGAGGAAGATCACCGCGAAGAACGGCAGCATGACGGCGAGCTGCACCGGCGTCGACGCGGCGGCGATGTCCTCCTGCCGGTTGACCAGCGCGCCGGCCGCCGCCCACATCGCGGCCAGCAGCACGAAGCCGAGCAGGAAGAACGGCACGAACCAGCCGATCGCCGGGGCGAGCAGGGTGAGCAGGTCGCCGCTGTCGCCGATCTGCATGCCGGCGACCGCCACGATGGCGATCAACACGATCTGCCCGAGCGCCAGGATGCCGCCGGCGATCACCTTGCCGGCCAGCAGCGCTCGCACCGGCACGGCCGCGACCAGGATCTCCACGATGCGGGTCTGCTTCTCCTCGGTGACGCTCTGCGCGATCTGCAGGCCGAACGTCTGCGAGGTGAGGAAGAAGACGAACGCGAAGACGAACGGCACCAGGAACGCCACCACCGGGTCGACCGCGTCGGGGTCGAGGAGCTGCACCGGCGGCGCGCTGCTCAGCGCGTGGACCACGTCGTTCGGGGCCTCGTCCATGGCGAGCGCCTTCGGACCGGAGACCACGGCGGCGTCCACATCGCCGTCGCGAACGGCCTGTTCGGCGGCCCGGTCGTCGGCCACCACGCGGACCTCGAGGCCGGCGTCCCGCAGCGGGCCGGCGGCCTCCTGGGTGACGGCGACGCTCTCCGGCCCGCCGGAGAGCAGCGGCGGCAGGATGGTGCCCGCCGCGGCGATCAGCAGGAAGAAGAGCGTGCCGAACAGGAAGGTACGGTCGCGGAGCTTGACCCGGATCTCGCGTTCGGCGACCAGCCGGGTGGCCTGGGTGACGTTCACTGGGTGACCTCTCGGAAGATCTCGGTGAGCGAGGGGCTGACCGGGCGGAAGGCGCGGACCGGGCCACGGGCGAGGGCCGCCTGGAGCACGGCCTGTTCGTCGGTGCCGGCGGGCAGGTCGAAGACCACCCGCGCGCCGTCCAGCTCGACCAGGGTCACCCCGGGGTGGTCTCGGACCCAGCCGGCGTCGGTGGCCACCACCAGCTCGAAGCGGGGCACGGTGTACGAGTCGCGCAGCTGCTGCCGGCTGCCGGCGGCCCGGATCACCCCGTCGCCGATGATCACCAGGTCGTCGCAGAGCCGCTCCACGACGTCGAGCTGGTGGCTGGAGAAGAGCACCGGCACCCCGGCGGCGGCGCGTTCCCGCAGCACAGCGACGACGGTGTCCACGGCGAGCGGGTCGAGGCCGGAGAACGGCTCGTCGAGCACCAGCACCTCCGGGTCGTGCACCAGCGCGGCCGCGATCTGGGCGCGCTGCTGGTTGCCCAGCGACAGCGTCTCCAGCAGGTCGTCGCCGCGCTCGCCCAGCCCGACCCGCTCCAGCAGGGTGTCGGTGGCGCGTCGGGCGGCGGTGGCGTCGAGGCCGTGCAACCGGCCCAGGTAGGTCACCTGCTCCCGTACGGTCATCTTGGGGTAGAGGCCGCGTTCCTCGGGCATGTAGCCGAACCGCTGCCGGCCCTCCCGGGTCAGCGGCGCACCACCCCAACTCACCTCGCCGGCGTCTGGGGCGAGCACGCCCAGGATGATCCGCATGGTGGTGGTCTTGCCGGCGCCGTTGGCGCCCACGAAGCCGGTCATCCGGCCGGCGGCCACCTCGAAGGACACGCTCTTGAGCACCTGCCGATCGCCGAAGCTGCGGTCGACGCCGTTCAGGCGGAGTGTTCTGGTCACGCACCCACGCTAGATCGAGTACGTCGGTCCGCCGTCCGCCCGGCGGCTGAGCAGGCGGGTCCACCGTGCGACGGATGCCGCTCAGCCGCCGGGGCGGACCACCCCGTTCTCGTACGCGAAGACGACCGCCTGCACCCGGTCGCGCAGACCGAGCTTGGCCAGCACCCGGCTCACGTGGGTCTTCACCGTCGCCTCGCCCAGGTGCATGGCCGCCGCGATCTCCGCGTTGCTCGCCCCGGCGGCGAGCAGCACCAGCGCCTCCCGTTCGCGCGGGGTCAGCTCGGCCAGGGCGGTTTCGGCGTCCGGCCCGTTGCGGGCGGCGCCGGTCGGATCGCCGGGGCGGGCGAAGGTGGAGATCACCCGGCGGGTGATCTCCGGGGCGAGCAGGCCGTCGCCCCGGGCCAGCACCCGGATCGCCTCGACCAGCTCCTCCGGGGTGCCGTTCTTGAGCAGGAAGCCGCTGGCCCCGGCCCGCAGCGCGGCGAACAGGTAGTCGTCGCGGTCGAAGGTGGTGAGGATCAGCACCGCGGGCGCTGCGGGCCCCTCTCCGGTGATCAGGCGGGTGGCCTCCAGCCCGTCCATTCCGGGCATCTCCACGTCCATCAGCACCACGTCGGGACCGGTGGCCCGGGCCATGGTGACGGCGCGTGCGCCGTCCGCGGCCTCGCCCACGACCTCGATGTCGTCCTCCACCTCGAGGATGACCCGGAAGCCGGTGCGGACGAGGTGCTGGTCGTCGGCGAGCAGCACCCGGACCGGCCGGCCGACGTCTGGTGCCTCGTGGGCTGGTGCGGTGCTCATGCCGAGCGCTCCGCGCCGGCCGCCAGCTGGTGCCCGTCGCTCGGCTCCCGCTGCATGCCGACTGGCGGGTCCGCCGACGCCGCCAGCGGGAAGCGGGCGCGTACCCGCCAGCCACCGCCGACACGCGGCCCAGCCTCCAGGTCGCCGTCGTGCGCGGCGACCCGTTCGCGCATTCCGATCAGACCCAGCCCCAGGGCGTTGGCCATGCCGCCCGCCCGTCCGTCGTCGGTCACGTCGACCTCCATCTCCCGGGCCAGGTACCGGACCCGCACGTCCAGCAGGTCCGCTCCGGCGTGCTTCAGCGTGTTCGTCACCGCTTCCTGCGTCACCCGGTAGGCCGCCTGGGAGACCGATTCGGGCAGCGGGACCGGGCCGCCGTACACCCCGAGGGTGGCCGTCAGTCCCGCGGCCCGGGCTCGCTCGACCAGCTCGCCGATCCGTTCGACGCCGCCGGCCGCCGGCGGCTCGGCGTCGGCGCCGGCAGAGGTCCGCAGCACGCCGAGCATCCGGCGCAGCTCGTCCACGGCGGTGCGGGCGCTCTGCTCGATGGCGGCCAGCGCCGTGCGGGCCTTGCCCGGGTCGCGGTCGAACACCCGGCGGCAGGCGGACGCCTGCACCCCCATCACCGACACGTGGTGGGCGACCACGTCGTGCAGTTCCCGGGCGATCCGGACCCGTTCGCCGAGCACCGCCCGCTCCCGGGACTCGGCCTGGGACCGGCGCAGGTCCTCGGCCTGGGCGCGCAGCTCATGCTCGCGCCGCGCGGCCACCCAGGCGGTCTCGCCGAAGAAGTACGCGAATCCGAAGACCAGCACATTGACCAGTACGCCGGTGACCATCGCGGCGAGTACCGGTGGCACCGGACCGGCCGCGTCGGCGAAGGCATCGGGCGGGATGTGGTCGATGGTCACCGCGTAGTAGATCCCCAGCCAGGCGAACATCGTGGCGATCACGCCGATCCGCAGCCGGCGGGCCAGTTGATGGTCCTGCCCCCAGGCGCCGAGGGTGTAGAGGGCGCAGAACAGGGCCCAGGAGGAGAACTGGGTCTCCGGGGCCGATCGGGCCTGCGCGGCGATGAACGCCACCGCGACGATCAGCAGGGTGGCGGCCGGCCACCGTCGTCGCCAGATCAGCGGCAGGGTCACCGCGACGGTCCAGAGCAGCTGCTCCGGCCAGGACGGCGGCGGGCCCAGCAGGAACGCCCCGGCGCTGTGGGCCAGAGTGAGGCTGACCAGCGCCAGCAGGGTCACCCCCAGCCCGAGCCAGAGATCGATTCGGCGCTGCTCCGGTGTCGGGCCCGGGCGGCGCCATTCGTCACGCTGTGCCACGGTCATCCCGGAACGATGCCACGCCGGCCACGCCGGCCGCCACGGCCGCTCGCCCGGACGTACGGCGGTGACGTGGTACGGCGGTGACGTGGTACGGCGGACGGGCGGCGGCCCGGCGCGGGGGTCCGCACCGGGCCGCCTGGTCGGCTGCTGCTCATGCCGTCTGGCGGCGGGTCTTGATGGCGGTGTCGATGAGGTCCCAGACCAGGACCACGGCCACGCCCAACGCGATGAAAGCGCCCAGGCTGTTCCGGTTGTCCGCCTCCGCCAGCCAGCTCAGGCGCTCGGCCAGGGCCGGGTTGAGCAGCCGGTCAGAGAGCGCCAACCACAGCACCGGCACCGTGAACGCCAGGTTGAGCAGCGCCTTGGTCCCGAACAGGGCCCAGTTCCAGCGCCCGATCCGGTACTTGACGATCTCGAAGATCGCGGTGGCGGCCAGTACCCCGATCAGGGCCGGCAGCCAGAACGACCACAGGGCCGGGTCGAGGATCGGAATGTTGTCGCCGTCGTTGCCGTGCACCCAGGACTGGTAGTGCTGGAACGGCAGGTAGCCGATGGTGAGCACCAGCATGGCCACCGACGCGATGGTGTCGACGAGGGAGACGTCCTTGTGCACGGGGACGTCGGGAAGTTGGTCGACGGTCCAGTCGGGCAGGCCGGTGCCGGGTTGGGCGCGTTCGATGAGGGCGAAGGTCAGGGTGAGCCAGAAGCCGATCTGCACGCCGACCTGGAGGGCGGTGACGATGCCGGTCCCGATGGCCCCGAAGCCCTTGCCCTCCGTGACCTGGACGACTGTCACCACCGTGCCGACGAGCGCCGGGATGAAGCTGAGCAGCAGCTTCAGCAGCCGCAGCCAGACCAGGTAGTACGTCGGGCCGATGAGCTGCAACCGGCGGTCGGCGTACTGCGCGGCCAGGAGGTCCGGGTTGCCCAGCTCGGTGAGCACCTCCCGCTCGGCGGTGGTGGGTTCCTGGCCGCCGCCGGTCCGGTCCTCGATCATGTCCTCGATCGAGGCGCGCAGCTCGCTGGCGATCTCGCCTCGGCGCGGGGTGGGAACCGAGCGCAGAGTGGCGGCGAGATAGCGGTCGGTCAGGGTGTTCATCGGTCCACTCCTTGGATCAGTCCGGTGATGGAGGTCTGTACGGCGGCGAGGTCGTCAAGGAGTCGGCCCAGCATCGACTCGCCCTCGTCGCTGGTCCGGTAGAACTTGCGCGGCCGGCTCTCCTCGGTGTTCCACTCGCTGGTCAGCAGGCCCTGGTCCTCCAGGCGGCGCAGCAGCGGGTAGAGCGTGTTGGCGTCGACCGGGAAGCCGTGGTCGGTGAGCCGTTGCAGCAGTGCGTAGCCGTAGTCCGGTCGGCGCAGCGCGACCAGGCTGGCTACCACGACGGTGCCTCGACGCAGCTCCTGTAGGTGCGTCCGTAGAACGTCCTCGCTAACCATGTGTCACACCATACTGTGTAGCACACACTGTTGTCCACAGCAATAACATCGTGTTTGCCGGTGCCCCTTCGAGTGGTCGGAGGGTGCGGGTGCGGTCGCTCGCCGTCGCGGTGCGGGCGAACGCGCCCGATGGCGGTCCCTCGGGTGTGAAGCTGTCATCGTGGCGGAGAAGCGCTGTCAGGCCGTGGTCGCGGCGCCGCCCGCCCGCCGCCGGCTCGGCAGGAGTCCGAGCGGATGCCGGTGACGGGCGGCCCGCGTCGGCCGCTGACCCGCATGGTCGAGGGGCCGCAGCGTGCGGACCTGCTGGAGCTGTTCTTCGACCTCGCCTTCATCGCCAGCCTGACCCTGACATCGCAGAAGATGGCCGCCGAGGGGACCTGGACCGGCATTGGCCAGGCGCTGCTCGCCCTGTCGACGCTGTGGGCGGTGTGGGTGACCACGACGTTGATCACTGATACGTACAGTCCGCGGAAGCGGCCAATTCCCTACCTGATCCTGGGCATTGCGTCATGCTGATGTCCGCCGCGCTGCCGACGGCGTTCCGTGACCACGGACTGATCTTCGGTGGGACCTGGGCCGCAATAAATCTGGGCCGGGGGCTGGTGCTCATCCGGTCGCTGCGCGGTCGGCAGGAGCAGGAGCGATCCCTCCGCGCCCTGGTCTGGAGCCTCGGCTCGGGGACCCTCTGGGTGGTCGGCGGCCTCGTGGACGACCCCGGGTGGCGGCTCGTCGTGTGGCTCGCCGCGCTGGCCGTGGACTACATCGCGTTCGGGTTCCGCTTCCCCATCCCCGGTCGGGCGCCCCTGCCGCGGTACCAGGTGGCGCCGGAGCACCTCGCCGAGCGGTACCAGCAGATCTACATCCTCACCCTGGGCGAACTCGTCCTGGTCAGCGTTCTCAGTCTGAGCCACGAGCCCTTCACCCCGGGTCGGATCGGCGCCTTCGGCACCGCGTTCCTGACGGCAGTGGTGCTCTGGTGGAGCTACGACCAGGGAGCGGGCGCGACCCTCCGCGCCGCCATCGAGGCGTCACCGCGCCGAGCCCGGCTGGTGCAGACCAATCCGTACGCCCACTGGTTGAAGGTAGCCGGCGTGGTGGGCACGGCCGCCGGCATCGAACGAATCATCGCGCAGCCGGGGGAGCGGCCCGGCGCCCCCATGACCGCGCTCATCCTGGGTGGCGCCGGGCTCTTCCTCTGCGGTCGGGCGGTGCTGGAACACGAGGTCTACGGGCGGGTGCCGCTGTCCCACGTCATCGGTGTCGTCGCGGCGATCGCCCTGGCGCCGTTGGCGGCGCACCTGCCCGGGCTGGCGCTGGGCGTCGCCGCAGCCCTGGTGCTGCTGGGGGTGGCGGCCGGCGAACTGTTCCGCGCGCGGCGCCGATCCGCCCCGGAGGCGGTGGCATCCTGACACTGGCCTCGACCGCGAACCGGCGCGCTAGCGGACCACCACCCTGATGATGTGCGCCCGTCCACCCGCGTACGGTCCGGCACCCGATCCGAGTCGGGCGCCCTACTCGAAGCGGGACGGGTCCCCGGCGCCCCGGCGCAGGATCTCCGGCTCCGGCCCGGACAGGTCGACCACGGTCGTCGGCTCCTTGCCGCAGTCGCCGGCGTCGAGGACCGCGTCGAGCTGGTGGTCGAGCCGCTCCTTGATCTCCCACCCCTGGGTCATCGGCTCGTCGTCGCCGGGCAGGGTCAGGGTGCTCGACACCAGCGGCTCGCCCAGCTCGGCCAGCAGCGCCTGGGTCACCGTGTGCCGGGGTACGCGGACACCCACGGTGCGCTTGCGGGGATGCAGCATCCGGCGGGGCACCTCACGGGTGGCCGGCAGGATGAAGGTGTAGCTGCCCGGGGTTGACGCCTTCACCAGGCGAAAGACCGAGTTGCTGATCTGGACGAACTGGCCGAGCTGCGCGAAGTCCCGGCAGACCAGCGTGAAGTGGTGCCGGTCGTCGAGATGGCGGATCTGGCGGATCCGGTCCAGCCCGTCCCGGTTGCCCAGCTGGATGCCGAGCGCGTAGCAGGAGTCCGTCGGGTAGGCGACCAGCCCGCCGCCGCGGATGAGGTCGGCGATCTGGCCGATGATCCGGGGCTGCGGGTTCTCCGGGTGCACGTCGTAGTACCTCGCCATCCTCCGAGACTAGCCGTGGGGGAGACGAGGGCCACCCTCGGCGCGGACGGTGGAGCCGCCGAGATCACCTCGGTAGGGTAGGTCCCGGTCGGCTCCGACCACCAAGATCCAAATCGCCGGGGGGCGCCACGCATGGCCGATTCGTTCGCGCATCTGCACGTGCACACCGAGTACTCGATGCTCGACGGGGCGGCCCGGCTCAAGGACCTGTTCGCCGAGGCCAACCGGCTCGGCATGTCGGCGGTGGCGATCACCGACCACGGCAACATGCACGGCGCGAACGACTTCTACAAGCAGGCGATGGCCGCTGGGATCACCCCGATCCTCGGCGTCGAGGCGTACGTGGCGCCCGAGTCGCGCTACCACAAGGCGCGGGTCAAGTGGGGTCGGCCGGAGCAGAAGAGCGACGACGTCTCCGGCAACGGCGCGATCACCCACAAGACGATGTGGGCGAAGAACGCGCAGGGCCTGAAGAACCTGTTCACCCTCAACTCGCGCGCGTCCATGGAGGGGCACTACATCAAGTGGCCGCGGATGGACATGGAGTTGATCGCCGAGCACGCCGAGGGGATCATGGCCACCACCGGCTGCCCGTCCGGCGCGGTGCAGACCCGGCTGCGGCTGGGCCAGTTCGACGAGGCCCTCAAGGTCGCCGCCAGCTACCAGGACATCTTCGGCAAGGACAACTACTTCGTCGAGATCATGGACCACGGCCTCTCCATCGAGAGTCGGGTCCGTGAGGGGCTCACCGAGATCGCCCGCAAGTTGAACATCCCGCCGGTGGTCACCAACGACTCGCACTACACGGTCGAGGAGCAGGCCACCGCGCACGACGTGCTGCTCTGCGTGCAGACGGCCAGCAACATCGACGACCCGAACCGGTTCCGCCTCGAGGGCGGTGGCTACTTCATCAAGAGCGCCGACCAGATGCGCGCGGTCGACTCCTCCGAGCTGTGGCAGCAGGGCTGCCGCAACACCCTGCTGGTCGCCGAGAAGGTCGACCCGACCGGGATGTTCGAGTTCCACAACCTGATGCCGCGCTTCCCGGTCCCGGAGGGGGAGACCGAGGAGACCTGGTTCCGCAAGGAGACCTTCGCCGGGCTGGCCCGCCGCTACCCGAACGGCATCCCCGAGGGGCACGTCGTCCAGGCCGAGTACGAGCTGGGCGTCATCAACCAGATGGGCTTCCCGTCGTACTTCCTCGTGGTCGCCGACTTCATCCAGTGGGCGAAGAACCAGGGCATCGCGGTGGGTCCGGGCCGAGGTTCGGCCGCCGGCTCCCTCGTCGCGTACGCGCTGGGCATCACCGACCTGGACCCGATCCAGCACGGCCTGATCTTCGAGCGGTTCCTCAACCCCGAGCGCGTCTCGATGCCCGATGTCGACATCGACTTCGACGAGCGTCGGCGCGGCGAGGTGATCAAGTACGTCACCGACAAGTGGGGTGAGGACAAGGTCGCCCAGATCGCGACCTTCGGCACGATCAAGGCGAAGGCCGCGATCAAGGACTCAGCCCGGGTGCTCGGTTTCCCGTACGCGGTCGGCGACCGGATCACCAAGGCGATGCCGCCGGCCGTGATGGGCAAGGACATCCCGCTCACCGGCATCTTCGACGCGAAGCACCCCCGCTACGCCGAGGCCGGCGAGATCCGCGGCCTGTACGACTCGGACCCGGACGTCCGCAAGGTGATCGACACGGCCAAGGGCATCGAGGGGCTGATCCGGCAGACCGGCGTGCACGCCGCCGGCGTCATCATGTCCGCCGAGCCGATCATCGAGCACATCCCGTTGATGCGCCGCGACGCCGACGGGGCGATCATCACGCAGTTCGACTACCCGACGTGCGAGTCCCTCGGGCTGCTGAAGATGGACTTCCTCGGCCTGCGCAACCTGACGATCATCGACGACGCGGTCAAGAACATCGAGCTCAACCACGGCACGAAGCTCGACCTGCTGGGCCTGCCGCTGGACGACCCGGCCGCCTACGAGCTGCTGGGCCGCGGTGACACCCTCGGCGTGTTCCAGCTCGACGGTGGCCCGATGCGCTCGCTGCTGCGGTTGATGAAGCCGGACAACTTCGAGGACATCTCCGCCGTTCTGGCGCTGTACCGGCCCGGCCCGATGGGCGTCGACTCGCACACCAACTACGCGCTGCGCAAGAACGGCCTCCAGGAGATCACGCCGATCCACCCGGAGCTGGAGGAGCCGCTGCGGGAGATCCTGGCACCCACCCACGGCCTGATCGTCTATCAGGAGCAGGTGCAGCGCGCGGCGCAGATCCTCGCCGGCTACACCCTCGGTCAGGCGGACCTGCTGCGCCGGGCGATGGGCAAGAAGAAGAAGGAGATCCTCGACAAGGAGTTCATCCCGTTCCGGGACGGCTGCCGCGAGCGCGGCTACTCCGACGAGGCTATCCAGGCGGTCTGGGACGTCCTGGTGCCGTTCGCCGGGTACGCCTTCAACAAGGCGCACTCCGCCGCGTACGGCCTGGTCTCCTACTGGACCGCGTACCTCAAGGCGCACTACCCCGCCGAGTACATGGCGGGGCTGCTCACCTCGGTTGGTGACGACAAGGACAAGATGGCCCTCTATCTGTCCGAGTGTCGCCGGATGCGTATCCAGGTGCTGCCACCGGACGTGAACACGTCGGCCGGGCCGTTCACCCCGGTCGGCACGGACATCCGCTTCGGCCTGGCCGCGGTGCGCAACGTCGGCGCGAACGTGGTCGCCTCGATCATGCGCTGCCGGCAGGAGAAGGGCGACTACACCGACTTCTACGACTTCCTGTCCAAGGTGGACGCGGTGGTCTGCAACAAGAAGACGATCGAATCGCTGATCAAGGCGGGTGCCTTCGACTCGATGGAGCACCCGCGCAAGGGCCTGCTCGCGGTGCACGCGGACGCCATCGACGCGTACGCCGACGTCAAGCGCAAGGAGGCGGTCGGCCAGTACGACCTCTTCGGCGCGGGCTTCGGTGACGCCGACACCGGCAGCACGACGGTGATGCCGACCATCGGCGACAGCGAGTGGGACAAGCGCGACAAGCTGGCCTTCGAGCGCGAGATGCTCGGCCTGTACGTCTCGGACCATCCGCTGTTCGGCCTGGAGCACATCCTCGGCGCGGCGGCCGACACCACCATCGCCTCCCTCGCCGAGGACGGCGCGGTGCCGGACGGCGCGGTGGTCACCCTCGCCGGCATCCTCTCCGGGGTGCAGCGCCGGGTCACCAAGCAGGGCCGGGCCTGGGCCTCGGCCACCCTGGAGGACCTGGCCGGTGGGGTGGAGACGCTGTTCTTCCCCAACACCTACGAGGTGATCGGGCAGTACATCGCCGAGGACGCGATCGTGGTGGTCAAGGGGCGGGTGGACCGCCGCGACGACACCCCACGGATCATGGCGATGGACATGTCCATGCCGGACGTCAGCACCAGCGCCACCAACAAGCCGGTCACCCTCACCATCCCGGTGCACCGGTGCACGCCGCCGCTGGTGGAGCGACTCAAGGAGACCCTGGTGCTGCATCCCGGCGACACCGAGGTGCACGTCAAGCTGCTCAACGGCGGCCGCACCACCACCCTGCGGCTGGGTCCGTTCCGGGTGGCGGCGACGACCGCGCTGATGGGGGACCTGAAGAGCGTCCTGGGCCCGGCCAACGTGAGCTGACCGGGCCCCGGGACGCCGCCGGGCTCAGCCCCGGTCGGGGGCTGCGATCTCCCGCAGCTGGCCGTCGGCCAGCCGCAGCCAGCGCTGCACGCCGATCTCGGCGAGGAACCGCTCGTCGTGGCTGACCACCACGAACGCGCCCTGGTACGCGCTCAACGCGCTCTCCAGTTGGGCGACGCTGACCAGGTCCAGGTTGTTGGTCGGCTCGTCGAGCAGCAGCAGTTGCGGCGCCGGTTCGGCGCAGAGCACGCAGGCGAGGGTGGCGCGCAGCCGCTCGCCGCCGGAGAGCACCCCGACGGGCAGGTTCACCCGGGCGCCCCGGAACAGGAACCGGGCGAGCAGGTTCATCCGCTTGGCGTCCGGCAGGTTCGGCGCGTACGCGGCGAAGTTCTCCGCCACCGTGCGGTCGAGGTCCAGCAGGTCCAGCCGCTGCGACAGGTACGCGATCCGCCCGTCGGCCCATTTGATCTCGCCGCCGGCCGGTTCGAGGTCACCGTTGACGAGGCGTAGCAGGGTCGACTTGCCGACGCCGTTGGCACCGGTGAGCGCGATCCGCTCCGGCCCCCGGATCACCAGATCGGCGCCGTCGCCACCGAACAGCTCCCGGTCGTCGAAGCGGGCCCGCATCCCCTGACCGGAGAAGACCGTGCGCCCGCCCGGGACGCTGGTGTCCGGCAGGTCGACGGTGATCCGGTCCTCCTCGCGTACCGCCCGCCCAGCCTCGTCGAGTCGGGCCTTGGCCTGACCGAGCCGCGCGGAGTGCGTCTCCTGTGCCTTGCCCGCCGACTCCTGCGCACTGCGCTTGAGCCCGCCGGCCACGATCCGGGCCAGGCCGGCGTTCTTCAGGTTCTTGGAGGCGTTGCTGGCCCGCCGGTCGGCCCGCTCCCGGGCCTGCTGCATCTCCCGCTTCTCCCGCTTGACCTCCTGCTCGGCGTTGCGCAGGTTACTCTCGGCCACCTCCCGGGCGGCCTGCACCGCCTCGGTGTACGCGGTGAAGTTGCCCCCGTACCAGCGGATCTCACCGCGGTCCAGCTCAGCGATGCGGTCCATCCGGTCCAGCAGTTCCCGGTCGTGGCTGACCAGCAGCAGGCAGCCGGCCCAGTCGGAGAGGACGTCGTAGAGCTTGTGCCGGGCCTCCAGGTCCAGGTTGTTGGTCGGCTCGTCGAGCAGCAGCACGTCCGGGCGTCGCAGCAGCTGCGCCGCCAGGCCGAGGGAGACCACCTGGCCGCCGCTGAGGGTGTGCAACCGCCGGTCGAGCTCCAGGTCACCGAGGCCGAGCCGGTCCAGCTCGGCGCGGGTGCGCTCCTCGATGTCCCAGTCGTCGCCGATCGTGGCGAAGTGTTTCTCGCTGGCGTCGCCGGCCTCGATGGCGTGCAGCGCCGCGATCCGCTCGGCGACGCCGAGCACCTGGGCCACGGTCAGGTCGCCGGCCAGCGGCAGCGTCTGCGGGAGGTAACCGAGCACCCCGTCGACGGTGACGCTGCCGTCGCTGGGCCGCAGCTCCCCGGCGATCAGCCGCAGCAGCGTGCTCTTGCCGGCGCCGTTGGGCGCGACCAGGCCGGTGCGACCGCCCGGCACGGTGAAGGACAACTCCGAGAAGACCGGGGTGTCGTCCGGCCAGGAGAAGGACAGATTCGAGCAGACAATGAACGCATCAGACATGCGAGTGACCTCAAAGGGTGGGGTGGGCGCGCCAGAGCCGCCCGACGACAAACGGGGACCGGTGGAACGACGACATGGCCACGGCAGCCGCGCACACGCGCGCCGAACCGATGGCCGAACACATCCGGTCTCACCCGGAGATGTCGTCGTCACCCGCCATGTCTGGTCTCCCTGGTCGTTCGTTGACACCCAACTCCGCCGATTCTAACAACGGATCAGACCTGCTCGTCTGAGGACGCCATGTATAGGCTGAGCTATAGTTTTCCTATGTCTCATGAGCCGCCACGTCGTTGGGCGATCAGGACGACAACGGACGTCCGCGACTGGTTGCGATCCCTGCGCCAAACGGACCCCGCGACCTACCGGTCGGTCAACGTGGCGATCGACATGCTTGCGGAGACCGGTCCGGGCCTGGGGCGGCCCCTGGTCGACACCCTCAGAGGTTCGAGCATCAGCAACCTCAAGGAACTCCGGCCGAGATCTGGAAGGGACGTCGCCGTTCGGGTGCTGTTCGTCTTCGATCCCTGGTCCCAGGCAGTGCTGTTGGTTGCTGGCAACAAGGCAGGAGATTGGAATCGATGGTACGAGAAAGCGGTTCCGGTCGCTGAGATTGCGTACGAGGGCTGGCTTGCCTTTGAGAGGAAGCGGAGGGAGGGCTGATGAGCGAATTCCATGACTGGGACGACATCCGAGCTGAGCTGCACGACGGGGACGATGAAGCGCTCGATGCGGAGCGTGCCCGCACCGAAGCGTGGATCAGTGCATTCCATCTTGCTGAGGAGCGGAAGCGGCTGGGTCTGACCCAGCGGCAGGTGGCCGAGCTGATGGGCGTCACGCCTGGTCGAGTCAGCCAGATCGAGAACGGCGACCTGGAGGCCAACGAGGTTGCGACGCTGAGTCGGTACGCGCGAGCGCTCGGGGCCCGGATGCGGATCATCTTCGACTACGGCGACGACCTGCGTCAGATCGCCTGACCCTGATCCGGTTGCTAGGAAACGTCGAAGAGACGAAGGCCGTCGTGATCGGCGAAGTCGGCGTAATCCTTGCCGTGGAACGTCGCCAACGGTGGCCGGTCGACCAGACAGCACGCCGCACGTCGCGGCCGGTTGTCACGGTGGCGCAATTGGTTTGTCGGCCGGGGCTCACCTTGGCCGGTACTCGACCTCGGGGCGGCCGGGGGTGCCGTAGCGGGGGTGGCGCGCGGCCCGGTCGACGGTGACCAGGTACTCCAGGTAGCGGCGGGCGGTCACCCGGGAGATGCCGGTCAGCGCGCTCACCTCGGTCGCGGACAGCCCCACCTCCGCGCGCGTCGGGTCGGTGAGGGCGGCGCGTACCCGCTTGAGGGTCTGCGCGTCCAACCCCTTGGGCAGGCTGTGCCCGGTCGTGCCGCGCAGGGTGGCGAACATCTGGTCCACCTCGTGCTGGGCGGCCACCTCCCCGTCGGCGAGCGCCTGGGCGCGGTAGTCGGCGTAGCGCTCCAGCTTGTCGCGGAAGGCGGCGAAGGTGAACGGCTTGAGCAGGTAGTGGGTCACGCCGAGGGAGACCGCGGTGCGTACCACCGCCAGGTCCCGCGCCGAGGTCACCGCGAGAATGTCGACGCTGCTGCCGGCCGCGCGTAGCGCCCGGCAGACGTCCAGGCCGTGCAGGTCAGGCAGCCGGAAATCGAGGAGTACGAGGTCCACGTCGCCGCCGTCGTTGGCGCGCAGCGCCGCCATGGCCGCCCGCGCGGTGTGCGCCACCCCGACCACGACGAAGCCGGGAACCCGTTCGGTGTACGCCGTGTGGGCCGCCGCCAGCAGCGGCTCGTCCTCGACGACGAGCACCCGGATGTCGGTCATCGGCGTACCCCGACGATCGGCAGCCGGACGGTGAACAGGCTGCCGCCGTCGTCCGAGCGGCCCACCTCGGAACGACCACCGTGCCGGTGGATCACCTGACCGATCAGGGCCAGGCCGAGGCCACGGCCGGTGCTCTTGGTGGACCAGCCGCGCCGGAACGCGTCCGCCACCCGATCTGGCGCCAGCCCGGGGCCGCTGTCGGCGACCCGTACCACCAGTTCGTCGTCGACCGCGCCGACGAAGACCCGCACCCGGCGGGGCGCCGGCGTACCGGCCACCGCTTCGAGGGCGTTGTCGAGAAGGTTGCCGACCACGGTGAGCAGGTCGTTGGTCGGCAGCGGGCTGTCGTCGAGCCGGCAGTCCGGTTCGATCACCAGGTCCACCCCGCGCTCGCTGGCCTGCGCCGACTTGCCGAGCAGCAGCGCGGCCAGCGCCGGCTCGGTCACCGCGCCGACCACCCGGTCGGTCAGCTGCTGAGCGAGGGCCAGGTCCCGGGTGCCGAGCCGCACCGCCTCGTCGGGGCGGCCCAGCTCCACGAGGGTCAGCACGGTGTGCAGCCGGTTGGCCGACTCGTGGGTCTGCGCCTGCAACGCCTCGGTGAGCGCACGTACCGAGTCCAGTTCGCTGGCCAGGGTCCGCAGCTCGGTCTGGTCGCGCAGGGTCAGCACCGTGCCGAGCACGGCGCCCTCGAACCGGGTGATCCGCTGGTTGGCCACCAGCACCCGGTCACCGGCCAGGACCGGCTCGTCGAGGGCGTCCCGCCCGGAGCCGAGCAGCTCGGCCACCGCCGGCGGCAGGTCGATCCCGGCCACCGGCTGGTCGATCACCGCCGCGTCCGCGTCGAGCCCCAGCAGCCGGCGGCCCTCGTCGTTGACGAGTGCCACCCGGCGGTCGGTGGTCAGCACGACGAGACCCTCGCGCACCGAGTGCAGGACCGCGTCGTAGTACTCGTACATCCGGGTCATCTGGGCCGGCCCCAGGCCGTGCGTCTGGCGGCGCAGTCGGCGGCTGAGCAGCCAGGAGCCGGTCGCGGCGAGGGCGAGCGCCGGCGCGGCGACGCCCAGCAGCACCGGCAACTGTCCGAGGAGCTTGCGGTTGATCGCCGAGGTGGTGATGCCCACCGAGACCAGGCCGACGATCCGGCGCTGGTCGTCGTACACCGGAACCACCGCGCGCACCGACTCGCCGAGCGTGCCGACGTTGGTGACGGTGAACGGTTGGCCGGCCAGCGCCGGCGCGATCTCCCCGACGAACGGCTGGCCGATCAGCTCCCGGGTCGGGTGCGAGAAGCGGGTGCGGTCCGGGGCCATCACCACCACGAAGTCGGTGCCCGTCGCCAGTCGGGTCGACTCGGCGTACGGCTGGAGGGTGCTGGCCGGGTCGGCGGTCGCGAGGGCCGCGCGGACGTCGGGGGAGCGGGCCACGGTCTGCGCCACCGCGAGCACCTCCTCCTGTGCCGCCTGCTGGGCGTCGCTTCGGGCCAACCAGACGGCGCCCGCCGCGCCGGCGAGCACGAGCAGCGTCACCACCACCGCCTGGAGGGCGAACAGCTGCCCCGCGATGCTCCACTGGCGCTGGGCCACCTCCACCACCTCCTCGTTGCGCCGGTGCCGTTGCTGCTTCCGCGGTGAACAGAATGACCGCAAGGCTGTCAACGGGTGAGACGCGCTTCACATTGTCGACATGGACTCCACCGCAACCACCACCACACCGGCGCCGCCGGTCCGTCGGGACCGTACCCGTTACCTCTACCTGGCCGTCATCGTCGCCGTGCTGGCCGGCATCGTGGTCGGCCTGGTCGCCCCTGATTTCGGCAAGGAACTCAAGCCGATCGGCACCGGCTTCGTCAACCTGATCAAGATGATGATCAGCCCGGTCATCTTTTGCACCATCGTGCTGGGCGTCGGCTCCGTCCGGCAGGCCGCGAAGGTCGGCAAGGTCGGCGGACTCGCCCTCGGCTACTTCCTGACCATGTCGACCGTCGCGCTCGCCATCGGCCTGGTGGTCGGCAACCTCATCCACCCCGGCTCCGGCCTGGACCTGGGTCAGGACCTCGCCGGCGCGGGCAAGGCCGCCGCGGGCGACGAGGCCGGGGGTACGGCGGACTTCCTGCTCGGGGTCATCCCGACCACGCTGCTCTCCGCGCTCACCGAAGGGGAGGTGCTCCAGACGCTGCTGGTCGCTCTGCTCGTCGGCTTCGCCGTACAGGCGATGGGCCGGCGCGGTGAGCCGGTGCTGAGCGCCATTGGCGTCATCCAGCGGGTGGTCTTCAAGGTGCTCGCCATGATCATGTGGCTGGCGCCGATCGGCGCGTTTGGTGCCATGGCCGCCGTGGTCGGCGCGACCGGCGTGGACGCGCTCAAGAGCCTCGCGCAGATCATGGTCGGCTTCTACGCGACCTGCCTGATTTTCGTGCTGGTCGTCCTCGGCGCGCTGCTGTGGTTCGTGGCCCGGATCTCGATCTTCTCGCTGCTGCGGTACCTCGGCCGGGAGTTCCTGCTGATCCTGTCGACCTCGTCGTCGGAGTCGGCGCTGCCGCGGCTGATCGCCAAGATGGAGCACTTCGGGGTGAGCAAGCCGGTCGTGGGCATCACGGTGCCGACCGGGTACTCGTTCAACCTGGACGGCACGGCGATCTACCTGACCATGGCGTCACTGTTCATCGCCGACGCCATGGGCAAGCCGCTGTCGATCGGTGAGCAGATCTCGCTGCTGCTGTTCATGATCATCGCTTCCAAGGGAGCGGCGGGGGTCACCGGCGCCGGGCTGGCGACGCTGGCCGGTGGGCTTCAGTCGCACCGGCCCGACCTGGTGGACGGGGTCGGTTTGATCGTGGGCATCGACCGGTTCATGTCGGAGGCACGGGCGTTGACGAACTTCGCCGGCAACGCGGTCGCGACCGTGCTGGTGGGGACGTGGACCGGGGAATTTGATCGGGATCGGGCGGTTGAGGTGCTGCGCGGCGACGACCCGTTCGACGAGGCGACAATGCTCGACGAGCACGACAACGAGGACGAGTCGGCGTCGCGGCGGCCCGCCGACGAGCCGGCCGCGCCAGTCGGGGCGTCGGTCTGACCTCGTTGAAGAGACACCCCGGGGTCCCGCCTGCTCAACGGCAGCGGGACCCCGGGTTCACAACAGATGTGGGCACCGATCGAGGCGGGCGGAGTGAGTCGATACTGAGCCGATGACGGACGAGCAGCCGACGGAGCTGACCCGGTGGACCATTCACGGTGAGCGAAGCGTCGACGATACCCGGCGAGCGCGGCTGAGCATCGCCGACGTGGAGTTGCCTGACGGCGGACGGTTCGAGCAGTACGTGATTCGAGCACCCCGGTCGGCCATGGTCGCGGTCCTCGACGATCGCGAGCGCCTGCTGCTCATGCGGCGGCACCGGTTCGTGTTCGACCGATGGGTGTGGGAGTTGCCCGGCGGCTACGTCGATAGTGACGAGCAGCCCGATGTGTGCGCCGTACGCGAGGTGGAGGAGGAGACCGGGTGGCGTCCGCACCAGGTCGAGCCGCTCCTGTCGTTCCAACCATGGGTGGGCACCGCGGACGCCGAGAACCTCCTCTTCCTCTCCCGGGCGGCGGAGCACACGGATGGTCCGGTCGACGTGAACGAGGCCGAGCGGGTCGCCTGGATCCCGCTGGCCGAGGCGCGGGAGCTCGTGGCACAAGGCGAGATCGTCGGGGCCGGGACGGTGATCGCAGTACTGGAGTTGGTTGCCCGACAGGCGCGTGGGGAGTTGTAGGCGTCAGCGCCGGGTGCCGAGGACCGCGTCGACCCGCCGGATGAATTGTTGAACGGTGGGTCGTCGGCGGTAGGGCACGAGTTCAGCTTGCAGGTCGCGTACGTAGCGGGCGGCCCTGGCCGATTGGAGCCGTGTGGTCAGAGTCAATGCTTCCGCCCCGACGAGGCAAGCCCGCTCCGGTTCCCCTGGCTGCGCCTGCGCCGTGGCGAGAAGGGCGAGGTTGAAGGCCTTGCCGCGGACGTACTGCTCGTCCATCCGAAGAGACCGGCCGCCCCGCCGAGAGTTCACACCGAAGCGGTCACTCCATCACGGCTGAGTGGTTGCGGTAGACGAGACACGTTCCACCGGGGAAAGACTCCACAGCAGGAGCTGGAACGGGTCCTCGCCGCAGGTGAGCCATGTGCCGTCGCCGAGCGCCATCGGGCTCTCTGAAATGGGCATCGAGTACTCGACCCGACCGAGCACGTCACCCTGCGACGCGTCGACGAGCCAATGCTGCGGGCGACCGTACTCCTCATCGTTCTCGTCGGCGCTCGCGATCACCGTGCGCTCGTCGACGAAGCCGCACTGGTAGTCCCAGTAGGGCTCCTCCGCCGTGTCCGACGGTGGTTGCGGGTGGGCCTGAAGCTGGTCGGCGGCAACCTCGTGCAGCACCGCACCGTCGGGAAGCCGATGGACCGCCAGGTCTCCCTGATGGTGGGCGACCGTGAGCAACAGTCTCCCGGACGGGCTGACGTCGATGAGGGAACGGTCGTCATCCCCGATCGAGGTGACGGTGAGTTGGACGCCGTCCCACCGGCCCCACCGCAGCGGGACACCGTCCTGGCCTTCGCCGATGCTGATGCCCATCTGGCCGGGGTCGGGGTGGGGAACGTGGTGGGAGCCGGCGGCTGCGGTGTCGGTCGAGGCCCGTCCCAGGATGCGACCGTCGGTGGCGTCGATCACGAGCCACTCCTCGTCGTACTCCGCCTCCGCGTCGTCGGGCAGAGGGGTGCGTACGTGCGCCCAAGCCGTCGAGCCGTCCGCGCTGATCGCGCACGAGCCCCGATCGGGATAGCGGTGCTCGTCGGTGCCCGCGTACTCCTCGTAGGACTCGTGGAGCGACGAGCAGGGGGAGCCCCAGCACGCGTGCCGCACACTCCAGCGCAGCGTGCCGGTCTGGTCGACCGCGTGCAGAGCGTGCTGGCCGCTGAAGACCGCCAGGTCGAGGGTAGGGCTCACCGCATCGACCCCGCCCGCCCCACGCGGCCATGGCGCCGGGAACCGCGCGGCGGGAGTGTCGTCGCCGCTGAGGAGCCGGTCGAGGTCGTATGCCAACAGCTCGTCGTGCCGGCGGATCACGACGAGCCGGCGATGCGGCCACCGCTGGACGGCGGGAGTGTCGGCGGTGCTGGCCATATCGGGTACGCGAGGGGCGTTCGACGGCATCCGGAAGGACGTTACGAGGTGAGGGGTGAAGCGCACCGGAACATCCTGCCAGGATGCGCCGCCCACCACGGCTCCGGAGCGTCGTGGTCATCGGTCAGCTGCTTTCAGACGGCCTGGGGCTACGGCGTGTTGGTTTCGTCGCAGGGACGGCCGATGCCGAGGTTGACTCGGTCCTGCCGCCCGTCCGACCGGACGATGAGCGGTAGGCAGGTGGCTCGTGCAACCCACGTGCCGCCGACGAAGGCCATCCACTGAGGTTGTCCCTCCGTGGGCGCGCAGGCGTGCACCCGGGCGGTCGCCGCGGGCGTTCCCGAAGCGCCCCATCCGATCCGGGCGTCGTCTTCCCATCCGGGCGCCACCTGAAGGTCAACGACAGTTCCGGCGCGTACGACCAATCCCCATTTGGCAAATAGCCGAGCTGCTGGATCGGCCTCGCCCGATTCCTCCGCGGGCAGCACCGTGCGGCCCGGCACCGCCGCATTCTCGCCCACGAGCCGATAACCCTCCGGTGGCGTGGGCATCGCCGCTGCCGATGTCGTGCACGGCGTCTCACCACTGCTTCCGGCCGTTGCCGTGGCCGCGCCATCGACAGACGGTGTGGCAGGGCGGCTGGAGTCGCTCGGGGGCGTGCAGGCAGTCAGCGTCACCATCAGGAACGTGAGGCCCCAGAGCAGGTTCGGCCTGGTCCAGATGCCCTGCATGGGCCCCGGTCCGGCCGGAGGCCGTGCCGTACGGGTCTCGACGGGATTCGAGTTCATTCGATATTCATATCAGATCGCCGATATACGCATTGGTAACATCGCGTTGGGCGACAGTGGGCGTGCATAGTGGAGTTGTGTCGGAATGGTCCAGTGGAGGCCGCCGAAAGCCGCGTGTGACATATCCAACTGTCGCTTTCCACCTGTCGGGAAGAATTGGGCACGTAATGATCGCCAGGCACCTTCCTGTCGTGCCCGACACCCCTCGACAGTTGATTGCCAATCGCTACCGGCTGGTACGTCCGCTCGGACAGGGCGGAATGGGCCGTGTGTGGCAGGCCCGTGACGAGATGCTCCAGCGGGACGTGGCCATCAAGGAGTTGGTGGCACCGCCCGGTCTGCGTGACGACGAGCGTCGGGAGATGCGCGAACGGTCCATGCGCGAGGCTCGGGCCGTCGCCCGCCTGGGTCATGGCAACGTGGTACGCGTCTTCGACGTGCTGCACTCCGGCGACGACCCCTGGATCGTGATGGAGCTCGTCCCGTCCCGTTCCCTGCACGAGGTGCTCGAATCAGAGGGTCCGATGCCGGTGGCCCGCGCCGCGCGGATCGGGCTGGGTGTGCTGGGCGCGCTGCGGGCGGCACACCAGGCCGGCGTGCTGCACCGCGACGTCAAGCCGGCCAATGTGCTGCTCGCCGACGACGGCAGGGTGGTGCTGACCGACTTCGGTCTGGCCACCCTCCCCGGCGACCCGCGCATGACGCAGACCGGCATGGTGCTCGGCTCGCCCGCGTACCTCGCACCGGAGCGGGCCACCGACGGCGACGTCGGCCCCGCCGCCAACCTCTGGTCACTCGGCGCCACCCTCTACGCGGCGGTGGAGGGACGTACCCCCTATCAACGCTCGTCCCCGATCGCCACGCTCGCCGCCCTCGCCACCGAGGCGCCACCACCGCCGCAGCGAGCCGGGCTGCTGAACCCGCTCCTCGAAGGACTGCTGCGGCGGGAGCCGGCTCAGCGGATCAGCGCCGAGGAGGCGGATCGCCTACTGCGCCGCGCCGTCGACCCGGATGTGCCGGCCGCCCGGATCAACACCGGCGACGATTCTCGTCCGCAGATCGTGCCCGAGTTCGTCACCGTCGGGTCCGGTCCGCCAGCGTCACCGGCCGTCCCCGACGCGCCTGTTCCAACGCCGGTCCGCAGGCGTCGGGGTCGGCTGATCGGGTCACTCGCCGCTGCCCTGCTGCTCGTGTCGTTGGTGAGTGCGGCGTTGGTGAACCGCGGAATGTCCGGCGGAGCGGGCGACCGCCAGGTGGCGATGCCGACCGCGAACCCGTCGCCCATCGCCGAGACGCCGGTGTCCAGGGTGCTGCCACCGCCGCCCGCCGGCTGGCACTACCACCGCGACGATCCGCGCTTCCTCGTACCGGTGCCGGACGGCTGGCAGCCGCGGCGAAACGGTGAGCGGGCCGAATTCCGCGAGCCGGACGGCAGCCGCGTGCTCGTCGTCGACGAACTCCGCCGCGTCCCGGCGGACCTGGCCGCCGAGCTACGGGCGCGGGAGAAGGCGGAACGCAAGCGGTACGCCAAGTACCGGCAGGTCCGGCTCGCCGCGCTGCGCTACCAGGCACGGGCGGCGCAATGGGAGTGGACGTACACCGCCGAGGACGGTACGCCGATGCGCGCGGTGAGCCGCGCCTTCGTCGGTCACAACGGCCACGCGTACACGATCGGCTGGACCACCTCGGCGGCCGAGTGGTCGGCCAGCGCGGGTGTCTTCGCGCTGATCACGGATGGTTTCCAGGGCCTGCCCGTCACGGGCGGCTCGCCGTCGAGATCGGCCGGCCCACCGCCGTCCGGGGACGCAGGGCAGTCGTCGCCGCGGCCGGGCAGCGGCGCGACGACCGGCCCGGGGAATCCGGCGCAGCAGCCGTCGGCACCGCCAGCGCCCCCGTCGCCGACGCCGACCAACACGCCCACCGGGAAGCAGATCGTCGGCTTCGCCAGTGACCGCTGCATCGACATCCCGGACGGCAACGCCACCGCCGGTGCTCGACTCCAGATCTGGGACTGCCGCCGGACCGCCAAGCAGCTGTGGACCTTCCCGGCGGACGGCACGGTCCGCTCGATGGGCAAGTGCCTGGACGTCGCCGGCCACTCCACCGAGAACGGGGCCGCTGTCCAGCTGGCCGACTGCACCGGCGCGGGGTCCCAGAAGTTCACCCTGAACAAGGCCCACGACCTGGTGAACACCAGGGCGGACAGATGCGTCGACGTGCTCGACCAGAACCCCGACAACGGCGCCCGCCTGCAGCTCTGGCAGTGCAACGGGCAGGCGAACCAGAAGTGGCGGGCCAGCTGAGCGCTGACGCGGGCTATTCGGCGCGAAACCCGCCGCCACCGGGAGGCTCCATGGAAAATGGTGGGCCGGGGAGGGCGCTGCGACGAACCCGGGGGAGCCGGCGTGCTCGGAACCAGCCTCCTGGGCCGGCTTCGCAGCCGTGACCCGGGGGATGCCGTCCTGCGGCGCGCGGCACGCCTGACCCTCGTCGCGTCCGTCGTCTTCTACGCCTGCCGCTACGGCGCGGGCAGCCCGATGCTCGCCACGTACGGTCTGTTCGGCGTGGTCGCCGCCGGGTCGTTCGCGCAGCTGCCCGGTCCGGCGCCCCAGCGGGCGCGGATCCTCGTCACGTCACTGCCGGCGGTCTGGGCCCTGATCGCCGCGGGCACCCTGCTGGCGTGGAGCACCTGGGCGGCCGCCGGCGGAATGCTGGTCATCGGGTTCGTCGTGGCGTTCGCCGGGGTCGGCAACCCGCGCCTGGTCGGGCTGGCCAGCGCGTTCCAGCTCTTCTACATCCTGGCGTCCTTCCCGCCGTACCAGCCGGACACCCTGCCGGAGCGGCTGGCGGGGGTCACGCTCGCCGTCGTGCTGCTCGCGGTGGCCGAGGTGTTCCTCTGGCCCGATCCGGTGCCGGTCACCTACCGGCAGCGTCTCGTCGAGGCCACTGGTGGCGTCGCGGCGTTCCTGGAGGCCACCGCCGCCCTGTTGACCGATCCGCGGGGCGGTCACGGCGGTCGGGACACACGGCGCGAGCGGGCGTACGACGCGGTGGCCGGCCTCGCGTTGGGCCGCAATCCCCCGGAGTGGGCACCCACCGCGGCGGGCGCTCGGGACCGGGCGTTGCGAATCTGCGCGGCGGCGTTGCGGGAGGTGCTCGCCGAGGCGGACCGGTTGGCGGCGGACGCGCCGCCGGAGCCGATCCCGGACCTAGCCGCGGCGCGGCTGCTGAGCTCGTGTGCCGAGACGACCCGTGCCGCTGGCGGGAGCCTGGCGCCGGGTGCACCGCCGGTCGACCTCGGCGACCTGGACGCCGCGATCGGGCGGGCCGAGAGGGCGTACCCCGTTGGAGAGGGCGACGACCGCCACGCGCCGGACGTGCCCCGGTTGTGCCGGGACGCGACGGCGCTGGCCCTCGCCGACCAGGTACGGGTTCTCGCCGTCGGTGCCCGGGTGGCCAACGGGTCACGGCTCGAGGGCGAGGAGGTCTCGGGGCAGTTCGAGTACGCGCGGCATGGCCCGTGGACGCTGTACTGGCGACAGTTCCGCCTCCACCTGGCGCCCCGATCCGACTACCTGCACAGCTCGCTGCGGCTGGCCGTGGCGCTGGCCGTCGCGCGGGTGGCCGCCGGGGTGTTGTCGCTCACCCACGGCTTCTGGGTGCTCCTGGCGACCCTCACCGTCCTGCGCACCTCGGCGGCGGACACCCGCACGGCGCTGCGGCCCGCCGTGCTCGGCACGATCGCCGGGGTCGTCGTCAGCGGCGGGCTCCTGCTCCTCGTCCAGGAGCCCATCGTGTACGCCATCGCGTTGCCGTTCACCCTGATGCTGGCCTTCGGCGTGGGCCGCCTGCTGGGGCCGGTCTGGCAGCAGGCCCTGTTCACCGTGCTGCTGACGTTCGTCTTCGCCCAGCTCGCCCCCGAAGGATGGCGACTCGCCGCGGCCCGCCTGGTCGACGTCGTGCTCGGCGCCGTGATCGGCGTGGTCGCCGGCATCGCCATGTGGCCGCGCGGCGCGAGCCGCGACCTGCGGCGCAACGCCGGCCGCTACCTGGAGGCCAGCGCGGACGCGGTCGACCAGACCATCCGGGCGGTGCTCGGCGGCCCTCGGCCCGACCAGGCTTTCGAACGGGTCCGCAGGAGCATGGTCCTCGTCGACTCGTCCTACTGCCAGTACCACACGGAGCGGCCCGAGCCGCCGAGCCGGCGCGTGGACTGGGACGCCGTCCTGGCCGCTGGGCACCGCGCGGTGCCCGCCGCCGAGTCGTTGCTGCGGCGCAACCCACCCGGCTGCCTCGCGGGCTGGCCCGCGGTGGCGCCGTTACTACGGGACTCCGCAGGTCAACTGCGATCGGAGTACGACGACCTCGCCGACGAGGTCGCGCACGGCCGGCCGTCGGGCCCGGTGCCCCCGCCGGCTGACTGCGTCGACGAACTCGACCGGATCCGCCCCCTGCTGGGTGCGGTCGGCTCCCAGTCCTCGATCCGGCATCTGGTGGAGGTCGACCGTTGGCTGGCCGGTCTCGCCGACAGCCTCTCCCGGATCCACCCGCCGGGCGGCGGTGACGTGTCCGGCCGAGGTGGGAAGCCGTGACGGCTCAGCCCGTTGGGGCGGCAGGATGTTCGTGAGCGTTATACCTCAGTGTCATATCTATACCTCAGAGTCATCACGCTCGTCAGGGACCGGCCCGCCGCGCAGGGCGCACAGGTGGCTCGTCCATGCGCCGCAGGCCGCCGGCCGCCGATTGGCCGTGCCGAACCCGGGCCGTCCCGCCTAGCGTCGGTCCCGTGGACATCGAGCAGGCACAGCAGTTGTGGAAGCCGGAGCCCGGCTGGCTGAACACCGCCTCCTACGGGCTGCCGCCCGAGCCGGCCTGGACGGCGATGCAGGAGGCCCTGGCCGACTGGCGGGTCGGCCGTACGTCGTGGGAAGGCTGGGGAGACTCCGTGCAGCGGGCGCGTACCGCGATCGCCGGCCTGATCGGGGTGCCGGTCGGTGACGTGGCGGTCGGTGCGGCCGTGTCCCAGATTCTCGCGCCGGTCGCGGCGGCGCTGCCGGCCGGTGCCACGGTGGTGGTCCCCGAGGTCGAGTTCACCTCGAACCTGTTCCCCTGGCTGGTCCAGGAGGATCGCGGGGTCAAGGTCCGGACGGTGCCGCTGGAGTCGCTGGTCGACGCGATCGACGCCGACACCGATCTGGTCGCGTTCAGCCTGGTGCAGTCGGCCGACGGGGCTGTCGCGGCGTACGACGAGATCGTGGCCGCGGCCCGCGCGCACGGCGCGCTGGTGGTGGTGGACGCCACCCAGGCGTGCGGCTGGCTGCCGTTTGACGCGAGCCGGGCCGACGTGGTGGCGGTGGGCGGCTACAAGTGGCTGATGAACCCGCGCGGCACCGCGTACGCCTATCTGGCACCGGCGTTGCGTGACCGGCTGCGCCCCGACGCCGCCGGCTGGTACGCGGGCCGCGACCCGCACGCCTCCTACTACGGACCGCCGCTGCGGCTCGCCGACGACGCCCGCCGGTTCGACATCTCACCGGCCTGGTTCAGCTGGGTCGGCGCGGCTCCCGCCCTGGAGTTGGTCGCCGAGATCGGCGTGCCGGCGATCCGGGCACACGACGTGGCGCTGGCCAACCGGTTCCTGACCGGGCTGGGCCGGCCGCCGGGGGAGAGCGCCATCGTCACCGTCGACGTGCCCGACGCGGAGCGGCGCCTGACGGCGGCCGGCATCCGGGCAGCGGTGCGCGCCGGCCGGGTCCGGGCCTCCTTCCACATCTACTCCACCGAGGCCGATGTGGACGCCGCCCTGACGGCGCTGACCAGCTGAGCTGGTCAGCACCACCCCCGCTCAGGCCAGGTGACCGCCGATCTTCGTGTACCCGCGCAGCAGGTCGCGCGAGATGATCAGGCGCTGCATCTCGTCGGTGCCCTCGAAGATCCGGTAGAGCCGGACCTGCCGGTACCAGCGCTCGATGGGCAGCTCACGGGTGTAGCCCATGCCGCCGTGGATCTGGAGCACCCGGTCGACCACGCGGTTGACCATTCCGGCGCCGTAGAGCTTGCCCATCGACGAGGCGTGCCGGGGGTCCATGCCCTGGTCGACCGTCCACGCCGACTTCAACACGAGCCAGCGGGCCGCCTCCAGCTCGGTCTCCGAGTCGGCGATCATCCACTGGATGGCCTGGTTGGTGCCGATCTTCGAGCCGAACGTCTCCCGGGTGTTGGCGTGGTCGATGGCCATCTGAAGGACCCGCTCGGCGATGCCGATGGCGTGCGAGGGGATGGTGTAGCGGCCCTTGCCGATCCACTCCATGCCCAGCGTGAAGCCCTGCCCGACCTCGCCGAGGATGTTGCGGTGCGGCACGCGTACGCCGTCGAAGATCAGCGACGCGGGCCCGCCCTCGCCCATGGTCTGGATGAACTCCGAGCGCCAGCCCATCGCCCGCTCCACCAGGAACGCGGTGGCGCCGCCGTTGCGGGCGCCCTTCTCCCGGTCGGTCACCGCCACCACGATGGCGAAGTCGGCGTCGTTGCCGCCGGTGATGAACGTCTTCTCGCCGTCCAGGATCCAGTCGTCGCCGTCGCGGCGGGCGGACAGCCGAATGTTCGCCGCGTCCGAACCGGCACCCGGCTCGGTGATCGCGAAGCAGGAGCGCCGCTGGCCCTCGATGGTCGGGATGAGGAACTCCCGCTTCTGCTCCTCGGTGGCGTGGAACAGGATGTTGTCCGCCTCGCCACCGAAACGGAACGGCACGAACGTGTGGCCCAGCTCGGTCCAGATCAGCGACTGGAGCACCGCCGGCAGGTCCATCCCGCCGTACTCCTCCGGGGTGGCCAGGCCCCAGAAGCCGAACTTGCGAGCCTTGAGTTGCAGCTCGCGCACCTCGGAGTGGTCCAGGCCCGGCTGGTGCGCCCGTTCCCGGCGGAGCACCTCCTCCTCCAGCGGCATCACCTCGCGGCGGATGAACGACCGGACGGTGTCCCGTACCGCCCGCTCCTCGTCGGTCAGCGAAAAGTCCACGGTGGTCCTCCTGGCGTCGGTGCTGCCGGTCACCCTTAAACTAGCGGTGTAAGTTTTGCCGCGTCCAGACCCCACGGCCGAGACCCGCGAGGAGCGCAGTGCCCCGACCACGCCAGCCCCGGCTCACCCGGCAGCTCATCGTCGAGACCGCCACCGCGGTGATCGACGCCGAGGGCCTGCCGGCGTTCTCCACCCGCCGGCTCGCCGCCGAGCTGGGCGTGCGTGGTCCGTCGCTCTACAACCACTTCGCCACCAAGGACGAGATCCTGGACGCGGTCGCCGACGCGGTCACCGCCGCGGTGGACACCGGTGGCTTCGCCAGCCGGGACTGGGTCACCGCGCTGCGCGACTGGGCCTGGTCGTACCGGCGGGCGCTCACCGCGCACCCGAACATCGTGCCGTACCTGGCCCAGGGGCCCGGCCGTCGGCCGGCCGCGCTGGCCATGGCGGACGCGGTCTACGGCGGGCTGGTGCGCGCCGGCTGGCCGCCGGCCCGGGCCACCCACATCGGCGCCGCGCTGCGCTACTTCGTGGCCGGGTCGGCGCTCGGCTCGTTCGCCCGCGGCTTCGTCGAGGACCCCGAGCTGTACGCCGCGCACTACCCGCACCTGCGCCAGGCGCACCGGCTCGCCGAGCACCAGCAGAGCGTGGACGAGGGCGCGTTCGCCCTCGGCCTGGACGCCCTGCTGCACGGCCTGGCCGCCGAGTACGCCCGCACCGTCGGCCCCCTCGGTCCGGTGGAGTCCGCCCGGTCCAGCGGGTAGCGTCGAAACTCCCAGCGCTAGTTTCATCGCCCATCGCCCACCCCCGAAGGGACGACATGGACCTCGCCGCCGCGCCGTCGCAGCTGCTGCCCGACGCCCTGCGCCTCCGGCGCCACCTGCACATCGCCGGCCAGTGGACCGAGTCCACCGCCGGCGAGGTGATCGCAGTGGAGACCCCGAGCACCGGCGAGCTGGTCGGGCAGGTGCCCGCCGGCACGCCGGCCGATGTGGACCGGGCCGTGGCCGCGGCGCGCGCCGCCTTCCCCGGCTGGTCGGCCGCCACCGCCGCCGAGCGCTCCGCTCACCTCGACCGGCTGCACACCGCGCTCGCCGCGCGCGCCGACGACCTCGCCCGCACCATCGCGGTGGAGCTGGGCGCCCCGCTCAAGCTCGCCACCCGGGTGCACGTCGGGCTGCCGCTGATCGTGCTGCGCGACCACATCGCGCTCGCCGCCCGACCACCAATCGAGGAGAGCATCGGCAACTCCCTCGTCGTCCGCGAGCCGATCGGCGTCGTCGGCGCCATCACCCCGTGGAACTACCCGCTGCACCAGGTGATGGCGAAGCTGGCACCCGCGCTGGCCGCCGGCTGCACGGTGGTGCTCAAGCCCAGCGAGCTGACCCCGCTGACCGCGTACCTGCTCTTCGACGCGGTCACCGAGGCCGGGCTGCCGCCGGGTGTGCTCAACCTGGTCCCCGGCATCGGCCCGGTGGTCGGCGAGGCGCTCGCCGGGCACCCCGACGTCGACCTGGTCTCGTTCACCGGCTCCACCGCCACCGGCGCCCGGATCATGCGGCTCGCCGCCGACCGCATCGCCCGGGTCGCGCTGGAGCTGGGCGGCAAGTCCGCCAACGTGATCCTCCCCGACGCCGACCTGGCCGCCGCGGTCAAGGTCGGCGTCGGCAACGCCCTGATCAACTCCGGCCAGACCTGCACCGCGTGGACCCGGATGCTGGTGCACCGCGACCGGTACGCCGAGGCCCTCGACCTGGTCGCCGCCGCCGTCGCCGGCTACCGCCTCGGCGACCCGTTCGACCCGGCGACCCGGCTCGGCCCGCTGGTCTCCGCCGCCCAGGCCGAGCGCGTCCGCGGCCACGTCGACCGGGCTCTCGCCGACGGGGCCCGGCTGGTCGCCGGTGGCCCGGACGCCCCGGTGCCGGCCCAGGGACACTACGTCGCCCCGACCGTCTTCGCTGACGTGCACCCGGACAGCGCGCTCGCCCAGGAGGAGGTCTTCGGCCCGGTGCTCGCCGTCATCCCGTTCGCCGACACCGACGAGGCGGTGGCCATCGCCAACAACTCGAAGTACGGGCTGGCCGGCGCGGTGTGGTCCGCCGACACCGACGCGGCGCTCGCAGTGGCCCGGCGGCTGCGTACCGGCGCTGTCGACATCAACGGAGCGCCGTTCAACCCGCTCGCCCCGTTCGGCGGTTACAAACAGTCCGGCCTCGGCCGGGAGTTGGGTGTGCACGGGCTGGCCGAGTTCAGCGAGCTGAAGGCGATCCAGCGATGAGCCCCGAGCCGGCCCCGGCCGGGCCGGTCACCGTCCGCGCGCTGGTCGCGCGAGGGGCCGGCGCCGAGCTGCGGGTCGAGCGGGTACGCCTGCCCGCGCCCGGCCCCGGCGACCTGCGGGTGACGATCACCGCGGCCGGCGTCTGCCACTCGGACCTGTCCATGGTGAACGGCACCCTGGCCGCGAGGTTCCCGCTGGTGCTCGGGCACGAGGCGACCGGGGTGGTGGCCGAGGCCGGGCCGAACACCCGATTGGCGGTCGGCACGCCGGTGGCCCTCAACTGGGCGCCCGCGTGCCGGGCCTGCTGGTGGTGTCAGCACGACGAGCCGTGGCTCTGCGCCGCGAACACCGCCCCGACGGTGGCGCGCGGCGAGACCGACGACGGCACCGGACTGCACCTGACCCTCGGCCTCGGCGCGCTCGCCGAGGCGGTGGTGGTGCCCGAGAGCGCCGTCATCGCCATCCCCGGCGGGCTGCCGCCCGAGCAGGCCGCGCTGCTCGGCTGCGCGGTGCTCACCGGCATAGGCGCGGTCGGCAACACCGCCCGGGTGGCTCCCGGCGAGTCGGTGGCGGTGATCGGGCTCGGTGGGGTCGGGCTCGCCGTGCTCACCGCCGCCCGCCGGGCCGGCGCCACGTCGATCCTCGCCATCGACATCGCCGAGGCCAAGCGCGACCTGGCGCTCGCCGCCGGCGCGACCGACTTCCTGCTCTCCGACGACCGGCTCTCCAAGGAGGTACGGGCACGCACCGAGGGCCGGGGCGTCGACCACGCCTTCGAGTGCGTCGGCCGCGCCGCCACCATCCGGGCGGCCTGGCGGCTCACCCGGCGCGGGGGAGCGGTGACCGTGGTCGGCATGGGCGCGAAGGACGACATCGTCAGCCTCGGCGCGCTCGACATCTTCCACTCCGCCCGGACCCTGCGCTCCTCGGTGTACGGCTCGTCCGACCCGGATCGGGAGGTGCCCGAGCTGGCCCGGGCCGCGCTCGACGGCACGCTCGACCTGGCACCGCTGGTCAGCGGGGTGGTCACCCTCGACGAGGCGCCGGCCGCGTTCGACCGGCTCGCCCGGGGCGAGGGCGCCCGCTGGGTGGTCAGCTTCCCGGACTGAGCTGAGGGTCGGCCTGCGGCGGCTGCTCGATCAGCGCGGCGTAGCCGTCGAGGAGCCGCCGCAGGCCGAACTCGAAGACGCTCTCCAGGTCGAGGTCCAGGTCGCCCTCGTCCGTGAGCGCGGCCATCGTGGAGTAGCCGCGGCTCGTGATCGCGTGCTGGAACGTGGCCACCTGACGGTCCACCCACTCGTCGTCGGTGAGGCCGGTGTCCTGCTCCGCCTGCGCCCGCATCTCCAGGTTCGTCGCGATTCCGCGGACGTACGCCAACAGGGCGATGGCGACGTGCCAGCGCACGTGCCGGTCGAGGCCCAGGCCGGCGGTGGCCCGCAGGCCCCACTCGGTGTGCGCCATGGCGTGGGGCAGCACCTGCGGACGGGCGATCGAGATGGCGTGCGGCAGCCAGCGGTGCCGCCGGTAGGTCGCCCACTGCGCTCGGCCCAGCAGCTCCAGCTGGGCCCGCCACCCGGCCGGCGGAACGGCCGGCAGCGGCGCGTTGGCCAGAACCGTGTCGGCCATGGTCAGGATCAGCTCGTCCCGGCCGCGCACGTGCCGGTAGAGCGACATCGTGGACACGCCCAGCTCGGCGGCGATCTGCCGCATCGACACGGCAGCCAGGCCGTCCGCGTCGGCCCAGGCGATCGCGGCCCGGATCAGCCGCTCCCGGGTCAGGTTCGGCTCCGCGCCGGCACCGCTCCGGCGCACCTGCGGCACCGCCGCGCGGGCCGGGGCCACCACCGTGCCCGCGCCCGGTCGGGTCAGCACCAGACCCTCGTCGCGCAGCAGTGCGAGGACCTTGGTGGCGGTGGCGATGGCCACCCCGTGCTCGCGGGTGAGCTGCCGGGCCGACGGCACCCGATCGCCCGGACGCAGCTCCCCGAGGTCGACCCGGCGGCGGATCTCCGCGGCGATCAGCCGGTACGGCGGCTCGGAACCGGTCATGGCGCACCTCCGGTGCAGCGTACTAGTACGTGCCGCGCCCGGCGGCTCTCCCTGGCGCAGCGTACTAGGTCGGGCCGAGCGCATGGATCCCTGTGTAACTACCGTTCGCTGCGCGGGACGACCTCCCGTCCGAGCCGCGGTGACGGCTGGGTTGACGGTGTAAAGCTCGATCTCAGGAGCGGTGCGATGGACGACAGGACCGTACTCATCTCCGGCGCCGGTGTGGCCGGCCCCGCGCCGGCCTTCTGGCTGCGCCGGAACGGCTTCGCCGTCACCGTCGTGGAGCGGGCGACCGGGCTCCGCCCCGGCGGGCAGGCGGTGGACGTGCGGGGGACCGCCCGGGAGGTCGTCGACCGGATGGGGCTCACCGCCCGGATCCGGGCCGAGTGCGTCCGGGAGCAGGGCATGGCGGGCGTCGACGCGCGGGGTCGGACGCGTTACCGGATGCCGGTGCACGCCTTCGGCGGCGAGGGCATCGTCGCCGACATCGAGATCGAGCGCGGCGACCTGGCCCGTCTGCTGTACGAGGAGACCCGCGCCGACGTGGAGTACATCTTCGACGACTCGATTGAGACACTCACCCAGACCGGGGACGGGGTGCGGCTCACCTTCGCGCGATCCGCCCCGCGGACCGTGGGCCTGGTCGTCGGGGCGGACGGCTCGCACTCGCGTACCCGGGCTCTGGCCTTCGGCCCCGAGTCGGCGTACGTCCGGCCGCTCGGGGCCTACCTGGCCTACTTCACGACCCCGTACCGGAACGAGACGGGCTGGTTCGAGCTGCACAACGCTCCGGGCGGTCGGGTGGTGGGCACCCGTCCGACCCGGCACGGCACGACCAGCGCGCTGTTCAGCTTCGTCTCCCCACCGCTCGACCTGGACCGCCGGGACCGGAACGCCCAGCAGCGACTCCTCACCGAGCGCTTCGCCGACGTCGGCTGGCGGACCGGGGAACTGCTGGCCGCGATGCCCGACGCCCCCGACTTCTATTTCGACTCCTACGGGCAGGTGCGGATGGACACCTGGAGCACCGGGCGGGTGGCGCTGCTCGGCGACGCCGCCTGGTGCCCGTCCCCGCTGACCGGGCAGGGAACCAGCCTGTCCCTGGTCGGGGCGTACGTGCTCGCCGGTGAGCTGGCGGCGGCCCGGGGTGACCACGTGATCGCGTACCGCCGCTACGAGGAGACGCTGCGGGCGCACGTGGCGCGCGGCCAGGATCTACCAGGCGGAGGCGTCTCCGGCTTCCTGCCGGCGACACGGACCGCGATCCGGCTGCGCGACGCGTCCATGCGGGCGATGACCTCCCGCCCGTTGCGGGCGCTCACGACCAGGCTCGTCTTCAGCCGGGCCGACGGGTTGACCCTGCCGGAGTACGCCGTCGCCGCGTGACGATCGCCGGGTGACCCGGCCCACCCGGAGCGGGTGGGCCGGTCCCGGTCACTTGCCGGTGACGATGCCCGGGTTGATGCAGAGTCCCGGGTTGGCCCCGTTCTTCTCGGCGATCTCCAGGCAGCGGGTCACCTTGTCGACCTTCGCGTTGGTCTCGGTGATCTGCTTGGAGATCTCGGCGTTCTTGCGGTCCTGCTCCAGGTTGCGGGTCTGGGCCAGCTTGTCCTGGAACGCCTTGATGTTGCCCTCGGTCTTCTCGTCGTGGTTCACCCGGGTGATGGTCACCGAGAGGATGTCGACGTCGGCGGCGAGCCGGGTCTCCGCGCTGGTCTTGATGTTCGCCGCGAAGGGCTTCAGGTCGACGTTCAGGTCGCCGGTCTGGGCGTCGATCTTCTCCAGCGGGTTGTACGCCGCGAACGCGTCGTTGACCGCGCTGTCGAGCTGCACGCCCACCCTCTGGCCACGGAAGCTGGTGAAGTCCCCCTTGTAGTCCATGAACTGCTTCGGCGCGTTCTCCGGCTTGACCTGCCACTCGATGAGCACCTCGACGCAGGCGTCGGCGAGCGTGCCGGTGCGGACCCGTACGCAGTTGTTGCCGCCGATGTGGTCGTACTTCTGCCGGCCCGCGTCCCACTCGCCGACCTTCTGCCAGGGCGCCACCCACTTCAGGCCCGAGCCGGTCACCTCACCGGTGGGCTTGCCGAAGCTGGTGACGATGCCGACCGAGCGGATCGGTACGGAGTGGGCGCTGGAGGCGACGCCGATCAGCAGCGTGAGGGCGAGGCAGCCGAGCGCCGCGAGGGCGGCCGTCCGCTTCACGGCGGTTCTCGGGGCGACGAGCGCCAGGACGGCGCAGACCGCCAGGGCGACGGCGAAGACGATCGCCATGGTGAAGCCGACAGGCATGGGTCGGGGGCCTTTCGCTGGGCTGTGTGGATCATCAACCTAGGGGGCTCGGTCAAGTTGGTGACGTCGGGGAGTGGGGTTTCAGCACGTCTCCTGCCGGCCGAATATGGATGCCATCGACATGGCTCGACTCGCAGGACCGGCCGTAGGTTTCCTCCACGCGACGGCCCTGTGACCACGGTCACCGATCGGACGTCGCCGCGACCCTGCGGAGGATGAGGCGATGGCCGGGCAAGCGCTCCTGTCGGCCCGTGGGCTGACCCGAGACTTCCGGGGCTTCCGGGCGGTCGACGACGTCGATCTCGACGTCGCGCCGGAGAGTGTGCACGCGCTGGTCGGCCCCAACGGCGCCGGCAAGACCACCCTGTTCAACCTGCTCACCGGCTTCCTGCGGCCCAGCGGCGGGCGGATCGAGCTGGCCGGGCGGGACGTCACCGGGCTGCCCCCGGAGCAGGTCGCCCGGCTCGGCGTGGCCCGCTCGTTCCAGATCACCAGCCTCTTCCCGCAGTTGTCCGCACGTGAGCACGTCGCGCTGGCGCTGCAGTCGTCCAGCGGGTTGGGCTGGCGGTTCTGGCGGTCCGCGAAGCTGATGGGCCGCTACACCGGGCGCGCCGACGAACTGCTGGCCATGGTGGGGTTGGCCGAGTTGGCGGACGCCCCCTCCGAGGCGCTGGCGTACGGCCGCAAGCGCGCCCTGGAACTGGCCATCGCCCTGGCGCTGGACCCGAAGGTGCTGCTGCTCGACGAGCCGACCGCCGGGATGGGCCTCGAAGACGTCGACCGCACCGTCGAGCTGATCGGCCGGGTCCGCCAGGGCCGGACCGTGGTGATGGTCGAGCACAACATGAGCGTGGTCGGCCGGCTCGCCGACACCGTCACCGTGCTCCAGGCCGGCAAGGTCCTCGTCGAGGGCCCGTACGAGCAGGTCCGCGCGGACGAGCGTGTGATCACCGCCTACCTGGGAGCCGCTGATGCTGCGCATTGAGAACCTGTCCGCCTGGTACGGCGAGGCGCAGGTGCTGCGGGACGTCAGCCTGGACGTCGCCGCCGGCGAGGTGGTCACCCTCGTCGGGCGCAACGGCGCCGGCAAGTCCACCCTGCTGCGCTGCGTGATGGGGCTGCACTCCGGCCAGCGCGGCACGGTCGAGCTGGACGGGCGGGACGTCGGGAAGCTGCCGGCGCACCGGCGGGCCTGGCTCGGGCTGGGCTGGGTGCCCGACGACCGGGGCAGCTACGCCACGCTGACCGTGACCGAGAACCTCACCCTGCCGCCCCGGGCCGGCCCGGACCCGTGGTCGCTGGAGCGGGTGTACGAGGCGTTCCCCGCCCTCTACACCCGGCGTGACTCCGCGGCCACCATGCTCTCCGGCGGCGAGCAGCAGATGCTCGCGCTGGCCCGGGTGCTGCGGATGGGCGCCCGGCTGCTGCTCTGCGACGAGCCCACCGAGGGGCTCTCTCCACTGTTGGTGCAGCAGGTCGGTGACCTGCTGCGGGAAGCCAAACGGCACGGGGTGACCGTGCTGCTGGTCGAACAGAACCTGCACTTCGCCACCGGCGTCGCCGACCGGCACTACCTGCTGGCCGAGGGACGCGTCGCCGAGGCGATGGACAACTCCGAGGTGCGCTCGCGGGAACGCGAGCTGCTGGCGTACCTCGGAATCTGATTTTTCTCTCAACGACGACCCGCGCGATGAGGCGCGGAATGGATGGAGTGGGCATGCGGAGGACGGTGGGTGTGGCTGCGGCGTCGGCCGCGGTGGTGCTGGTCGCCGGTTGCGGCGGCGGTGGACCCCAGTCGGGCGGCGACCAGAAGCTGACCGGCGACAAGATCGTGCTGGGCGTGCTCAACGACCAGTCCGGGGCGTACTCGGAGTTGTCCGGGAAGAACTCGGTCACGGCGGTGGAGATGGCCATCGCCGACTTCACCGCCAAGTACGGCGACAAGGCGGTGACCAAGGACATCACCGTGGAGACCGCCGACCACCAGAACAAGCCGGACGTGGCCAACTCCAAGGCCCAGGAGATGTACGACCGCAAGGGCGTCGACCTGATCCTGGACGTGCCCACCTCGTCGGCGGCGCTGAAGGTCGCCGACGTGGCGAAGGAGAAGAAGAAGCTCTACTTCAACATCGGGGCGGCGACCACCGACCTGACCGGCAAGAGCTGCAACAAGTACACCTTCCACTACGCCTACGACACGTACATGCTGGCCAACGGCACCGGGAAGACCACGACCGAGCAGATCGGCAAGAACTGGTACATCCTGTACCCGAACTACGCCTTCGGTCAGGACATGGAGAAGAGCTTCTCCACCGCGATCACCGCGGCCGGCGGGAAGGTCGTCGGCAAGGACGGCGCGCCGTTCCCGAACACCAGCGGCGACTTCTCCACCTTCCTGCTCAAGGCGCCGAACCTGAACCCGAAGCCGGACGTGCTGGGCACCATGCAGGCCGGCGCGGAACTGGTCAACGTGGTGAAGCAGTACAACGAGTTCAAGCTGCGCGACAAGGGCGTCGGCCTGGCGGTGGGGCTGATGTTCCTCACCGACATCCACTCGCTGACGCCGGCCGCGCTGGCCGGCACCACGTACACCGACGCCTGGTACTGGAACTTCGACGCGAAGAACCGGGAGTTCGCCGACCGGTTCCAGCAGAAGTCCGGCACCCGGCCGACGTTCGCGCACGCGGCCAACTACTCCGCCGCCCTGCAGTACCTGGAGGCGGTGCAGGCGGCCGGCACCGACGACGCGGACGCCGTCGTCAAGGGTCTGGAGGGCAAGACGGTCGAGGACGTCTTCCTGCGCAACGGCAAGATCCGCGCCGAGGACCACCGGGTGGTGCACGACGCGTACCTGGCCCAGGTGAAGCCGCAGTCCGAGGTGACCGAGCCGTGGGACTACGTCAAGGTGCTCAAGACGATCCCCGCCGCGGAGGCGTTCCGCGCGCCGTCGGCGGACTGCAAGCTGTGAGCGTGTGACGCTGTGAGCGGATTCGCGCAGAACACGTTCAACGGGTTGGTGAGCGGGGCGTTCTACGCCCTGCTCGCCCTCGGGCTCGCGGTCATCTTCGGCATGCTGCGGGTGGTCAACTTCGCCCACGGCGCGTTCTACATGCTCGGCGCGTTCGGCGCGTACGTGCTGCTCACCGAGGCGGGCGTGCCGTTCTGGGCGGCCCTGGTGATCATGCCGGTGGGGCTGGGTCTGCTGGGCATGGCCCTGGAGCGGGCGGTGATCCACCGCCTGACCCGACTCGACCCGCTCTACAACTTCCTGCTCACCTTCGGCCTGACGCTGATCCTGCAGGACCTGGTGAAGCTGCGCTACGGCGTGCAGTCCAGCCCGTACGAAACCCCGTCGCTGTTGAGCGGGACGGTCAACTTCGGGCTGTTCGACTTCCCGACCTACCGGGTGTTCATCCTCGGCTTCGCGGTGCTGCTCTGCGTCGCCGTGTGGTGGGTGCTCACCCGGACCCGGATCGGCATGGTGGTCCGCGCGTCCACCGAGCGGCCCGACCTGACCCGCGCGTTCGGTATCGACGTCGGGCGCTGGGTGACCCCGGTCTTCGGCTTCGGCATCGGGCTGGCCGGGCTGGCCGGTGTGCTGGCCGCGCCGATGCGCGCGGTCAACCCGCTGATGGGCGCCGACCTGATCATCGTGGTCTTCGCGGTCGTGGTGATCGGTGGGCTGGGGTCCATCTTCGGGTCGGTCGCCGCCGGCTTCGGCATCGGCCTGGTCCAGGCGTGGGGCGAGGCGTACCTGTCGAACTTCCCGATCGTGTCCCAGACGATCGTCTTCATCGTGATGGCCGCGGTGCTGCTCTGGCGCCCGGCCGGCCTGTTCGGCCGTGAGGAGGCGCCGGCATGACCAGCACCGTGGACACTCCGGCCGACGCGCCCCGGGCGGCGCCGCCGTCCGGGCTGGTCACCGTGGCCCGTGCCCCCGGCTGGGTGCGGTACGCGCTGCTCGCCGTCGGGCTGGCCGTCGCTGCGTGGCTGCCCAACGGCCTCTATCCGGCGGTCGCGGTGGACATCCTCTGCTGGGCGTTGTTCGCCGTCGCGGTGGACCTGCTGCTCGGCTTCACCGGGCTGATGTCGTTCGGGCACGCCGCGTTCTGGGGCACCTCGGCGTACGTCACCGGGTTGGTGGCGATCCACGCCGGCCTGCCGTTCCCCCTGGCGGTGCTGGCCGGGGCGCTGGCCGCGGCCGTGCTGGCGGTGCCGATCGGCTACCTGGCGGTCAAGCGGACCGGCATCTACTTCGCCATGGTGACGCTGGCCTTCGCGCAGATGGTCTACTACGTCGCCAACGAGTGGCGCTCGGTGACGCAGGGCGAGAACGGCCTCCAGGGGGTGCCCCGCGCGCTGTTCGGCTGGGACCTCACCGACGACTACTACTTCTATTACGCGATCCTGCCGATCGTGCTGCTCGGGCTGGCCGCGGCCTGGCGGATCGTGCACTCGCCGTTCGGTCGGGTGCTGGTCGGCATCCGCGACAATCCGGCCCGCGCGCGGGCGCTGGGCTATCCGGTGCACCGCTACAAGCTCACCGCGTTCGTGCTCTCCGGGTTCATCGCCGGCCTCGGCGGCGGACTGTTCGCGGTGGGCCACCGGTTCGTCTCGCTGGACGTGCTGCACTGGACCACCTCCGGCAAGGCGGTCATCGTGGTGGTGCTCGGCGGGATCGGCACCCTCTGGGGCGGGGTGCTGGGCGCCGGGATCGTGGTCCGTCTGGAGGACTGGCTGTCGTTCTCCGGGTTTGAGGCGATCGGCCTGGTCACCGGGGGCATCTTCGTCCTCGTCGTGGTGCTGTTCCGGCGCGGCATCTGGGGCAGCGCCGCCGCGCTGGCCCGCCGGCTGATGGCGCGCCGCCGGTAGATCTCCGCGCCGGCGCATCCGCCGCGCGCCCTCGTGGCGTACCCCAGGGTAGCGAACACCTACCCGGGGGTACGTCTGGTGCTGACCGATCCGATGCCGGCGGAGGCCGTGGAGACCGCGCACAAGCGGGTCACGCTGGCGGCCGAGGACCTGGACGGCAACCGGGTCGCCACGTTGTTGCTGGAGCTGGCCGGGGAGTGGGGTGTACCGGCGCTCTGGCAGCAGGTCTGCCAGCCGCTGCTGGCCCGGCTGCCGGGGCGTACCGCCGCCGAGATCGCCGTCGAGCACGCCCTCTGTGCGGGCGTGCGGGTCGGGCTGGACGTGTACCGGCGGGAGCCGGGGCGGTCGCTGCCCACCGGCGGCGTGCTGCTCGCCGGGGCCGAGCGGGAGGCGCACTGCCTCGGCCTGCACGCGCTCGCCGCCGCGCTGCGCGAGCACGGTCGCGGCTGCCTGCACCTCGGCCCCGCCCTGCCGTGGACCGCACTGACCAGCGCCGTGTACCGGGCCCGCCCGAGCATCGTCGTGCTCTGGTCGCAGACGCCGGTCACCGGCCGCGCGTACCGCCTCGTGCGCTTCGCCCGGGATTTCCCGCTGCTGCGGGTGTACGGCGCCGGGCCCGGTTGGATCGAGCCGCTCGCCGCGCCGGCGACGCGCCTGCGTACGCTGCCCGCCGCCGTCGCCGCCTGCCTGGCCGCCCCGCGACCATGCTGACCTCGGCGGCTAACCGGCCCCCGCGGTGTGGCCGGCCCCCGCGGGGTGGCCGGCCCCCGCGGGGTGGCCGGCGCGAGGGCGACCGGTGCCGGGTCCGCCTTTGCTCTGCTTCAACCGACGCAACACTCACCGCCCGAAACCGTTGCGCGGGTTGAAGCAGAGCAAAGGCGGCGGGGGGGGTGCCCCACGGGTCAGACCGGGACCGGGACCGGGACGACGTGACGCCGGCCACATACGATACGGATCGGTTCCGTATCGTTAATGCCGCCAGTACTCTGACCGGAGTTACGAGTCTGGCCCGTATCGTATTGCGCGGCCGGTGAAACCGGGGGGAGAACCGGGCATGGAGCTGCACGAGAACACCGGACA
This sequence comes from Micromonospora sp. NPDC005206, assembly GCF_040608175.1. Taxonomy (NCBI): domain Bacteria; kingdom Bacillati; phylum Actinomycetota; class Actinomycetes; order Micromonosporales; family Micromonosporaceae; genus Micromonospora; species Micromonospora sp. NPDC005206. The sequence goes on from NZ_JBEXHU010000006.1 coordinate 193,139, forward strand.
TCCGAGGAGGTGGGCGATCCTGGGGGTGCTGGTGATCAGCCTCCTCGTCGTCGTCCTCGACAACACGATCCTCAACGTCGCCCTACGCACCCTGGCCGACCCGGTGCACGGCCTCGGCGCCAGCCAGGGCGAGCTGGAGTGGTCCATCAACTCCTACACGCTGGTCTTCGCCGGGCTGCTGTTCACCTTCGGGGTGCTCGGTGACCGCGCCGGCCGCAAGCGCTTCCTGATGATCGGGCTGGCGCTGTTCGGCCTGGCGTCGCTGCTCTCCGCGTACGCCCAGGACCCGGCACAGCTGATCGCGGCCCGCGCCCTGATGGGGGTCGGCGGCGCGGCCATCATGCCGGTGACGCTGTCGATCATCTCCAACGTCTTCGACCCGCGCGAGCGTGGCCGGGCGATCGGCGTCTGGGCCGGCGCGGTCGGGCTCGCGGTGGCGATCGGTCCGATCCTCGGCGGCGCGCTGCTGGAGCACTTCTGGTGGGGCTCGGTCTTCCTGATCAACGTGCCGGTTGTGGTCGCCGGCGTCATCCTGGTCGCCCTGCTGGTGCCCGAGTCGCGCGACCCGCGCCCGGGCCGGGTCGACCTGCTCGGCGTCCTGCTCTCCGTGGTCGGCCTGGTCGCCCTCTCCTACGGCATCATCGACGGCGGCGAGCACGGCTTCGGCCGCCCGGTGGCCTGGGGTTCGATCGTCGTCGGCCTGGCGGTGCTCGCCTGGTTCGTGGAGCACGAGCGGCGCAGCGACCACCCGTCGCTGGACGTCCGGCTGTTCCGCCTGCCCCGGTTCGCCGCGCCGGTGGCCATCGTCGGCCTGGTGTTCTTCGCCGCGATGGGCGTGATGTTCTTCAGCTCGTTCTACCTGCAACTGGTACGCGACTACAGCCCGCTGCAGACCGGTCTGCTCTTCCTGCCCTTCGCCGGCGCCCAGCTGATCTTCGCGCCGCGCAGCGCCGCCATGGTCCGCCGCTACGGCGGCCGGGCGGTCGCCACCGTCGGGCTGGCGCTGACCACGGCGGCGCTCGCCGCGTTCGCCTTCGTCGACGCGTCCACCCCGATCTGGATCGTGCTGGTCGTCTTCTTCTTCCAGGGCGTCGGAATGGCCAACATCATGCCGCCGGCCACCGAGTCGATCATGTCGGCGCTGCCCCGGGAGAAGGCCGGCGTGGGCTCCGCGGTGAGCAACACCGTCCGCCAGGTGGCCGGCGCGCTCGGCGTGGCGGTTCTCGGCTCGGTGCTCTCCGCGGTCTACCGGGCCGACGTGGACGGCGCGCTGACCGGCCTGCCCGCGCAGGCCCGTGACGCGGCGAACGAGTCGATCTCCGGGGCGTACGCGGCGGCCGGGCAGCTCGGGCCCGCGGGGCCGGCGCTGATCTCGGCGGCCAACGACGCCTTCGTCACCGCCATGCACTGGGCGGCGGCGCTCTCCGCGGTGGTCGCCGCGCTCGGGATCGTGGTGGTGCTGCGCTGGATGCCCGGCCGGGAGGCCGTGGCGGACGCGCCGGCGGCGCCGGTCGCCGAGCCCGAGTTGGCCGGGACAGCCTAGGTTCGGGGACAATGTCCGACATGACGTCCACTGCCGATGCTCCGCGGTCGCCCGGGCGACCGCGGAGCCTCCGCGCCGATGAGGCGATCATCGAGGCCACCCTCGACCTGCTCGCCGAGGGCAGCACCATCGAGGCGCTCTCGATCGAGGCGATCGCCGCCCGCGCCGGGGTCGGCAAGGCCACCATCTACCGCCGCTGGGCCGGCAAGGACGCGTTGCTGCTGGACGCGCTGCGCCGGCTCAAGGGCATCCTGCCGCAGCCCGAGGGGCACTCCGTCCGGGACGACCTGGTGCTGCTCGTCGGCGCGATCGGGAAGAACGTCGACCCGCGAGCGGCGAAGATCATGCCCTGCCTGGTGCCCGCGGTGAATCGCAGCCCCGACCAGTTCCAGCTCTACCAGAACATCATCGCCCCGCGCCGGCAGCTGATGCGCGAGGTGTTGCGGCGGGGTATCAGCGAGGGTCTGCTCCGGCCGGACATCGACCTGGAGGTGACCATGGCGCTCCTCACCGGGCCGATGCTGATCCAACGGGTGCTGCGCTGGAACCCGGAGCTGGACGAGCGGGCCCTGCCGGAGCCGGTCGTCGACGCGGTGCTGGAGGGCATCCGCGCCCGCTGACCCGTACCCGGCCGGTGGTCAGCCGGCCGGGGTGCGCAGCCGGTGCAGGCGCAGCGCCAACTGCACCTCCAGCGCCCGCTCGGGCCGCTGCCAGTCGGCGCCGAGCAGCTGACCGACCCGCTCCAACCGCTGGGTCACCGTGTTGACGTGCACGTGCAGCTGCTCGGCGGCCCGGGCCAGGCTGCCGCCCACCCCGAAGTACGCCTCCAGCGTCTTCACCAGCGCCGTGCCCCGCCGGGCGTCGTAGTCGAGCACCGGCCCGACGGTGGCGGTGAGGAACTGGGCCACGTCCTTCTCGCCCCGGTCACCGACCGTGCCCAACAGCAGCCCGACGAAGCCCAGCTCCGCCGTGCTCGCCCCCTGACCGGAGCGACCCAACGCGCCCAGGGCGGTGAGGCAGCGATCCGCCTCGTGGAACGCGCCCGCGAGGGTCGCCGGCCCGGCCGACGGGCCGCTCGCCCCGGCGGTCACCGGCCGACCGGTCACCCGGGACAGGTCCCGGGCCACCGCACGGGCGCTGCCACCGGCGTCCCGCCCGGGCAGCATCAGCACCACCCGACCGTCGCGCGCCGCCGCCAGCCCGCCCCGCGCCGAGGCGTACGTCGTGGCCCAGGAGAGCACCCGCTGCCGGGCTGAGCCGGTAGCCGCGATCGCGTCGTCGCCCACCGCCACCAGCACGTGCGGGGCGTCCAAATCGACCCCGAGGCGGCGGGCCCGACTGCGCAGCGCGTCGGTGTCCCGCAGCGGCCGGGCGATCAGATCATCCAGCAGCTCACCGCGGACCCGCCCCTCCGCCTCCGCCACGGTGCGCCGGAACAACAGCAGCAGAGCGGTCACCAGCGCGGCCCGCTCCAGAATCCGCTGGTCGGCGTCGACCAGCTCGTCGTCCGGGCGCAGCACCAGGGCGCCGAGGTTCTCCGCGCCCGCCACCACCGCCGCGTACCAGAGCGGGCCCCGGCGCACGCTGCGCCCCTCCGTCCGGGACGCGGCCACCGCCTCGACGATGTCCGCGCGATCCGGCTCCTCGATCTCACCGACCCGGGCCAGCAGCCGCCCCTCGGCGTCCAGTGCCAGCAGCGCCCCGTCCAGCACCTCGGTCACCGCGGCCGCCACGTCCTCCACCCCGCCGCCGCGCAGCACCAGCGCGGTCATCCGGTCGTGCGCCGCCGCGGCCCGCTCCACCGAGCTGCTGTGCGCCCGGATGGTGGTGTTCGCCGCCGACAGCTCCGCCAGCGCCGAGCGGGTCTCGGCGAGCAGCCGAGCGGTGTCGATCGCCACGGCGGCGTGCGCGGCGAGGGAGACCAGCAGCGCCACCTCCTCCCGGGCGAACGGCCGGGCCGAGCGGTTCGCCGAGTACAGCACCCCGATCGAGGTGGAGCCGAGCCGCAGGGGCACCCCGAGGATCGCCACCAGGCCCTCCTCGCCGACCCCGGCGTCGATCTCCCCGGTGTGGTGGAAGCGCTCGTCCTCGCCGTAGTTGGCGGTGACGTACGGCGCGCCGGACTGGGCCACCAGTCCGCCGAGGCCGGCGCCCATCGGCAGCCGCAGTCGCTGGAAGCGGGCCGAGACCGAACCGTCGGTCACCCGCATGTAGGTGTCGCCGTGCTCGTCGTCGTTGAGCGTCATGTAGGCCACGTCGGCGCCGAGCAGGTTGCGGGCCCGGTGCACGATCGCCCGCAGCACGTCGTCCAGGTCGCGCAGCCCGGCCAGGTCGCTGACCGTGTCGTACAGGCCGGACAGCTCGGTCTCCCGGCGGCGCCGGCGCTCCAGCAGCGCGCGGACCCGCAGCGCCACCGTCTTCGCCTGCTCCAGCTCGGCCAGCCGGTCGGCGGGCAGCCCGGCGGCCCGCGCGGCCACCAGCGGTCCCTCGAACTCGACCGCCGCGGCCTCACGGGCGAGCAGTTCCAGGAACTCCACCGGCGACGACATGGTCGACATTGTGCTCGGGCCCACTAGTTGGCCGTCCAGCCCCCGTCGAGCGCGATCGACGCGCCGGTGATGAACGCCGCCGGCGGTGAGCAGAGGTACGCCAGCAGCTCCGCCACCTCCTCCGGTTCGATCAGCCGCTTGATCGCGGCCCGGGCCAACATGATCTTCTCGATCACCTCGGCCTCCGGGATGCCGTGGCTGGCCGCCTGGTCGGCGATCTGGCTCTCCACCAGGGCGGTGCGCACGTACGCCGGGTTGATGCAGTTGGCGGTCACGCCGTGCGCGGCACCCTCCAGCGCCACCACCTTCGACAATCCCTCCAGCGCGTGCTTCGCCGAGACGTAGGCCGCCTTGTACGGCGACGCTCGCAGCCCGTGCACGGAGGAGATGTTGACGATCCGGCCCCAGCCACGCGCGTACATGTGCGGTAGCGCGCGGCGGATCAGCAGGAACGGCGCCTCGACCATCACCCGCTGGATGTACTCGAAGCGCTCGACGGGGAAGTCCTGCACGGGCGCCACGTGCTGGAGCCCGGCGTTGTTCACCACGATGTCCACGTCCACGTCGAGCCGGTCCACCGCGGCGGCGTCGGCCAGGTCCACGCCCTCGGCGCGGCCACCGACCTCGGCGGCGACCGCCTTGGCCGCGTCCAGGTTGCGGTCCACCACGAGCACCTTGGCGCCGGCCGCGCCCAGCCGCAGGGCGCAGGCTCGCCCGATGCCGCTGCCACCCCCGGTGACCAGGGCGGTCCGACCAGCGAGGTCGACGTGTACGACGTGGGGGACCGCCACGGGTTCTGCCGTCATGGCGCAAGAAGTTACGAGCTGTGTGGCCCCGCGCACATGTTCCGACAACACATATCCCACACCAAGTCTGTGTGGCCCCCCGCGCACGGCGGGTCTCCCGGCCGCTCTCGTCGATCATGGAGTCCTGGTGCCCGATCAGCGGGCTTTCGCGGCCTTCGTGACCCACCACACCTCCATGATCGACAGGGGCGGGCGTGTCTCTTCCGTGCCCTTGGGGGTGGGGCAGTAGGGTGTCGAACACACGTACTGCTGACGGGTGGAGGGGGGCGGCGTGCGGGTTCTCGGGGTTGACCCGGGGTTGACCCGGTGCGGGGTGGGCGTGGTCGAGGGCGTGCCCGGCCGGCCCTGCACCCTGATCGCCTACTACGTGGTCTACACCGACCCGGCCGACGACCTGCCGCTGCGGCTGCTGCACCTGGACCGGTCGCTGACCGAGTTGGTGGCCGAGCATCAACCGGACAGCGTCGCCGTCGAGCGGGTGTTCAGCCAGCACAACGTCCGCACGGTCATGGGCACCGCGCAGGCCAGCGGCATCGCCGTGCTGGCCGGGGCGCGCGCCGGGCTGCCGGTGCAGACGTACACCCCGAGCGAGGTGAAGGCGGCGGTGACCGGCTCCGGTCAGGCCGACAAGGCGCAGATGACCGCCATGGTGACCCGACTGCTGCGGCTGGCCGAGCCGCCGAAGCCGGCCGACGCCGCCGACGCGCTCGCCCTGGCCATCTGCCACGTGTGGCGCGGCGGGACCCGCTCCAAGCTGGCCGCGGCGGCCGACCGGGCACGACGAGGAGGAGCGGGATGATCGCCAGCGTGCGCGGCACGGTGACCGCGACGGGTCCGGACCAGGCCGTGATCGAGGTCGGCGGGGTCGGCCTGGCCGTGCACTGCGCCCCCGGGATTATCGCCGAGTTGCGGGTCGGCCAGAGTGCCCGGCTCGCCACCAGCCTGGTGGTCCGGGAGGATTCGCTGACCCTCTACGGCTTCGCCGACGACGATGCCAAGGCGCTGTTCGAGCTGCTCCAGACCGCGAGCGGCGTCGGCCCGAGGCTGGCCCAGGCGGTGCTGGCCGTGCACACCCCGGACGCGGTGCGCAAGGCGATCGCCAACGCCGACACCGCCGCGCTGACCCGGGTGCCCGGGATCGGCAAGAAGGGCGCCGAGCGACTGGTGCTGGAGCTGCGCGACCGGATCGGCCCGGTGTCGATCGGCGCCGACGGCGTGGGCGGGGTGACCGGCGGCGCCTGGCCCGATCAGGTCCGCCAGGCGCTGGTCGGGCTGGGCTGGACGGCGGGGCAGGCCGACCAGGCGGTGGCCGCGGTGGCGGAGACCGTCGACGGCGAGACCCCGCCCGTGCCGGTCCTGCTCAGGCAGGCCATCCGCCTGCTGGGTCGTACCCGATGAGTGAGACCGAAGGGCTCGTCTCGGCGTACGTCACCGACGCGGAGCGGGACGCGGAGGCCACCGTACGGCCCAAGCGGCTGGCCGAGTTCATCGCTCAGGACCGGGTCCGCGATCAGCTCGACCTGTTGTTGCAGGGCGCCATGCGGCGGGGCTCCCCGCCGGACCACATCCTGCTTTCCGGCCCGCCCGGCCTCGGCAAGACCAGCCTGGCCAACATCGTCGCCGCCGAGCTGGGCTCGGGCATCCGGGTGACCAGCGGCCCGGCGATCGAGCGCTCGGGCGACCTGGCGGCCATCCTGACCAGCCTCGCCGAGGGTGACGTGCTGTTCATCGACGAGATCCACCGGATCGCGCGGCCAGCCGAGGAGCTGCTCTACAGCGCGATGGAGGACTTCCGGGTCGACGTGGTTGTCGGCAAGGGGCCGGGCGCCACCGCCATCCCGCTGGACGTCGAGCCGTTCACGCTGGTCGGGGCGACCACGCGGTCGGGCCTGTTGACCGGGCCGATGCGGGACCGGTTCGGTTTCGTCGCGCACCTGGACTTCTACGCCCCGAAGGACCTGGAGACCCTGCTGCACCGCTCGGCGCGGATCCTCGGTGTGCCGATCACCGCCGAGGGCGCGGCCGAGATCGCCGGCCGGTCCCGGGGCACCCCGCGGATCGCCAACCGGCTGCTGCGCCGGGTCCGCGACTACGCGGAGGTGCGGGCCGAGGGCGTGGTCAACCTGGGCACGGCCCGGGCCGCGCTGACCGTGTACGACGTGGACGCGCTCGGCCTGGACCGGCTGGACCGGGCGGTGCTGACCGCGCTGGTCGACTCGTTCCGGGGCGGCCCGGTGGGGCTGTCCACGCTCGCCGTGGCGGTGGGGGAGCAGCCGGACACGGTCGAGGAGGTCTGCGAGCCGTTCCTGGTCCGCGCCGGCCTGCTGGCCCGTACCCCGCGCGGCCGGGTGGCGACCGAGGCCGCCTGGCGGCATCTGGGCCGAACACCACCGAATGGTACATTTGGGGTGGATGTCCCACCGGCGCCCGATCTGTTCTCGTTGGACGCCGAACAGCCGTGATGTGAACGTGATCTGCACCGCATTCGGTGTTCTCAGGTGCAGGGATTAGACTTCGCCGCGGTCTGTACAGGACGTGAGAATCCGCCTCCGCTCCGGCACCCCGTGTGCCGGGCAGGTGGCCAATGGGAAGGTCAGTAACCGTGCATTACGCAGCAGCGGGTGGCGGGGCCGGCAGCTTCACGCCGATCCTGATGATCGCCCTGCTCTTCGGTGTCATGTACTTCATGATGATCCGTCCCCAGCAGAAGCGCCGCCGCGAGGCGGCGTCGATGCAGTCCAACCTCGGCCCCGGCGACGAGGTCGTGACCATCGGCGGGCTCTACGGCACGGTCACCGGCATCGAGGACGACAGCGTCCTGCTGGAGGTCGCCCCGGGCGTGCAGACCCGGTACGCCCGGCCGGCCATCGCCCGGGTGGTCACCCGCGCGGAGCTGCCGAGCGAGCCGGCCACCGAGGACGCGGACACCGTCAAGGAGTGACCCCTCCCTCCCGGGGGTGGCGGGTCCGGCGTACGGCCGGCCCACGGCCCTCGGGCCGCCGCGCCCGACGGGGCAGCGGACGTGACGTGAAAACTGGATAGTTGGGTCGACGCCGGGCGTCGGCACGTTCCCGTGACCGTCGGCGTCCCGCGCCGGCGCGTACGGCCACCGTGTCGGCCCCTCGCCGGCCCAGGTCAAACCCGTCGGCCGGGACCCCCGGCCCGACACCCGCCGCCGCCGCGCGCAGCGGCGCGACCGTACAGGGAGACAGGACAACCGTGGCACCACCTCAGGGACAGATGCGGCCCGGCCGGCAGCTCGCCGTGCTCGGGTTCATCTTCGTCGTCCTCTACCTATTGGTGTTCTTCGCGGGCGGCGCCAGCGGGAGCTTCAAGGACCGGCTAGAGCCCAAGCTCGGCCTGGACCTGATCGGCGGCACCCGGATGACGCTGGAGGCGACCAACAGCGTCGACGGCAAGCCCCCGACGGCGGAAAACCTCGAGGAGGCCCGCCAGATCATCGAGAGCCGGGTCAACGCGTTCGGCGTGGCCGAGGCCGAGGTGGTCACCGAGGGCAACCGCAACATCGTCATCTCCCTGCCCGGTGAAAACCGGGACCTCACCGACGTGGGCAGCGCCGCCGAGCTGCGCTTCCGCAAGGTGCTCAAGGCCGCCGACGGCAGCGGGACGGCCGCGGTGCCGCCGCCCGCCGCCACGCCGGCCCCCTCGGGCAGCGCAAGCCCGACCCCGTCCGGCAGCGCGTCGCCGACCCCGTCGGGCAGCGCCGCGCCGAAGGTGACCACGTCGCCGAGCGGCGGGCAGGGCGGGATGGCGCCGACGCCCAGCGCCAGCGCCAGCGCCAGCGCCACGCCGACCCCGTCGGCCTCGGCCTCGCCGAGTGCCGCCACCCCGTCGCCGAGCGCCAGCGAGGAGCCGGTGCCGGCCAGCATCGAGGAGCAGCGCAAGGCCGTCGAGCAGAAGGTCGGGGCTCCCACCTGGCAGGCCGCCAGCGGGTTGCAGGCGCCGGCCGACCTGACCGCCGAACCGTCGCTGGCCGACAAGCTCAAGCCGTTCGGCACGCTGTCGCCGCAGGAGGTGGCGGTGCTGCCGGCGCAGATGCAGTTCAACGTGCCGACGATCAGCTGTGCACAGCTCGACAAGCGCCCGCCGGCGTCGATCTCCGACCCGAAGCAGCAGGTGGTCTCCTGCGAGGACGGCGCTTCCAAGTACCTGCTCGACCAGGCCAAGGTGCTGGGCACCGACGTGGACGACGCCGACGCGGTGCTCGACCAGACCAACGCCTGGGTGGTCAGCCTGGACTTCACCGGCGACGGCCAGGGCAAGTGGACCGCCCTCACCCGTGAGGCGTTCAACAACGAGGGCCAGGCCTGCGACGCGACCGCGCTGGGCCAGGACGGCAAGTGCCGGGTGGCCGTCGTGCTGGACAACGAGATCGTCTCCTCGCCGGAGATCCAGGGCGTGCTGACCGGCAACTCCCAGATCACCGGCAACTTCACCCAGAAGGACGCGAGCACGCTCGCCGGCCAGCTCCGCTACGGCGCGCTGCCGGTGACCTTCGAGCCGCAGGAGTCGCAGAACGTCACCGCCACGCTGGGTGCCAGCCACCTGCGGGCCGGTCTGCTCGCGGCCGGCATCGGCATGCTGCTGGTCATCATCTACGCGTTCTTCTACTACCGGCTGCTCGGCTCGGTGATCTTCCTGAGCCTGATCCTCTCCGCGCTGCTGGTCTTCGGCGCGCTGGTGGTGCTCGGCCGGCAGATCGGCTTCACGCTCACCCTCGCCGGCATCGCCGGCATGATCGTCTCGCTCGGTGTGGCGGCGGACTCGTTCGTCATCTACTTCGAACGGTTGAAGGACGAGATCCGGGAGGGGCGCAGTCCGCGTAGCGCGGTGCCCCGGGCCTGGATCCGGGCCCGCCGGACGATCATCTCGGCCAACGCGATCACCCTGCTCTCCGCGGTGGTGCTCTACGTGGTCTCGGTCGGCACGGTCAAGGGCTTCGCGTTCGCCCTCGGCCTGGCCACCGTGCTGGACCTGGTCGTGGTCTTCCTCTTCCGGCACCCGATCATGACGATGTTCGCCCGGACCCGGGCGTTCCTGTCCCCGCGGGTCAGCGGTCTGGGCCGGGCTCTTCCGGCCCGCAGCCAGCAGACTCAGACTCAACCCCGCAACCCGCGCGCCAAGGAGGCCTGAGATGGCTCAGAACGGTCTGGCGAGCCGCCTCTACAACGGCGAGGCCGGTCTCAACGTCGTCGGTCGACGCAAGCTCTGGTTCGGCGTCGCCGGGGTCCTGGTCCTGATCGCGATCCTCAGCTTCTCGATTCGTGGGTTCAGCCTCGGCATCGAGTTCGCCGGCGGCAACTCGTTCCAGGTGCCGGCCAGCGTCGGCACCCTGGAGCAGGCCGAGGAGGAGGTCAACTCCGCCCTCGCCGCCGAGAACACCGGCGTCGAGGTGGCCACCGCGCAGAAGGTCGGCGGCCCTGGCGGCGACTCCTACGAGTTGCGCACCGGGCAGCTCTCCGCCGAGCAGGCCAATGCCGTCAAGGCCCAGATCGCCGAGGATCTCGGCATCGATGTCGGCCAGATCAGCGGCAACCAGGTCAGCGAGGCGTGGGGCAGCCAGGTCACCGAGCGGGCCGTCCTCGGCCTGGTCATCTTCATCGCGCTGGTGATGGTCTACCTGATCCTGCGGTTCGAGTGGCGGATGGCGGTCGCCGCCGTCTCCTCGCTGTTCATGAACCTGATCCTCACCGCCGGCATCTACTCGCTGGTCGGCTTCGAGGTCACCCCGTCAACGATCATCGGTTTCCTCACGATCCTGGGCTTCGCGCTCTACGACGTGGTGGTGGTCTTCGACAAGGTCCAGGAGAACACCCGGGGCATCACCGCCAACAACAACCAGACGTACGGCGAGGCGGCCAACCTGGCCGTCAACCAAAGCCTGATGCGGTCGCTGAACACCTCGGTGGTCGCCCTGCTGCCCGTCGGTGGTCTGCTCTTCATCGGCGCCGGCCTGCTCGGCGCCGGCACGCTGAAGGACCTCGGCCTGGTGCTGTTCGTCGGTATGGCGGTGGCGTTCCTGACCTCCATCCTGGTGGCCACGCCGCTGCTGGCGCTGCTGAAGAACTACGACCCGCGGATCCAGGCCCACAACAAGCGGGTGCTGACCCGTCGGGGCGCGCTGTCCCGTGGCGAGATCACGCCGAAGGGTGCCCCGAGCCCGGGCCAGGCCGACGGTGCGGAGACCCCGGTCGACCCGGACTCCGCCGCGCTGGCCGGCGCCGCCCCCAAGGTGGGCGCCCGGCCGACGGGTAAGCGGCCGACCGGCGCCCGGGGCGGTCGCCCCGGTGGCGGCGGCAACCGGCCGGGTGGCGCCAAGCGGCGCTGACCGGCGCCCCGGGGCGGACCCGGGAGGAAACACCCGAACGGCGTCCGGCATGCTGTGCGAGCAGCATCGCCGGACGCCGTCGTCGTTGGAAGGAAACGGAACAGCCGTGACGGAGACCCACAGCACCGCGGCGCGCGGGGACAGCGGCCCGGAGACCGCCCGGCTGGTGGCCAGCCGGGTGCTGGACGTGCCCGACTTCCCCCAGCCCGGTGTCATGTTCAAGGACCTGATGCCGCTGTTCGCCGACGGTAAGGCGTTCCGCGAGGTGACCGACGGGATCGTCGCGTACCACGGGCGGGACAGCTTCGACGTCGTGGTCGGCATCGAGGCTCGCGGGTTCGTCGTCGCGGCGGCAGTCGCGTACGCGGCCGGGGTGGGCGTGGTGCCGGTGCGCAAGGCCGGCAAGTTGCCCCGCCCGGCACACGCGGTGTCCTACGCCCTGGAGTACGGCGAAGCCACCCTGGAAGTGCACGAGGACGCCTTCACCGCCGGGCACCGGGTGCTGGTCGTCGACGACGTGCTGGCCACCGGCGGCACCGCCGAGGCGACGCTGGATCTGGTCGAGCGGGCCGGCGGGACCGTCACCGGCTTCACCGTGCTGCTGGAGCTCGCCTTCCTGGGTGCCCGCAAGCGGCTGGCCCCGCGTCCCGTCCATGCCCTGCTGACCGTTTGAACCCGGGCCCGTCGGACGGACCGGGCACCGACCGTCCGGCGGAGCGGCAGGGGACCGTCCGTGCGGGTAGCATTGCCCTTTGCTGACGCCGGCGGTCACGCCGTCCGGCGGCGCGAGACCAGGCCGGCCGACGTACGGCCGGTGCGTTCCGGCGAGCGGTGAGGAGGCCGGTGTCCCACGATGTCGTCCCTCCGGTGGAGGGCACGGTGCACCCGACAGGCGACGCTGACGGCTCGGTGACGGAGCGGAACGGTGACGCGCCGACCAGGGTGACGGGCGCCGGCAACGGCACCAGCAAGGCTCCGGCCGAGGGCGCGGTGCGTCCGACCGTGGCGGTGCCGAGCGCGGAGGCGTCCCCCGGTGCCGACGGGGTCGTGGTCCCGTTCCCGACCGACGCCGGCGTCGAGCCGCTGCCCAGCGGCGGCTTCGGGCTGTCCAACGCGCCCACCGGGCGGCGGGTCCGGGCCCGGCTCGCGCGGTTCAACGCGCCGTGGCAGACCTCGCAGGTCAGCGAGGTGCTCGAACCGCTCATCGCCAGCCACCGGGAGAACCACCCGAAGGCCGACGCCCGGCTGCTCCAGCGCGCCTTCGACACGGCCGCGCGGTGGCACTCCGGGCAGTACCGCAAGTCCGGCGACCCGTACATCACCCACCCGCTCGCGGTGGCGACCATCCTGGGCAACCTCGGTATGGACACCACCACGCTGGTCGCCGCGCTGCTGCACGACACCATCGAGGACACCGAATACACCCTCGACCAGATGCGCGCCGACTTCGGCGGCGAGGTCGCCCTGCTGGTCGACGGCGTCACCAAGCTGGACAAGGTCAAGCTGGGCGACGCGGCCAAGGCCGAGACGATCCGCAAGATGGTCGTGGCCATGGCCAAGGACCCGCGGGTGCTGGTGATCAAGTTGGCCGACCGGCTGCACAACATGCGCACCCTGACCTTCCTGCCCCGGCCTAAGCAGGAGCAGAAGGCCAAGGAGACGCTGGAGATCCTGGCCCCGCTGGCCCACCGGCTCGGTATGAACACGATCAAGTGGGAGCTGGAGGATCTCGCCTTCGGCACGCTGTTCCCGAAGCGCTACGAGGAGATCAACCGGCTGATCGGGGAGCACCAGCCGCAGCGCGAGGCGCTGCTGCGGCAGGTGACGCAGAAGGTGCAGACCGACCTCAAGGCCGCCAAGATCAAGGCGGAGACCACCGGCCGGCCGAAGCACCTCTACTCGATCTACCAGAAGATGATCGTGCGGGGTCGCGACTTCAACGACATCTACGACCTGGTCGGCGTGCGGATCCTGGTCGACACGGTTCGGGACTGCTACGCCGCGCTGGGCGTGATCCACGCCAACTGGCAGCCGGTGCCGGGCCGGTTCAAGGACTACATCGCGATGCCCAAGTTCAACATGTACCAGTCGTTGCACACGACGGTCATCGGGCCTACCGGCAAGCCGGTGGAGATGCAGATCCGCACGTACGCGATGCACCGCACCGCGGAGTTCGGCATCGCCGCGCACTGGAAGTACAAGGAGCACAAGGGCACCCAGATCGTCGGCCCGCCGGCGCACATCGACGAGATGACCTGGCTGCGGCAACTGCTGGACTGGCAGCGCGAGGCGGCCGACCCGAGCGAGTTCCTGGACGCGCTGCGCTTCGACCTGTCCAGCCAGGAGGTGTACGTCTTCACCCCGAAGGGTGACGTCATCCCGCTGCCGACCGGCTCGACGCCGGTGGACTTCGCGTACGCGGTGCACACCGAGGTCGGGCACAAGTGCATCGGCGCGCGGGTCAACGGCAAGTTGGTGCCGTTGGAGTCGACGCTCTCCAACGGCGACGTGATCGAGATCTTCACCTCGAAGTCCGAGACCGCCGGCCCGACCCAGGACTGGTTGGGCTTCGTCAAGAGCCCGCGTGCGCGTACGAAGATCCGCCAGTACTTCAACAAGGAGCGGCGCGAGGAGGCGATCGAGGCCGGCAAGGACGCGATCGTCAAGGCGATGCGCAAGCAGGGCATGCCGTTGCAGCGGATGCTCACCTCCGACGCGCTGATGTCGATCGCCCGGGACCTGCACCTGGCCGACGTGGCCTCGCTCTACGCGGCGGTCGGCGACAGCCAGGTCTCCGCGCAGTCGGTGGTGCAGAAGCTGATGGCCGCGTACGGGGGCGAGGAGGGCGCGGCGGAGGACATCGCCGAGACCGCCGTCGCCACCCGGCCGCCGCGCAGCCGGCAGAGCAGCGCCGATCCCGGCGTGGTGGTCCGGGGCGTCAGTGACGTCTGGATCAAGCTGGCCCGCTGCTGCACCCCGGTGCCACCGGATTCGGTGTTCGGCTTCGTCACCCGCTCCGGCGGGGTGAGCGTGCACCGCGACGACTGCGCCAACGCGGAGGACCTGCGGGCGCAGAGCGAGCGGGTGGTCGAGGTGAGCTGGAAGCTCACCTCCGCCTCGACGTTCCTGGTGGCCATCCAGGTGGAGGCTCTGGACCGGCACAAGTTGCTGGCCGACGTCACCCGGGTGCTCTCCGAGGAGCGGGTCAACATCCTCTCCGCCACCGTCACCACCACCCGCGACCGGGTGGCGGTGAGCCGGTTCAGCTTCGAGATGGCCGACCCGAAGCACCTGGGCCACCTGCTGGCCACGGTTCGCAAGGTCGACGGCGTCTTCGACGCCTACCGGGTCACCTCCGGCGCCTGACCGCCTGCGCCGCGTACCCCTGCGGCAACGAGTCTCCGGACACGGAAGCGCCCGCCGGCTCAGCCGGCGGGCGCTTCGTCGTCTCCTCGGGCGTCAGCCCTGCGGCGCGCTCATCGTGAGGTCGTTGATGACGACCTCCTTCTTCGGGTGGCCACCGCCGGCCTGCTGCGCGAACGCCCCGTCGTCGCCGGCCTTGGCCACGTCCTTGACGATGTCCAGGCCACCGGTGATGGTCCCCAGCACCGTGTACGCGGGGTCCAGAGGCGAGTCGCCGTAGACGATGAAGAACTGGCTGCCGGTGCTGCCCGGCTGGCCCGAGTTGGCCATCGCGATGACGCCCTCCGGGTATGGCGGGCGCTTGTCGGTGGGCAGGTTCTCCTCGGGCAGCCGGTAGGTCGGGCCACCCGTGCCGTCGGTGTCCCGCCAGCCCTTGCCGGTGGCGCTCGGGTCACCGCACTGCAGCACCTTGATGCCCTCGGTCACCAGGCGGTGGCACTTGCTGTTGTCGAAGAAGTTCTTCTCCGCGAGGTGGGTGAAGCTGCCCGCCGTGCAGGGCACCAGCGATCGGTCGACCTTGGCGGTGATCGGGCCGAGATTCGTGGTGATCGTCATGGTCTGCACGCCGGTGCCGGACTGCTCGTTGCTCGGCAGCCCGACGTCCTTGACTTGTGGGCTCCGCTGGTCGGCGGGCAGCGCGTTGTAGGCGCACTCGGACGCGCCGGGTGCCTGGGCGGTGGTGTCGGTCTTGTCGTCGTCGCCGCCGAGGCTCATGGCCAGCCAGACGGTGCCGGCGACCACGAGCACCAGCGCGGCGGCCGCGCCGATGATCGCCTGCGTCTGCCGACGCTTGCGGGCCCTGGCCGCGCGCTCGGCCATCTCCTTCTCGAGCCGGGCGCGTGCCGCCGCGCGCTGCCGCTCTCTGGTGGACGTCACGCCTGGATCCTCCTGGCTGTCTGCTTCTGGGTGCCGCTCGGGTGGGGGTAGGGCCACCGGTCAGCCGGCGCTAGGGCTGCTGGCCGGGGCGCCGGAGGCCGACGGCGACGGTGCCGCGGCGGTGACCGGCTCACCAACGGTGAGGCTCTGGATCACCACGTCGGTCTTGGGCTTGACCTTGGCCCCCGTCCCATTGTCCACGGTCGGCAGGGCACCGATCTTCTCCACCACGTCCAGCCCGCCGGTCACCCGGCCGATCACGGGGTACTTCGGGTCGGTGGTGGTGAAGTCCTTGAAGAAAATCAGGAACTGGCTGCCGTTGCTGCCCGGCGGGTTGGAGATCATCGCCACGGTCCCCTTCGGGTACGTGGGCGGCTGGCCGGGTGCCGGGCTGGCCGACGGCGACGCCGACGGCACGGTCGGCACGTCCTCGTCGTAGAACGAGTAGGTGGGCCCGCCGAGGCCGGTGCCGCTGGGGTCGCCGCAGCGCAGCGCGCCGTCGGCGGTGATCTCGTGGCACTTGGTGTTGTCGTAGAACGACCGGCTCGCCAGGTGGGCGATGCTCGCCGCGGCACACGGTGAGTTGGTCAGACTCAACTCAGCGGTGATCGGCGCGCCCTGGTTGGTGGTCACGGTCATCGCCCGGGTGCCGTCGGTGGGCAGGTCCTTCGTCGCCGGCGTGCCGACGTCCTTGAGGTTGGTGTTGGCCGTCGCGTCCTGCGGCGTCCAGAGGCAGGTGTCCGCCGCGGCCGTGTTCTGCTTCGGGTCGGAGTCGAACGCGCCCAGTGCCCACGCCGAGCCGGCCACGATCACCGCGAGGACCAGGAAGGCGCCAACGCCGGCCTGGATCTGCCGACGGCGCCGCGTTGCGGCGGCCCGGCGGGCCAACTGCCGGTCGAGCTTGGCCCGCGCCAGTTTGCGCTGCCGGTCCCTGCTGGAAGCCACCCGTGCTCCCCTTTCCTCTACCTGGTCGTCGCCGGCGGCCGGGCGTCCCGGCCCGTCCGGGCGTCACGTGTGCCGCGCCACACGCCCGGCAGAGTGTACGGCTAGCGACTGGGAATGTGGTGTACGAGGTCCACCCGTCCGCCAGCAGCCCTTATCGGGCGATGTCACTGTGCCCGGCGGGGCGGGTGGGACGGACGCGGCAAACCGGCTCGCCCCGCCGGTTAGGCTGCTGGGCAGGACGACAGCTCGACGGAAGGACAGCGCCCGTGCTCGTGGCCGGCTTTCCCGCGGACGCCTTCGGCACCAACTGCTATGTGGTGGCCACGGCACCGGGGGAGCAGTGCGTGGTGGTCGACCCCGGCATCGGGGTGCTCGACCAGCTCGACGCCCTGCTCGCCGAGCACCGCCTGCACCCGGCCGCCGTGCTGCTCACCCACGGCCACCTGGACCACACCTTCTCGGTCGCGCCGGTCTGCGGCGCCCGCGGCATCACCGCGTACGTGCACCCCGGCGACCGGGAGATGCTGGCCGACCCGGCCAAGGGCCTCTCGACCGACCTGACCTCGCTCTTCGGCGGCCGGCTGAGCTACACCGAGCCGGAGGACGTGGCGGAGCTGACCGACGGCGCCACCCTCGCGCTGGCCGGTCTGGAGATCGCCGTCGACCACGCCCCGGGCCATACCGGCGGGTCGGTGCTGTTCCGGCTGCCTGGCGCGGGCTCGGGCTGGGACGCCGAGGAGCTGTGCCTCTCCGGTGACGTGCTCTTCGCCGGCTCGATCGGCCGCACCGACCTGCCCGGCGGGAGCATGCCCGCGATGCTCACCAGCCTGCGCGACAAGATCCTTCCGCTGGCCGACGACACGGTCGTGCTGCCCGGCCACGGCCCCAGCACGACCATCGGCCGCGAGCGGGCCAGCAACCCGTACCTCATCGAGGTGGCGCAGGTCGGCGGCGGCCGACCGGCGGCGCCCACCCGGGGCCTCTAGATCTCCTCCGCGCCGTGCGCGGACCCACGACAGCACCGCGCCCAGACGCGGGACCGCAAGGAGTACTCCGATGAGCAAGCCCACGCCCATCTCCGGCTTCCCGGAGTGGACCCCCGGCCAGCGGATGATCGAGCAGTTCGTGCTCGACAAGATCCGGGCCACGTTCGAGCTGTACGGCTTCGCCCCGCTGGAGACGCGCGCGGTGGAGCCGCTGGACCAGCTGCTGCGCAAGGGCGAGACCTCGAAGGAGGTCTACGTGATCCGGCGGCTGCACGCCGACGCTGAGGGCGCGGGCGGCGACGACCAGCTCGGCCTGCACTTCGACCTCACCGTGCCGTTCGCCCGGTACGTGCTGGAGAACGCCGGCAAGCTGGCCTTCCCGTTCCGCCGCTACCAGATCCAGAAGGTGTGGCGGGGCGAGCGGCCGCAGGAGGGGCGCTACCGGGAGTTCGTCCAGGCCGACATCGACATCGTCGACCGGGACACTCTGGCCCCGCACCACGAGGCGGAGATGCCGCTGGTGATCGGGGACGCGCTGCGCACGCTGCCGATCCCGCCGGTGACGATCCAGGTCAACAACCGCAAGATCTGCGAGGGCTTCTACCGGGGCATCGGGCTGACCGACCCGGAGGCGACGCTGCGCGCGGTGGACAAGCTCGACAAGATCGGCCCGGCGAAGGTGGCCGAGCTGCTGGCCCAGACCGCCGGGGCGAGCGAGGCGCAGGCCAAGGCGTGCCTCGCGCTGGCCGAGATCTCCGCCCCGGACGCGTCGTTCGCCGACGCGGTGCGCGCGCTGGGGGTCGACGACCCGCTGCTGACCGAGGGCATCGAGGAGCTGGTGCGGGTGGTGGAGACCGCCGCCGAGCACTCGCCCGGCCTGTGCGTGGCCGACCTGCGCATCGCCCGTGGCCTGGATTACTACACCGGCACGGTCTACGAGACGCAGCTGCGCGGCTACGAGCGTTTCGGCTCGATCTGCTCCGGCGGCCGGTACGACAACCTGGCCAGCGCCGGCGCCACCTCGTACCCCGGCGTGGGCATCTCGATCGGCGTGACCCGGCTGCTCGGGCTGCTCTTCGGCGCGGGGGAGCTGTCGATCTCCCGCGAGGTGCCGACGGCCGTGCTGGTCGCGGTGAGCAGCGAGGAGCGGCGTTCGGCCAGCAACCGGGTGGCCGAGGCGCTGCGGCGGCGCGGGGTGCCGACCGAGGTGTCGCCGAGCGCGGCGAAGTTCGGCAAGCAGATCCGCTACGCGGAGCGGCGCGGCATCCCGTACGTCTGGTTCCCGGGTGTCGACGGTGCGCCGGACGAGGTGAAGGACATCCGTTCCGGTGAGCAGGTCACGGCCGGTGCGGGGGAGTGGATGCCGCCCCGCGAGGACGTGAAACCGGCGGTTGGCTGAGCGTTCCACTGGCGCGTACGGCCGCGGGGACCTACGGTAGCGTAAGTTACGCCACCGTAGGGAGTTTCTTGTGACCGTGAGCACCACGCTGAGTCAGACCGCACTGCTCGTCGAGTTGGAGCCGGTTGTCGCGCGCAACCTGGACCGCCACCTCTCGCTGGCCAAGGAGTGGTTCCCGCACGAGTACGTGCCGTGGAGCGAGGGTCGTACCTTCGACGGGCCGCTCGGCGGCGAGGCGTGGTCGCCGACCGACTCCACCATCCCCGACGTGGCCCGCACGGCGCTGATCGTCAACCTGCTGACCGAGGACAACCTGCCCTCGTACCACCACGAGATCGCCACCCTGTTCGGTCGGGACGGCGCGTGGGGCACCTGGGTGCACCGGTGGACCGCGGAGGAGGGCCGGCACGGCACGGCGATCCGCGACTACCTGACGGTCACCAGGGCGGTCGACCCGGTGGCGCTGGAGCGGGCCCGGATGACGCACATGTCCGAGGGCTACGAGAACGTGCACGGTGACGAGGTGCTGCACTCGCTGGCGTACGTCTCGTTCCAGGAGCTGGCCACCCGGATCTCGCACCGCAACACCGGCAAGGCCACCGGCGACCCCGCCTGTGAGGCGCTGTTGGCCCGGGTGGCCGCCGACGAGAACCTGCACATGGTCTTCTACCGCAACCTGCTCGCCGCCGCGTTCGAGCTGGCCCCGAGCCAGGCCATGCGGGCCGTCGCCGACGTGGTGGCCGACTTCCAGATGCCGGGCAACGGCATCGAGGGGTTCGCCCGCAAGTCGGTGGCGATCGCCCTGGCCGGCATCTACGACCTGCGCCAGCACCGCGACGAGGTGCTGCTGCCGGTGTTGCGCCAGTGGGACGTCTTCAACGTGACCGGCCTGAACGCCGACGGCGAGGCCGCCCGCGAACAGCTGGCCGGCCAACTCGACACGCTGGAGCGCGCCGCCGCCCGCTTCGAGGAGAAGCGCGACGCCCGCGCCTCCCGCCTGGCCCTGCGCTGAACCCCACCCAGCTGGCTGCCCGCTGCCACGCCCACCCTCGTTGATCACGAGGTTGACGGTTGGTCGATGTCCAGATCGTCCGTCAACCTCGTGGCCGGCCGGTGGAAGGTCAGGCCGGCGGGTCGAGGGGGAAGAGCAGGCAGGTGCTGGTGGCGTGGGCGATGAGACGGGAGTCGGCGTCGGTGAGGCGGGCCTCGGCCAGGGACGTGCGGCGGCCCCGCTGGAGCACGGTGCCCTCGCAGCGCAGGATTCCGCTGTCGACGGTGACCGGGCGGAGGAACTTCACGTTGAGGTCCAGCGAGGTGTAGCCGACGCCGGCGGGCAACGTGGTGTGCACGGCGCAGCCGGCGGCGGTGTCCAGCAGGGTGGAGATGACGCCACCGTGGACGGTGCCCAGCGGGTTGTAGTGGAACTCCTGCGGGACCAGTTCGACCGTGACCCGGCCCTCGTCGGCCTCCATCCGCGCCATGTCGATCAGGTGCATCACCGGCGGCGCGGCCAGCTCCCCGGCGATCATCGCCCGGAGCAGGTCGAGGCCGGCGCGTCGACCGACCTGCGGCGCGTTGGCCGCCGGGTCCGACCAGGTGAAGGTACGGCTGCGCGTCGGCTCCTGCGTCTGTGTCATGGACGCAGCCTCGCAGCACGTTGCTGAGTCTGTCAATCAGACTTAGCCTGGTCGGATGAAACCCGCGGCACTGGACTGGTCGGTGGAGAACTGCACCATCGCCCGCGCGATGGAGATCCTCGGTGAGCGGTGGACCCTCGTGGTGCTCCGCGAGGTGTTCAACGGCGTACGCCGCTTCGACGACATGCGGGTGCGCACCGGGATCCCACGCCAGGTGCTGACCAACCGGCTGGCCGCCCTGGTGGAGCAGGGCGTGCTGCGCCGCGAGCCGTACCGCGAGCCGGGCAGCCGGCTACGCCACGAGTACCGGCTGACGGAGAAGGGCCTGGACCTGTGGCCGGTGCTGGTCGCCGTGCTCGGGTGGGGCGACCGCCACCTCGCCGACCCGGAGGGCTCACCGATCAGCGTGGGTCACCGGGACTGCGGCGCGGAGGTGCGCGTCGAGCTGCGCTGCGCGGACGGGCACGAGGTGAGCCGGCACCGCGACGTCGTGCCCCGGCCGGGCCCCGGCGCCCGTCGCCGTACCCCCTGACGCGGACCGCCGCCCGCCGTCCGTTGCCGCGCTGCGGCGTCTAACGGCAGGTGGTGTCCGGAAGGGATCCGGCGGTGGTTCGGTGTGACGGTGGGCGTCCGCGAGCGTGTCCGAGGTGTTGCGGCCATGTGACCGGCGCGGATCGGCGAATCCGGGTGAAACAGGTCTTGCGAATGATCTTATGCATGTGAATACTTCAGTTCACTTGGCCGGTTTTCCCAGATCGGCCGGGTGGCCCCCGCGGGTTCGCCACCCCGGCGAGACCCGTTCCCCCGCCCAGGAGGTTTGTTACATGCGAACCACGAGGTCATCACTCCGTGTTGCGGCCACCGCCGCCGTGGCCGGAGCCCTGGTTGCCGGCTCGCTCATCGGCGCGCCCGCCCAGGCCGCCCCCGCCGCCTCGCCCGATGCCGCCGCCGCCCTCTCCGCACAGCTCGGCGACAGCTCCGCCGGCTCGTACATCGACGCCAGCGGCAAGTCCGTCGTCACCGTGACCGACGCGGTCGCCGCCCGCAAGGCGAGCAACGCCGGCGCCACCGTCCGGTACGTCACCCGTGGCGCCGCCGAGCTCAACCGGGCCACCGCGGACCTGGAGCGCTCGGCCAAGATCCCGGGCACCGCGTGGTGGAGCGACCCGGTCACCAACCAGGTCGTCGTCTCCGTGGACAGCACCGTCACCGGTGCCAAGCTGGAGCGGGTCAAGGCCACCGCCGCGCGGGCCAACGGCGCGGTCCGGGTCGAGGCCGAGGCGGGCGTGCTGAGCACCCGCATCTCCGGCGGCCAGGCCATCTACGCCGGCGGTGGCGGGCGCTGCTCGCTCGGCTTCAACGTGCGCAGCGGCAGCACCTACTACTTCCTGACCGCCGGGCACTGCACCAACATCTCGGCGAGCTGGTACTCGAACTCCGGGCAGACCTCGCTGATCGGCACCCGTACCGGCACCAGCTTCCCGGGCAACGACTACGGCATCGTGCGGCACAGCAACTCCGCCAACGCCGCCGGTAACGTCTACCTCTACAACGGCAGCTACCGGGACATCACCGGCGCCGGCAACGCCTCCGTCGGCCAGTCGGTGCAGCGCTCCGGCAGCACCACCGGCCTGCGTTCCGGCTCGGTGAACGCGACCAACGCCACGGTGAACTACGCCGAGGGCTCGGTCTCCGGCCTGATCCGCACCAACGTCTGCGCCGAGCCGGGCGACAGCGGCGGCTCGCTGTTCAGCGGCGGCACCGCCCTGGGCATGACCTCCGGCGGTAGCGGCAACTGCCGCACCGGCGGCACCACCTACTTCCAGCCGGTCACCGAGGCGCTGAGCCGCTACGGCGTCAGCGTCTTCTGATCGATCCACCGCCCGCGGGCCGCCGGAGTCCTCCGGCGGCCCGCGCCGCGTGTGGGGCCCGCCTCACGCGAGCCGATCGGGCCCGTCCGCTGGTCGCAGGGGATCCGGGGGTACGACACCAGCCGCCGGCAGGGCCGGACCGACGGATGTGGCACCAGCGGTGGCCCACGCCAGATGCGCCTGCCGGGCCGAGATGACCGCCAGCAACGGCCAGAGCGACACGGCCACCGCCGTCACCCGCTCGGCCAACCCGGTCCGGGATCCGCTGGTCACCTCGAACGCGCTCCAGGCGAAGAGGGCGAGCAGCGCGAGCGTGGCGCTCAACCCCACGGTTCGGCGGAACGCCCACGGCGGCTGCGGAGCCTCCGGGTGCGCGGCGTTCGGGCCGCGCGGCAGCCGCAGCGCCGTGCCGGCCGGCCACAGCACCAGGGCGAGGACGGCCACCGTCGCCGCGATGCCGTGGCTGAGCGAACCGCCCACCGGCGGCCGGGGAAAGGCGACCAGCGCGATGGTGGCCACACCACCGATCGCGAGCAGGAAGCGGCTGGGCAGCCCGGCCGCGTGCAGCACGGCGGCCACCGCCAGGTAGCAGCAGCCGAGCAGCACCAGACAGGTGATCATGATCCAGGCGTCGGTGGCGTCCTGCCCCGCCAGCTCGCTGATGGTGTCCCGGATCGGGTCGTACCCGGCGGGCTGCCGGGCCTGCGCCACCGTCCAACCGGTCGCCAGCAGCACGGGTGCGGCCGCGGCCGTGGCGACGGCCCAGTTCGGTACGGCGCGCATTCGGCCACGTTAACCGTCGCGGCGGCCCGCGAACCGGGGTTCGCCGCGCTGCCCACCGACAGATCACCCGGCCTGCCGGGTGCCCCGGAACAACGACTGCCGCCCCTGACAGAATGCCGGTGAGGACTGTTCCACGATGAGGAGTTGCCAGCCGTGATCCGTACCCACAATGCCGGAAGCTTGCGCGCGACGGACGCCGGCACGACGGTGACGCTCGCCGGGTGGGTGGCCCGTCGGCGCGACCACGGCGGCGTCATCTTCGTCGACCTGCGCGACGGCTCCGGCGTGGTCCAGGTGGTGTTCCGCGAGGAGGACGCGCACGCGCTGCGCAACGAGTTCTGCGTGAAGGTCACCGGCGAGGTGACCCGCCGGCCGGCCGGCAACGAGAACCCGGAGCTGCCCACCGGTGAGGTCGAGGTGACCGCCGTCGAGCTGGAGGTGCTCTCCGAGGCGGCGCCGCTGCCGCTGCCGGTGGACGACCAGATCGAGGCCGGTGACGACATCCGGCTCAAGTACCGCTACCTGGACCTGCGCCGCAGTGGCCCGGCGAGCGCGCTGCGGCTGCGCTCGCGCGCCAGTCAGCTCGCCCGGGGCGTGCTGCACGAGCGGGACTTCCTGGAGATCGAGACGCCGACGCTGACCCGGTCGACGCCCGAGGGCGCCCGCGACTTCCTGGTCCCGGTCCGGCTCCAGCCGGGCAGCTGGTACGCGCTGCCGCAGTCGCCGCAGCTGTTCAAGCAGCTGCTGATGGTCGGCGGCATGGAGCGGTACTACCAGATCGCCCGCTGCTACCGGGACGAGGACTTCCGCGCCGACCGGCAGCCGGAGTTCACCCAGCTCGACATCGAGATGTCCTTCGTCACCGAGGACGACGTGATCGACCTCGGCGAGGCGATCGTCTCGACGCTCTGGAAGGACCTGGCGGGGCACGAGATCAGCCAGCCGATCCCGCGGATCACCTGGCACGACGCGATGTCCCGCTACGGCTCGGACAAGCCGGACCTGCGCTACGGCGTCGAGCTGACCGAGCTGACGGACTACCTGCGCGGCACCGAGTTCCGGGTCTTCGCCGGGGCGATCGACGCGGGCGGCTACGTCGGCGCGGTGGTGATGCCGGGTGGCGCGGCGCAGAGCCGCAAGGAGCTGGACGGCTGGCAGGACTGGGCGAAGGCGCGTGGCGCGCGCGGCCTGGCGTACGTGGTGCTGGACGCCGAGACCGGCGAGGCACGCGGCCCGGTGGCCAAGAACCTCTCCGCCGAGCACCTCGCCGGGCTCGCCGACACGGTCGGCGCCAAGCCGGGCGACGCGGTCTTCTTCGCCGCCAGCGCCACCACCCGGGAGGCGCAGGAGCTGCTCGGCGCCGCCCGGGTCGAGATCGCCAAGCGGGCCGGGCTGATCGACGAGAGCGCCTGGGCGTTCTGCTGGGTGGTCGACGCGCCGATGTTCGAGCGCACGGACGAGGGCGGCTGGACGGCGGTGCACCACCCGTTCACCTCGCCCAACGCCGAGTGGGTGGACAAGTTCGAGGAGGCGCCGGACCGGGCGCTGGCGTACGCGTACGACATCGTCTGCAACGGCAACGAGATCGGCGGTGGGTCGATCCGTATCCACCGGGGCGACGTGCAGAAGCGGGTCTTCGACCTGCTCGGCATCACCCCCGAGGAGGCGCAGGACAAGTTCGGCTTCCTGTTGGAGGCGTTCAAGTACGGCGCCCCGCCGCACGGCGGCATCGCGTTCGGCTGGGACCGGGTCTGCATGCTGCTCGCCGGCGCGGACTCGATCCGCGAGGTGATCGCGTTCCCGAAGACCCGTGGCGGCTTCGACCCGCTGACCGGCGCACCGACGCCGATCACCGCGCAGCAGCGCACCGAGGCCGGCGTCGACGCCAAGCCGAAGCCCCCGGCCACCGCGCACACCGGCACCGCCGGTCCCGCCGCCCCGGTCGCCGACCCGGTCTGACCGACCCACCCTGCACCTGCTTGGTTGATCAAGAGGTTTGCGTCATCATCGCTCGGTCGGGATGACGCAAACCTCTTGATCGTCGACGGGGGAGTGGTGGCATGCGGGTGCTCGTGGTGGGGGCCAGTGGGTTTCTGGGCGGGGAGGTGTGCCGGCGGGCTTCGGGCGCTGGATGGTCGGTGGTGGGCACGTGCCACTCCGGCGACATCACCACGCCGGGTGTCGCGGTGCGCCGGCTGGATGTGACCGACCGGGCCGCCGTGCGCGCGCTGGTGGCCGAGGTGCGCCCGGACGCGGTGGTCTCCACCCCCTACCGGTACGACGACTGGACGGTCACCGCCGACGGGGCTGCGCACGTGGCGGTCGCCGCGGCGGAGGTGGGCGCCCGGCTGGTCCACATGTCCAGCGACGCGTTGCACGGCGGCCGGGCCGAGCCGTACGGCGACGACGAGCCGCCGAGCCCGGTGAACGCGTACGGGGCAGCGAAGGCGGCGGCCGAGACCGCCGTGCGGGCGGTCGATCCCGGTGCGGCGCTGGTGCGTACCTCGCTGATCCTGGGGGAGGGCAGCAAGCAGATCGAGCTCTGCCGGGAGGCGCTCGCCGGGCGGGTCACCCTGTTCACCGACATGATCCGCTGCCCGGTCGACGTCACCGACCTGGCCGACGCCGTGCTGGAGCTGGTCGACGGCACGTACGCCGGGCCGCTGAACGTGGCCGGCGCGGACGCGGTCAGCCGTGCCGAGCTGGGTCTGCTGGTCGCCGAGCGGTTCGATCTCGATTCGGCCGGGCTGAAGACCACCACCAGCGCCGCCGCAGGGTTGGCCGGGCCCGGCGACGTCCGCCTGGACTGCGCCCGTGCCGCCGGTCTGCTGCGTACCCGGCTGCGCGGGGTGCGCGAGTTCCTGGCCCGCTGAGCCGCCGCCCCACGAATGCACACTTCCTATGCACAACTCTTGTGCATAGGAAGTGTGCAGAGATAGTGTGCAGTCATGGCGGATGACGAAGAGGCGCCCCGGCCGGCGCCGCGCGAGGTGCGGATCGACAAACGGCAGGTCCGGGTGCTGGCGCACCCGCTGCGGATGCGGCTCCTCGGGGCCCTGCGGGTGAACGGGCCCGCCACCGCCACCACCCTGGCGGAACTGCTCGGCACCAACACCGGCGCGACCAGCTACCACCTGCGCCAGCTCGCCGAGGTCGGTCTGGTCACCGAGGATCCCGACCGGGGCAGCGGACGGCAGCGCTGGTGGCAGGCGGCGCACGACGTCACGAACTGGGAGCCGACCGACTTCGACGACGACCCCGACGCCCGGGCCGCGATCGAGTGGATCCAGGGCGACCAGGTACGCCTCCTCGCCGAGACCGCCGAACGCTGGTTCACCACCCAGCACGAGTGGTCCGTCGCCTGGCGGGACGCCATCGGCATGGGCGACATCTTCATGACCATCCCGCCGGACCGGCTGAAGGAACTCCAGGCGGAGGTGTGGCAGGTGCTGGAGCGGTATCACCGCGAGGCCGACTCCGTCGACACCGCCGACCCGCAGGCCCGCCCGGTGCAGGTCTTCCTGGCCGCCTACCCGTTGCGCGAGGGCCTCCGGTGAGCGCGCTGACCGTACGCCAGGTCCGGCGTCGCTACCTCACGCTCTACGGCCTGCGCTGGCTGCCCACCGGTCTGATGATCCCGGTGATGATCCTGCTGATGCAGGAGCGCGGCCTGTCGCTGCCACAGATCGGCCTGGTCGGCACCGCGCAGGGGCTGCTGGTGCTGGCGCTGGAACTGCCCACCGGCGGGCTCGCCGACGCCCTCGGCCGCCGACCGGTGCTGCTCGCCGCCGGAGCGCTCAACCTCGTCTCGCTGTCCCTGTTCGCGGTGGCGAACTCGTTCGTGCTGTTCTTCGCGGTCTGGGCGTTGCAGGGGATCTACCGGGCGCTGGACAGCGGCCCGTTGGAGTCCTGGTACGTCGACGCCACCGTGGCCGCCGACCCCGAGGCGGAGTACGAGCGCGGGCTCGGCCACGCCGGCACCGTCGCCGGGCTGTCCATCGGCGCCGGCGCGCTGCTCAGCGGCGGCCTGGTCGCACTCGGCCCGATCGGGCCGGTCAGCGCGCTCACGCTGCCCGTGCTGGTCGCCATCCTCGCCCAGGCGGCGGCGCTTGTCGCCCTGCTCGTCCTGCTGGTGGAGCAGCGCCCGGCCACCGGAGCGGCGGCACTGCGGGCCTCGGTCGTCCAGGCGCCCCGGATGATCGGCGAGGCGGTCGGGCTGCTGCGCCGGTCCCGGGTGCTGCTGGCCCTGGTCGCGGTGGAGCTGTTCTGGGGCTTCGGCATGGTCACCTTCGAGTCGCTGCTCCCGGTCCGGCTCGCCGAGGTGGTCGGCGATCCCGAACGTGCCGCCGCGCTGCTCGGGCCGGCCAACTCGGCCGCCTGGCTCGCCTCGGCGGCCGGCGCGGCGCTGACACCGCTGCTGCTGCGCTGGCTCGGCGCCGCGCCGGGCGCGGCCCTGCTGCGCATCCTTCAGGGCATCACGGTGGTCGGGATGGGCCTGTTCGCCGGACCCATCGGGGTGCTCCTGGCCTACCTGGCCTGCTACACCGTGCACGGCGCGTCGAACCCGCTGCACAGCGGACTGCTGCACCGGCAGGTCGACGGCCCGTACCGGACCAGCGTGCTCTCGCTGAACTCGATGATGGCGCAGCCGGCCGGCGCGCTCGGCGGGGTGGTGCTGACGGCGCTCGCCGCCGCGACCAGTGTGGGCACCGCCATGGTGGTCGGCGCGGTGGTGCTGGCCGTCGCCGCACCGCTCTACCTGCCCGCCTGGCGGGCAGGCCGCCGGATCGCCGCGGACCCGACCGACCCGCCCCTGGCTCCCGTACCCGCCGAGCAGCACGCCAGCCGTTAGGCAGGGGCGCGCTCAGGCAAGGCGGATCGAGGTGAGGTGGTGGGTGTTGGTGAAGCCGAGCCGCCGGTAGAGGCGTACCGCCCCGACGTTGTCGGGGTAGACGCCGAGCCCGACGGTGTCGTGGCGGGCCAGTAGCGCGCGGGTCATCGCGGCGGTCAGCGCCGCGCCCCACCCGCGTCCCCGCTGGTCGGGAGCCACGGTCAGGCCGGCCAGGAAACCGATGTCACCCCGGCTGCGGTCCGCGCCGCACGCCACGAGCCGACCACCGGCCCGGATGCCGTACCAGTCGACCACCCGTGGATCACCCGGCCGGGAGGTGGTGTTCGGGAACGCCTCGTCGATCAGCGCGTCGAGCGCCGGATGGTCGGCCTCGGTGAGCCGGACGACCCGTTGCTCACCCGGCTGCGTCGGCGGCGCCACGACGGTCCAGTGGAAGTCCCAGTCGACGTGCTCGGCCACCGCCAGCCGGCCGGCCACCAGGTCGGGATCGAGCCGGGGCAGGTGCATCCGATGCTCCGGCCGCAGCACCCCGTCGGCGACCAGCGCGACGACCATGTCGAGCACCGGTCCGGCGGGACCGATCGCGTCCGCGCCAGGACCGCGCTCGGGCGGCAACAACCAGAGCACCGCGCCGTCGCGCCGGTAGCCGCGTGCCGGCGCGCCGCGCCAGAGCGCGTGCCGGGCGAACGGGTGGTGGCCGGCGGCGGCCAGGACGTCGGCCCGGTCGTGGAGCACCTGGTCGTCGATGATCATGGCGTCCAGCCTAGGAGCCGGGGAACGGAGGACCGCGCCGGGTCGGGGTGACTGCCCGGATCCACGGTGGAGATTGACGGGTCGACCGATTGGGTACATCACGCGCCGACCTACTGGGAACCCCCACCGGAGGACCGACATGCTCGCCATTCTCGCGGCCATCGTCTTTGGCTTCGCCCTGCTGATCGACCTGCTCGACACGAACTTCGGGGCGCCTGACCTGTTCAACTGGAACACTCTCGTGCTCCTCGGGCTGTTCCTGCTCGCGCTCTACCTGGGTGGCGTGGGCAGCGGCCCGCGCGGCGGTGGCGGCGGCCGCTGGTACCGGGGTCGGCGCCCTGGTCGTGGCTGACCGGAACCGATCACGGGTTGCCCGGCTCGCGGCGCGATTCCGGCGTCGCGGGCCCGGCCCGGTACTGTCTTCGTGATGGAGTCCGACGCTCTCTTCTCCCTCGGTGCACCCGCCGGGCCGCGCAGCGCGCCCGCCGGTCCCGCCGGTGTCGACGGCTTCACTCCGGTAGCGGACGATTCGCCCCTGCCCGTCCGGATGCGCCCGGCGAACCTCGACGAGCTGGTCGGGCAGGACCACCTGCTCGCCCCCGGTGCGCCGCTGCGGCAGTTGGTCTCCGGCGGCGCCCCGATGTCGGTGATCCTCTGGGGACCGCCGGGCAGCGGCAAGACGACCATCGCGCACCTGGTGGCCGCGGCCACCGACCGCCGGTTCGTCGCCATGTCGGCGCTCTCCGCCGGGGTCAAGGACGTCCGGGCGGTGATCGAGACGGCCCGCCGCCAGCGCCGCTCGGGCGGCCCGCAGACCGTGCTCTTCATCGACGAGGTGCACCGGTTCAGCAAGACCCAGCAGGATTCCCTGCTCGCCGCCGTCGAGGACCGTACGGTCACGCTGCTGGCCGCGACCACCGAGAACCCGTACTTCTCCGTCATCTCCCCACTGCTGTCGCGGTGTGTGCTGCTCACTCTGCAACCGCTGAACGACGACGCCGTGCGAGGGCTGCTCCGCCGTGCCGTCGCCGACGAGCGCGGCCTGGGCGGCGTGCTCACCCTCGCCGCCGAGGCCGAGGAGCACCTGGTCCGGCTCGCCGCCGGTGACGTCCGCAAGGCGCTGACCGCGCTGGAGGCGGCGGCGGCCTCCGCCACGGCGCTCGGCGCCGGACGGATCGACCTCGCCACCGCCGAGCAGGCGGTCGACGTGGCGGCGGTGCGCTACGACCGCGACGGCGACGCCCACTACGACGTGGTCAGCGCGTTCATCAAGAGCATGCGCGGTTCGGACGTGGACGCCGCAGTGCACTGGCTGGCCCGGATGCTGGTCGCCGGGGAGGACGCCCGGTTCATCGCCCGCCGGCTGGTCATCTTCGCCAGCGAGGACGTGGGCATGGCCGACCCGGCCGCGTTGAGCGTGGCCACCGCCGCCGCGCACGCCGTCGAGTACGTCGGTCTGCCGGAAGCGCAGCTCAACCTGGCCCAGGCGGTGATCCACCTGGCGACCGCGCCCAAGTCGAACTCGGCGACCACCGCCATCGGCGCCGCCATCGCCGACGTCCGGGCCGGCAAGGGCGGGCCGGTGCCGCGCGGGCTGCGCGACGCGCACTACGCCGGCGCCCGGGGGCTGGGCCACGGCACCGGCTACCGCTACCCGCACGACGACCAGCGCGGCGTGCTCACCCAGCAGTACGTCCCGGACGACCTGGTGGGCACCGACTACTACCGGCCCAGCCCACACGGGGCGGAGCGGTCGGTGGCCACCCGGCTGCCGTTGCTGCGCCGGATCGTGCGCGGGCTGCCGGCTCCGGCGGCCCCGCCGGTCGGATCGTCCGTAACGGCGCAGACCGCGCCGGCGCTTGCCGACGAGAACGGTCGTCCCGCGACGGGCACGCCTGGTCCCGGCGCGATGCAGGACAGCGGCATGAACGCCGCAGGAGAGGGTCAACAGTGAAGTCGCGTGGTGCGGACCGCCCGGACGAGGGCCCGGACGAGCGGCGCGATTCCCGCGCCAAGGGGCGCCGCTGGGGTCGAGGCCGGGCCGAGGCCGAGCCGGAGGCACCGGTACGCGGTGAGGAGTTCGGCTGGATCGACGACCTGCGCTCGGCCAAGCAGCAGCGCGGCGAGCTGGGCCCCGACGGTGCCCCGGCCGAGCCCACCGGCCCGCGCGGGGGCGCGCCGGTGCCGCCGCCGGACGGACCGTGGCCGGGCGAGGCGCCGCCGCAGCCGGGCCGCCGGCCGGACGAGCGGCCCGCCACCGACCGACCCCGGCCCGCTGCCGGCGCCGCCGTCCCCGGTCAGCCGCCGCGCCGCGGTGCGGTGCCGGTGCCCGGCACCGGGCCCCGTGGCGCCGTGCCGCCGCCGGCTCCACCCACCGTCGCCCGACCGGTCGGCGGTGATCCGGCGGGCCCACCCGGGACCCGCCCGACGTCCGGCGCGCCGGCCGGCCCGACCCGGCCCCGTCCGGCGGCCGTCCCGCCCGGCGCACCCGCCGGCCCACCGACCTCAGGCGCTCCTCAGACCGGCCGTAGGCCGGCCGCCGCCGCGCCGGCCGGCCGGGCGGACGCGATGCCGCCACTGCGCCGCCCGGACGCCGCGCCGCAGGGCCGCCGACCGGCCCCGGAGCCGACCGAACCGGGCCGCCCGCTGCCCACCGACGGCGGCCCTGCCGGCCGGCGCGCGGCCGGCCCTGCGCCCGATCCGGCCCGGGCTGCCGCCGCGGCCGGCCCGGCCCGGCCCGGCGCCACACCGGCCGGCGCAACGCCGCCGGTCCCCGATGGCCTGCGACCCGATCCCGCCGTCGACCGTGACCCGCGCACCGCCCGGCGTCGCCCCGGCCCGGTCGACCCAGGCGCACCGGAGCCGTCCGGCCGCGGGCCCGCGGCGCCCGCCCGTCCGGCCGCCGGCGGTCGCCGTCGCGCCGCCGAGCCCGCCGCGCCGGTGGTGCCCCGATCGGGCAACGCGCCGGCACTGCCCGACGCGTCCACCGGTCACACCGGCGGCACGCCCACCGTCGGTCCGGGCGGCACCGGGCGGCGCCGGGCCGTCCCGGACGAGCAGGGCCGACGCGCGCCGGCCGGCGGCGAGCCCCGGGCGGAGCGCCCGGAGCGGCCAGCCGACTGGCTGCGCCAGGCCGGCCGCCTGCCGCACACCGACCCCGCCCTGCCGGTGGTCAACCGGCGAGGCGGCACCCCGCCCGCCGCGGAACGCCGTCCGGCGCCGCCCGCGGGTCCGGATGTCACCGGCGGTTCACCCGGCCCGCTCGCCGTGCCGGACCCGGTCGCGCCGCGCGCCGGCCGCCGGCCCGCCGGTCCGCCGCCCGACCCGGGCGCGAATGCCCCCACCGGTCGCCGTGCCGCCCGGCCGGGCACGCCCGAGTCCACCGGTGAGCAGCCGAGCGGGAGCCCGAACTATCCACCGGCCGCTGGCGAGCGGCCCGCCGGCCGTCGGGGCGCTCCGGCGAACACCCCGGACCCCAACGGTCGACGCCGCCGCCCGTCGGCGGAGCCCGGCAACGACGTGCCCGCCGGCCCGGGGCGACCCGGCGCGGCGGGCAACCGCGGCGACGACCCGTACGCCGGTCCCGCCGGCGGCGGGCGGCCGGCACCTGGTGGCGCTCCAGCCGGTCCCGGCGCACCGCCCCGGGGCGCCGCCCGCTCCACCCCGCCGGGCCGGGCCCGACCCGCCCCCGGCGACGCGCCGGTCTCGGGCGCCGGCCGGCGTGGCCCCGACGGACCGCCCCGGACCGCCCCCGGCGTCGAGCCTGCCGCCCGGGGCGCCGCCCGCCCGGACGGCCCGGCCCGTGCCGCTGTCCGCCCGCCCGGCGCCGCACAGCCGCCCGGTGGCGACGAGCGAGCGGGCGGCGAGCCCGGCAGCGGTCCCGCTGTACCCGGGGTGGCCCGCGCCGGTGCGCCCGTTCGGCCCGCGCCGGCGGACCGCGCCGCCGGCCGTGCGCTGCCGCCGCACCGGGAGCCCGGCCGCCCCGAACCGACCGGCGTCGCTCCGGTGCCGCCACCCGGCCGCGCGGGCGAGCCCGTCGGCGTGGCGCGGGCCGCCGCCGTGGTGCCCCCGCCGGCTGGCGCGGTGGACCGGCCGGCGCCCGAGCCGACCGCCGGGCCCGCGCTGCGCGCGCCCGGCCGGGACGTGTCCGACGACGACGCTGCCCCGGGTGGCCGGTCCGAGGCGCGCCGGCAGTCGCGCGAGCGTCGCCGCCTGCGGGCGGCGGTGCTGGCGCTGGTCAGCATCGTGCTGCTCGGTGCGGTGCCGCTCTTCTTCGGCATCCGTACGCTGAGCCGTGACCCGGTCTTCGACAACCTGGACCAGCTGAACGTGCCGGGCTGGGCCGCCGCGAAGACGGTCGACGACGTCAGTGGCAGCCGCTGGTGCCTGCTCGACTGCCGGCTGCGCGAGCGCACCGTCACCTCGGAGAAGTCGCCGGAGGAGACGGCGCGGGTCTACGAGAGCGCGCTGCGCCAGGACGGCTGGCAACCGTGGAAGGTGGCCCGCTGCCCGGAGCCGGAGACGAAGGGCAGCTACACCTGCTGGCGTCGTGACGAGCTGACCCTCGACCTGTGGGTACGCGAGCCGACCTGCGTGCCGCCGCCGGTCGACAACAAACCGGCGGTCGTGCCGTCTCCCGAGCCGTCGGCCGCTGCGGCGGAGTGCGCCGGCTCGTTGGTGTCGGTGAAGGTACGCAACGCGATCGACGACGAGCGGACCAGGCCACAGCCGAGCACCGATCCGTCACTGACCGGAGAGGATCCGTTCCCGACCGTCAGCGCGGACCCGCTGGGTGAGTTGACGCCCTCACCGTCGTGAGCGGGTCTCCATCACGGACGGTAGGGTCTGGGGCTGGCGGGCCCGAGCCCCGCTGCCGCTGACCGGTGACGGCTCGGCGGGCCCGATACGGGTACCACGGTTGTGTGTTCCGGGGGCGTCGGGTCCTGAGGAACTCTGCTTGAGGAGGACAGGCGTGGGCGACATTGGTGAGGTTGCGGCGCTGGTCGCGGCGTGCGCGTTCGCGGTGCTGGTGCTCATCCTGACGCTGCCCATCCTGCGGCTGCGGCACACGGTGGACGCCACCACCCGGATGATCAACGACCTCAACGATCGGACCGCGCCGCTGCTCGGTGACGTGAACACCACGGTGAAGAACGTCAACACCGCCCTGGAGCAGGTGCAGACCTCGCTCGACGGCGTGAACCTCCAGCTGGCGAAGGTCGACACGATGACCAGCCACGCGCAGAACGTCACCGCGAACGTCGCCAACCTGGCCACCGTGGTCTCCGCCGCGGCCGCGAACCCGCTGGTCAAGGTGGCCGCGTTCGGCTACGGCGTGCGCCGTGCCGCCGCCAGCCGCCGGCACGCCGAGACCGAGCGCGAGGTGCGCGACACCATCAAGCAGCAGCGGCGGGCCGCCCGGCGCGGCAACCACTGACCGGCCGGTCCACCAGGAGGTAGCGAGACATGAGGCGGTTGTTCTGGCTCGGCATCGGTCTGGCCGTCGGCGTGGTGGTGGTCCGCAAGGCGACCCGGACCGCGCAGGCGTACACCCCGGCCGGCATCGCCAGCACGTTGTCGGAATCCGCTGGCGGGCTGGTCGAATCGCTGCGTAGCTTCGTGGAGGACGTTCGGGTTGGGATGGCCGAGCGCGAGCAGGAGATCCACCAGGCGTTCGCCCAGGGTGAGGCGTTCGACGACCAGTTCGCCGAGTTGCGGGAGGACCCGCGGATCGGTGATCGAGAAATCTTTCCGGAGGAACACCAGCGATGAAGACGGCGGAGATCAAGCGGCGGTACCTCGCCCACTTCGAGGCGAACGGCCACGCCGTGGTGCCGTCCGCTCCGCTGCCCGCCATCAGCGATCCGAACCTGCTGTTCGTCAACGCCGGTATGGTGCAGTTCGTCCCCTATTTCCTGGGCCAGCAGACCCCGCCGTACCAGCGGGCGGTCAGCGTGCAGAAGTGCATCCGCACCCCGGACATCGACGAGGTCGGCAAGACCAGCCGTCACGGCACGTTCTTCCAGATGAACGGCAACTTCTCCTTCGGTGACTACTTCAAGGAGGGGGCGATCCCGCTCGCCTGGGAGCTGATCACCAAGCCGCAGGACCAGGGCGGGTACGGCCTCGACCCGGAGCGGGTCTGGCCGTCCATCTATCTCGACGACGACGAGGCGTTCGAGATCTGGCGCTCGATCGGCGTGCCGGCCGCGCGGATCGTCCGCCGGGGCAAGGCGGACAACTTCTGGTCGATGGGCATTCCCGGGCCGTGCGGCCCGTCCTCGGAGCTGTTCTACGACCGGGGCCCGGAGTACGGCCGCGAGGGCGGCCCGGCGGTCGACGAGGACCGCTACATGGAGTTCTGGAACCTCGTCTTCATGCAGTTCGAGCGGGGTCCGGGCACCACCAAGGACGACTACCCGATCCTGGGTGACCTGCCGGCGAAGAACATCGACACCGGCATGGGCCTGGAGCGGATGGCCTCGATCCTGCAGGGCGTCGACAACCTCTACGAGATCGACGAGGTCCGGCCGATCCTGGCCCGGGCGGCTGAGCTGACCGGCAAGCGCTACGGCGCGCACTCCGGCCACGTGGCCAGCGAGTCGCACCCGGACGACGTCCGGCTGCGGGTGATCGCGGATCACGTGCGGACCGCGCTGATGTTGATCGGCGACGGCGTGACCCCGAGCAACGAGGGGCGCGGTTACGTGCTGCGTCGGATCGTGCGCCGGGCGATCCGGTCGATCCGGTTGCTCGGTTGGCAGGAGCGGGCGCTGCCTGAGCTGCTGCCGGTGGCCCGGGACTGCATGGCGCCGTCGTACCCGGAGCTGGCGACCGACTTCGACCGCATCTCACAGTACGCGTACGCCGAGGAGGAAGCCTTCCTGTCGACGCTGCGCGCCGGCACCACGATCCTGGACACGGCGATCGCCGAGACCCGCACCGCGGGCGGCGCGGCGCTGTCCGGGGCGAAGGCGTTCCAGCTGCACGACACGTACGGCTTCCCGATCGACCTGACCCTGGAGATCGCCGCGGAGCAGGGCCTTCGCGTCGACGGCGAGGGCTTCCGCCGGCTGATGGCCGACCAGCGGACCCGGGCGAAGGCGGACGCGCAGGCCCGCAAGACCGGGCACACCGACGTGTCGGCGTACCGGTCGGTGCTCGACGCGGACGGCCCGGTGACGTTCACCGGGTACAGCGAGGTGGCGCGCGAGTCGCGGGTGCGGGCGCTGCTCGGCGAGGACGGCCCGCGCCAGGCGGCGACCGAGGGCGACACCATCGAGCTGGTGCTCGACACGACCCCGTTCTACGCCGAGGGCGGTGGTCAGCAGCCCGACCAGGGCATGATCACCGTGGGCGGTGGTCAGATCGAGGTGTTCGACGTGCAGCAGCCGGTGCCCGGCCTGATCGTGCACCGGGCCCGGGTGATCCGGGGTGAGGTGCGTGCAGGCGAGACCGGCTTCGCGGAGATCGACGCCACCCGGCGGCGGGCGATCTCCCGGTCGCACACCGCGACCCACCTGGTGCACCAGACCATGCGCAACTTCCTCGGCGACTCGGCTACCCAGGCGGGTTCGCTGAACGCGCCGGGCCGCCTGCGGTTCGACTTCAACACCCCGACCGGTGTGTCGCCGAGCGTGCTGCACGACGTGGAGCAGCAGGTCAACGAGGTGCTCCTGGCCGACCTGGAGGTGCACGCCTTCATCACGTCGCTGGACGAGGCGCGGCGGATCGGGGCGATGGCGCTCTTCGGTGAGAAGTACGGCGAGGAGGTGCGGGTCGTCGAGGTGGGCGACTACGCCCGGGAGCTGTGTGGCGGCACGCACGTGGCCCGCTCGGCGCAGCTCGGCCTGGTGAAGATCCTCTCCGAGTCGTCGATCGGCTCCGGCGTCCGTCGGGTCGAGGCGCTGGTCGGCATGGACGCCTTCGGCTTCCTGGCCCGCGAGCATCTGCTGGTCTCCCGCCTGGCCGAGCTGTACCGGGTGCCGAACGACCAGGTCGCCGACCGGGTGGAGCAGACCGTCACCCAGCTCCGGGACGCGGAGAAGGAGCTGGAGAAGCTGCGCGCCCAGCTGGTGCTGGGCGGGGCGGCGGCGCTCGCCGCGCAGGCCAGGGACGTGCGCGGGGTGGCGTACGTGGGCACCGAGGCGCCGGAGGGCGCGGCCGGCAACGATGTGCGGACGCTGGCCCAGGAGATCCGCGGCAAGATCGACCCGTCGCGGCCGGCGGTGGTCGCGGTGGCGGCTCGCGCGAACGGCAAGGCGTCCCTGGTGGTGGCGGTCAACCAGGCCGCTCGCAGTCGGGGCCTGGCCGCCTCGGATCTGGTGAAGGCGGCGTTCTCCGGGCGCGGCGGGGGCAGCCCCGATCTGGCCCAGGGCGGCGGCCTGCCGGCGGCCGAGGCGCCGAACCTGTTGCTCACCGTCGAGAAGGCGGTCACCGAGGCGTGATGGACGACCATTGTTCGACCAGGGCGGGCCGATCGGTCCGCCCTGGTTCGTTCGGGCCCAGGGGTGACGGTCGGTGACTGAGCTGACGCGTGGGGTGCGGATCGGGGTGGATGTCGGTCAGGTCCGGGTGGGGGTGTCCCGCTCGGACCCGGACGGCGTGCTGGCGGTACCGCTGGTCACCCTGGCCCGCGACCTGACCGCGGCGCCGGACGCGGTGCCGAGCGACCTCGCCGAGCTGGCGGCGCTGGTGGCCGAGCACGAGGCCGTCCAGGTTGTCGTCGGCCTTCCGGTCAATCTCGCCGGGAAGCACGGCCCGGCCGCTGTCCACGTGAAGGCGTACGCTGACCGACTGGTCGATGTGATAGCGCCCGTCCCGGTAACGCTCACTGACGAGAGGATGTCGACCGTGGTCGCTTCTCGTAGGCTTGCCGAGCGTGGCGTTCGGGGCAAGCGTCAACGTGCGGTTGTCGATCAGGCGGCCGCAGTGGAGATTCTGCAGAGCTGGCTGGACGCGCAGCGGAGGCGGACGTAATGATCGACGATCTGGATCTTGGGTTCGACGAGCCGGAGCGGGGGCAGAAGGGTCGGCACCGGCACGGCTTCGTCCGCAAGCGCAAGGGCGGGTCCGGGGGTCGGGGCAAGACATTCCTGGCCCTGCTGCTGGCCCTGTTCCTGCTGGGCGGCATCGGCGGCGGAGCCTTCTACGGCTTCGACCGGATCCAGAACTACTTCGTCACCCCGGACTACGACGGCGCCGGCGCCGGTGAGGTCACCGTCGAGATCAAGCATGGCGCACTGCTCGCCGACATGGCCGACGCGCTGGTCGCCGCCGACGTGGTGAAGAGCCAGAAGGCGTTCGTCGAGGCCGCCGAGGCGAACTCGCGCAGCAAGAACATCCAGCCGGGCACGTACAAGCTGCGCAAGCAGATGAGCGGCGCGAGCGCCGTCACCGCGATGCTCGACCTGAAGAACAAGATCGTCAACGGCCTGACCATCCCCGAGGGCCGCACCAGCTTGAACATCTACAAGCTGCTCTCCGAGAAGACCAAGATCCCGGTCAAGGACTTCCAGGCCGCCGCGAAGGACCCGGAGGGGCTCGGCGTCCCGGAATGGTGGTTCAAGCGCGACGACGGCAAGAAGGTCGTCAAGTCCGTCGAGGGCTTCCTCTACCCGGACACGTACGAGATCCCGCCCAAGGCCACCGCGGAGAGCATCCTCAAGCTCATGGTGGACAACTTCCTGTCGGTGACCGGCGAGATGAAGTTCGCCGATCGGGTGCAGAAGGAACGCAAGGTCAGCCCGTACGAGGCGTTGATCGTGTCCTCGCTGGCCCAGGCCGAGGCGGGCAACAAAGACGACCTGGGCAAGGTCGCCCGGGTGGCCTACAACCGGGTGTACGGGGAGTTCCCCTGCAACTGCCTGGAGATGGACGTCACGGTCAACTACTACCTGGAGTCGATCGGCAAACCGACCAAGAGGTCCGCGGACATGACGGAAGCCGAGCTGACCGACCCGAAGAACCCCTACAACCGCAAGCTGCGGGGCCTGATCCCCACCCCGATCAACAACCCAGGCAAGGAAGCCTTGGCAGGTGCGATGGATCCGCCACCGGGCAAGTGGGTCTTCTTCGTGGCGATCGACAAGCAGGGCCACTCCGAGTTCGCCGAGACGTCCGAGCAGCACGAGCGCAATAAGGCCAAGGCTCGGGAGGCCGGCATCATCTGATGACGCTGCGACGACGGGCGGCGGTGGTGGGCAAGCCGATCGCGCACTCCCTCTCCCCGGTGATCCACACCGCTGGCTACACGGCGGCCGGGCTGGTCGGGTGGTCGTACACCCGGATCGAGTGCGCGGCGGCGGAGCTGTCGGACCTCGTCGCCGGTCTCGGTCCGGAGTGGGCCGGGCTGTCGGTGACCATGCCGGGCAAGGAGGCGGCGCTCGCGGTGGCCGCGGAGGCGTCGCCGGTCGCGGTCGCCGTCGGCGCGGCCAACACGCTGGTACGCCGGCCCGACGGCTCCTGGTACGCGGACAACACCGACGTCGCGGGCATGGTCCAGGTGCTCACCGTGGCCGGGGTGACGCCCGGCGCCAGCGTCACCGTGCTCGGCGCCGGCGGCACCGCCCGCGCGGCCCTGGCCGCCGCCGCCCGACTCGGTGCGACCTCCACGACCGTGGTGGCCCGGCGGGCGGTGGCGGTCGACGAGCTGCGACCGGTGGCGGCGGCGGTCGGGGTGGAGCTGACGGGAGTGGCCTGGGAGCACGCGGCCGCGCGGGCCGGTGCCGACGTCGTGGTCTCGACCGTGCCGAAGGGGGTTGCCGACCCGCTTGCTGGGACGGTTCACTGGCGACCGTCCACCGTGCTCTTCGAGGCGCTCTACGATCCGTGGCCGACACCGCTGGCCGCGTCCGCGCTCGCCGCCGGCTGCCCGGTGGTGTCCGGACTCGACCTGCTGCTCGCCCAGGCGGTGGGCCAGTTCGAGCAGTTCACCGGGGTGCCCGCGCCGGTCGAGGCGATGCGTGCGGCGCTCGCCGCGGCCCGGCGCTGAGTTGGGCGACGCCGCCGTCCGGGTCCGCCGACCAGGTGGGCGTAACCGACGCGCCGCCAGGTCGTTTGCCGGCCCTGCTTGCCTGTACGCGACCTCTCTTATGCTTTGGTTAAGTCGTGTCGTAGGTTCGGTTTCCTGCGCGCCACGAGTGTCGCCGGTCGATACGCTGCTGCCGGTAATCGCCGCCTAGACAGGGAGTGTTCCTTGAGCAGGCACGGAGTCGACCACGCCGCACCGGGTGCAGGAAAGCGACGCAAGGCCGT
Organism: Micromonospora sp. NPDC005206; assembly: GCF_040608175.1. Classification (NCBI taxonomy): domain Bacteria; kingdom Bacillati; phylum Actinomycetota; class Actinomycetes; order Micromonosporales; family Micromonosporaceae; genus Micromonospora; species Micromonospora sp. NPDC005206. The sequence continues at coordinate 233,167 of NZ_JBEXHU010000006.1, forward strand.
CGTCCTCAGTGTCCTGAGTGCCGGCGTGGTGGCCACGATGATGCCGCTGACGGCGGCGGAGGTGTCACCGATCGTGCTGACCGCGGCGGCGGACACCACCGCCACGCAGGTCGCGCAGGACGGCGACAACGGCGTCAAGACGACGCTGGCCAGCTGCCCGCGACTCTGCGACGGCAACCGCAACGGCCAGCGCGACGCGCTGCTGGAGTTCGCGGTGCGCGGCCTGCCCGCCGACGCAGTGAACGTCCGGGCCACCCTGCGGGTGTACGCCTGGCAGCAGTTCGCCTCGCGGGTGCGGGCGCACCCAGCGCAGGGCAGCGCCGCGGGGGCGGGCGCCTGGGCCCAGCGGCCCCCGATCGGCGATCGTCGCCAGCTGGGGAAGATTCGTCAGGTCTCGGTGGGGTCGGGCAGCGACTGTCGCCCTGGTGGCAAGCCTCGTGACGAGCATCTCCGAGGTGCCCGCTTAGCGAGCCGAAGCGGCACCTCGTCCCAAGCCGGCCGAGGTACTTGAGCATCCGGACGAGATCGCTGCTCTCGTCACCGCCCGGATGACCGGCCAGCTGGTCCGGATCACCGGCATGACACGGAGTTGGCTGAGTACGTCGCCCACCCCAACGGGCAGATCGAGGCGAAGGTTCACGCCGGTCCGGTCCGGATGCGGCAGGACGGGAGGTGGGTCCCGATCGACCTCACCCCGCAACCCGCGACGGACAGCTCCGTCCGAGCCCTCGCACACCCGTTGGAGCCAAATGGAACCGCCGACCGACGATCACCGGGGCCGCCGTCGTTGTCCCGGCTCGACCTTGACCAAGCGCCCACCTCCGTCCCGGTGCCTGCTCGCTCGGACCAACGCGATGCGAACATCTGGCCGGTGGGGGTGAGAAGCGGCCCGAGCAGTAGCGCTTCCAGCTACCCAGCCCAATGAACTCGTTCCATCAGTGCTCATCAGCAGTTTCCAGCGACCACTCCCACACGTCGAGGTTCGCGTCAACGTCCGCGTCCGCAGGGCGGGACGCGCCGGGCGGCACGTCGGGGCGGCCACCGGCCGTGACAGACTGACCGCTGTGTTGCGCTGGTTGACTGCAGGTGAATCGCACGGTCCCGCCCTCGTCGCGCTGCTGGAGGGGGTGCCGGCCGGCATCGAGGTGAGCACCACCGAGATCGCCGACGAGCTGGCCCGCCGGCGGCTGGGCTACGGCCGTGGCGCCCGGATGTCGTTCGAGCGGGACGAGGTCGACGTGCTCGGCGGCCTGCGGCACGGCGTCACCCTGGGCAGCCCGGTGGCGATCCGGGTGGGCAACTCCGAGTGGCCGAAGTGGCGCACGGTGATGGCCGCCGACCCGGTGGACCCCGACGAGCTGGCCCGGCAGGCCCGCAACGCGCCGCTGACCCGCCCCCGGCCGGGCCACGCCGACCTGGCCGGCATGCAGAAGTACGGCCACACCGACGCCCGGCCCATCCTGGAGCGGGCCAGCGCCCGGGAGACCGCGGCCCGGGTGGCCGTGGGCGCGGTCGCCAAGGCGCTGATCTGGCAGGCGCTCGGCATCGAGATCGTCTCGCACGTCGTCGAGCTAGGCCCGGTTGCCGCGAAGTCCGGGCTGCGCCCGAGCCCGCAGGACGCCGCCCGGATCGACGCCGACCCGCTGCGCTGCCTCGACCCGGAGGCCAGCGCCCTGATGGTCGCCGAGGTGGACGCCGCGAAGAAGGCCGCCGACACCCTCGGCGGCGTGGTCGAGGTGCTGGCGTACGGGGTGCCGCCGGGGCTGGGCAGCCACGTGCAGTGGGACCGCAAGCTCGACGCCCGACTGGCCACCGCGCTGATGTCGATCCAGGCGATCAAGGGTGTGGAGATCGGTGACGGCTGGCAGCAGGCCCGGTCCCGCGGCTCCGAGGCGCACGACGAGATCATCCCGTCGGCGACCGGCGTCCGCCGGGTCACCGACCGGGCCGGGGGGCTCGAGGGCGGCATCACCACCGGTGAGCCGCTGCGCGTCCGTGCCGCGATGAAGCCCATCTCGTCGCTGAACCGGGCCCTGGCCACCGTGGACGTCACCACCGGCGAGCCGGCCACGGCGATCAACCAGCGCTCGGACGTCTGCGCGGTTCCCGCCGCCGCGGTGGTCGCCGAGGCGATGGTCGCGCTGGTGCTGGCCGAGGCGGCCACCGAGAAGTTCGGCGGGGACTCGGTCGCCGAGATCCGCCGCAACGTGACCGGCTACCTCGACGCGCTGGTCATCCGCTGATGGCGCCGGTCGTCGTCCTGGTCGGTGCGCCCGGCTGCGGCAAGACCACGGTCGGGGAGGCGCTCGCCACGGCCCTCGGGGTGGAGTTCCGCGACACCGACACCGACATCGAGCGGATGGCCGGCAAGCCCATCCCGGAGATCTTCATCGACGAGGGTGAGGAGCACTTCCGTACCCTCGAACGGGCCGCGGTGGCCGCGGCGCTGGCTGCCAGCCCGGGGGTGCTCGCCCTCGGCGGCGGCGCGGTGCTGGCCGAGGAGACCCGCGCCGCCCTGGTCGGGCACCGGGTGGTGCACCTCTCGGTCGAGCTGCCCGACGCGGTGAAGCGGGTCGGGCTGGGCGCCGGCCGCCCGCTGCTGGCGATCAACCCGCGCGCCACCCTCAAGCACCTGATGGACCAGCGCCGGCCGCTGTACGCGGAGGTGGCCACCGCGACGGTGGCCACCGACGGCCGGACCCCGGCGGAGATCGTCGCCGAGATCGCCGCGCTGCTCACCCGCTGACGCCGGCCCGGCCGGTGCGCGACCGGCCGGGCGGCGGGCGGGGCGGTTCCCCGTTCGCGGGGCCTCTCCTCAGCCTCGGGCGGCGGCGTCGAGCACGTCGGCCAGGGCCTTCGGCTCGCTGAGCATCGGCCAGTGCCCGGTCGGCAGCTCGAACAGCTGGCCACCGGCCAACCCGGTGAAGAACGGGTGCCGCTCGGCGATCATCTGCCGCACCACCGCCAGCGGGAAGGTGCTGGCGACCAGCGCGGTCGGGACCGGGCGACCGCCGGTGCGGCGCACCGGTTCGGTGGCGGCCCGCAGCGGCTGCGGGGTGGCCCGGGCACGCAGCAGGGCCAGCGTCGGTTCGTCCAGCCCGGCCAGGTTGGTCGGGTCGGCGTCCGGGTCGAAGGCCGGTGGCGGCAGCAGGTGGCCGGTGCCGATCGCGGCCCGAAGCTTCTCCTGCTCCTCCGGCGGCACGGTGTCGAACTGCGCGACGCCGTCCGGCAGCGGCCCGCTCTCCACGTAGACCACCCGGGCGATCCGGTCCGGGATGCGGTCTGCCGCCTGGGCGACCGGCATGCCGCCGCCGGAGTGCCCGACCAGCAGCACCTCGCGCAGGTCCTCGACCTCGATCAGCCGGACGATGTCCGCGGTGTGCGTCTCCAGGCCCACCTCCGGCCCGCCCAGGTGGTCCCGCTCGGCCAACCCGGTCAGCGTCATCGGATACACCTCGTGCCCCTGCGCGCGCAGCGCCGCGGTCACGTCCCGCCACGCCCAGGCGCCCAACCAGAAACCCGGCACCAGCACGAACGTCGCCATCTGTCGCTCCTTCTCTCGGTTACCGGATGACCGTACGATCGAAACCGGACAGAATCCGCCCGGTTTCGAGGAGTTGTCGGTGTCGCATCCCGCCGGCCGCGTGCTGGCCCTGCTCGAACTGCTGCAGACCCGGCACCGTTCGACGGCCGCTGATCTCGCGGGCTGGCTAGGCGTGGACGAGCGCACCGTGCGCCGGTACGCGGCCACCCTGGTCGAGCTGGGCATCCCCGTCATCGCCGACCGGGGCCGCTACGGCGGCTACCGGCTGCACCCCGGGTACAAGCTGCCGCCCCTGATGCTCACCGACGACGAGGCGGTGGCCGTGCTGCTCGGTCTGGTCGTCGCCGAACGGGTCGGGCTGGCCACCGAACTGCCGGCCACCGCCACCGCGCTGGCCAAGATCCGCCGGGTGCTGCCGGTGGCGCTCGCCGACCGGCTGACCGCCGTGCAGGAGCACCTCGGCTTCACCCTGCGGCGTACGGAGCCGGAACGGGGACCGGCGTCCGGCACCCTGCTCACCCTGGCCGCGGCCGCCCGACACCGGCAGCGGGTGGCGCTGGACTACCGCTCCTGGCGAGGTGAGTCGTCGCACCGCGAGCTCGACCCGTACGGGCTGGTCTTCCACGCGGGCCGCTGGTACGTCACCGGCCACGACCACCGGCGCGGGGAGGTCCGCACCTTCCGGCTGGACCGGATCGGCGCCGTGACGCCCGGCGTGGCGACGTTCACCGTGCCGGACGGCTTCGACCCGGTGGCCCGGGTGACCCGGTCGCTGGCCGGCGTGCCCTACACGCACGAGGTCGAGGTGCTGCTGGAGACCGACCTGGTCACCGTTCGACGCCGCGTCCCGCCCACCGTGGCCGAGCTGACCGCCACCGGCGACGGGGTGCTGCTGCGGGCGCGGGCGGAGAGCCTGCCCGGCATGGCGGCGCTGCTGGCCGGGCTGGGCTGCCCCTTCACCGTGCGGCACCCGGACGCGTTGCGCACCGCCGTGGCCGAGCACGCCCGTGCGCTGGCGGACTGGGCCGCCCGGCCAGCAGGTGGGCGGCCGCCCTCGCCACGCCGGCCGCTGGACTAGGCTGCCGGCGATGGACGAGGTGACCCGGATCCCGGTCGGCGGCGAACGGCCGTACGACGTGCTGGTCGGACGCGACCTGTTGGACACGCTGCCCGGGCTGCTGCCCGGCGCGACCCGGGCGGCGGTGCTGCACGCGCCCCCGCTCAAGGGGCTGGCCGATGCGCTCGGCGAACGGCTGCGCGCGGCCGGCGTCGAGCCGCTGCCGATCGAGGTGCCGGACGCCGAGGGGGGCAAGCAGATCGACGTGGCCGCCGCCTGCTGGGATCGGCTCGGCGCGGCCGGCTTCACCCGTACCGACGCGGTGGTCGGTGTCGGCGGCGGCGCGGTGACCGACCTGGCCGGCTTCGTCGCGGCCTGCTGGCTGCGCGGGGTGCGCTGGGTGCCGGTGGCCACCTCACTGCTGGGCATGGTGGACGCCGCGGTCGGCGGCAAGACCGGGATCAACACCGCCGCCGGCAAGAACCTAGTGGGCGCGTTCCACCCGCCGGTCGGCGTGCTGGCCGACCTGGCCACGCTGGACAGCCTGCCCGCGGTCGACCTGGCGGCCGGGCTGGCCGAGGTGGTCAAGTGCGGCTTCATCGCCGATCCGGCGATCCTGGATCTGATCGAGCGTGAGCCGGCGGCCGCCACCGACCCGCGCGGGGCGGTCACCCGGGAGCTGATCGAGCGGGCGATCCGGGTCAAGGCCGACGTGGTCTCCGGTGACCTGCGTGAGTCGGGCGTGCGGGAGGTGCTCAACTACGGCCACACGCTGGCCCACGCGATCGAGCAGGTCGAGGGCTACCGCTGGCGGCACGGCCATGCCGTCGCCGTCGGCCTGGTGTACGCCGCCGCGCTGGCCCGGCTCGCCGGCCGGCTGGACGCGCCGACCGCCGACCGGCACCGGGTCACCCTGGCCGCGCTCGGCCTGCCGGTGAGCTACCCGGCCGACGCCTGGTCGCAGCTGCTGGCCGTGATGCGGGTGGACAAGAAGGCCCGCGGCAGCCGGCTGAGGTTCGTGGTGCTGGACGGGCTGGCCCGCCCGGCAATGCTCGAGGGCCCGGACGACGCGCTGCTCGCGGCCGCCTACCGGGAGGTGGGCACGGCGTGAGGGTGTACGTGTTGAACGGGCCGAACCTGGGCCGGCTGGGCACCCGCGAGCCGGCGGTGTACGGCGCGACCAGCTACGCCGACCTGGTGGCGCTCTGCGAGCGGACCGGCCGGGAGCTGGGGCTCGACGTGACGGTCCGGCAGACCGACGCCGAGCACGAGCTGCTCGGCTGGCTGCACGCCGCCGCCGACGAGGGCGCCGCGGTGGTGCTCAACCCGGCCGCCTGGTCGCACTACTCGTACGCGGTGCGGGACGCCTGCGCCATGCTGCGCGGGCCGTTGGTCGAGGTGCACATCTCCAACATCCACGCCCGCGAGGAGTTCCGGCACCACTCGGTGATCTCCGCGGTGGCGACCGGGGTGATCTGCGGGCTCGGCATCGACGGCTACCGACTCGCCCTGCACCACCTGGCCACCCGCTCCAGCTGAGCAGCACTCGGGCTCTGGCCCGCAGCCCCCGCCGCCGTGGTGGCCTGGTGGCCTGATGGCTTGGTCGCCTGATGGCTTGGTCGGCGGTGATGCCGACAGCTCGCGAGCAGTCGCCAGGTCTCACCCATCGTGATGCCCTCTCCTCGTCACCGAGCGTCACGATTGACATCGGCGGCTCCGACCCCCGCCGGTGGAGAGCGTTCCTGGTTCGCGTCCTTTGCTCTGCTTCAACGGACGCAACAGAGGCGGTGAGCTGCGGATATGTGATTTTCGTCGGGGTGTCGGGTGCTCGTCCGCGCCTCACGGACCGTGACTGTTGCGTCGGGTGAAGCAGAGCAAAGGGCGTGGGGGTGGCGGGCGGCTTGAGGTGCCAGCGTGACGATCTGTCACGGTTCTCGGGTCCCTGTCGCCAGCACCGGTCGACGCCCGAACGACGGCGGGTAACGCGCCTCGACGCAGCTAGGGCGTGTTTCAGAAGTGCTGGCCGGCCTGCGCCGGGCCCAGCCGCCGCCCGGCAGCGTTGTCGCGGTGTCCGGATACAACACCGGTATCCGGACACCGCTCCGCCTTGCCGAACGACGCCTGGACTCCGGCTCGGCTCGACCGACACTTCTGAAACACGCCCTAGTAGACTCCTAGGGTCTGTCCGCCAATTGATGATCAAGGCAGGAAATGGCCTCCACCAACGACCTCAAAAACGGCCTGGTACTCAACCTTGACGGCGAGCTCTGGGCCGTCGTCGAGTTCCAGCACGTCAAGCCCGGTAAGGGTGGTGCGTTCGTGCGCACCACGCTGAAGAACGTGCTGTCCGGGAAGGTGGTCGACAAGACCTTCAACGCGGGCACCAAGGTCGAGACCGCGACCGTGGACAAGCGCACGATGCAGTACCTGTACGCCGACGGCGAAGACTACGTCTTCATGGATCTGGAGACCTTCGACCAGATCACCGTCCCCGGCGGCACCGTCGGTGAGGCGGCCAACTACCTCCTCCCCGAGGCCGAGGCGACCGTCGCCACCCACGAGGGCGTCCCGCTCTACATCGAGCTGCCCACCAGCGTTGTGCTGGAGGTCACCTACACCGAGCCGGGTCTGCAGGGCGACCGGTCGACCGGCGGCAACAAGCCGGCCACCGTTGAGACCGGCGCGACCGTGCAGGTGCCGCTGTTCATCACCACCGGCGAGAAGATCAAGGTCGACACGCGCGACGGCCGTTACCTCGGCCGATCCTGATGGCAGAGGGTCCCAAGCAGCAGATGCCGGCGCGTCGCAAGGCGCGCAAGCGGGCGCTGGACGTCCTCTACGAGGCTGACCTTCGGGACCGGCCCCCGGTCGAGGTGCTCGCCGGCTACGTACAGCGGATCGAGCAGCCCCGACCGGAGCACCTGGGCTACGCGGCGAGCCTGGTCGAGGGGGTCGCCGAGCACCTCAACCGGATCGACGAGCTGATCGCCAGCTACGCCGAGGGTTGGACGCTGGAGCGGATGCCGGTGGTGGACCGCAACCTGGCCCGGATCGCGGTCTACGAGCTGCTCTACGTCGACGAGATCGACGACGCGGTGGCGATCAGCGAGGCTGTGGAGCTTGCCCGCCAGATGTCCACCAACGACTCGCCGCGCTTCCTCAACGGCATCCTCGGCCGGATCGCCGAGTACGCCACCCGCTGAGCGCACCCGCTCAGCACCCGTACCACGAAGAGGGCCCGTGCCGGACGGCACGGGCCCTTTCGGTGGATCGGTGGATCAGGAGGCGAAGAACGCCCGGGGGTCGGCGACCAGCACACCGTGCTCGGTGAGCCGCTCGATCAGACCCGACGGCGAGGCGTCGTAGACGATCGCGAGCGCCCGCAGGTCGTCGGCGCGGATGGAGAGCACCCGGCCGTTGTAGTCGCCGCGCTGCTGCTGGATGGCGCGGGCGTAGCGGGCCACGTAGGCCAGGTCCTCGGAGGCCTCGTCGTAGAGCCGCTCCAGGTCCAGGACGATCTTGCTGGTGGGCTCGTGACGGACCCCGCTGCCGTCGGGCAGCAGCTCCGAGACGGGGACGCGGTAGAACTCGGCAAGCTCGGCCAGGCGGGACACCGTCACGGCACGGTCGCCGCGCTCGTACGACCCGACCACCACGGCCTTCCACCGCCCGTTCGACTTCTCCTCCACGCCCTGCAGGGAGAGACCCTGCTGTTGGCGGATGGAGCGCAGGCGGGCGCCCAGAGATTTGGCGTATTCAGAGGGCATTCGGACACTCCCAGTGCTGCTCGGGGTTCTCCCGTCGATCGTTACGGAGCGTGACGGTACGGGGAATGCGACACCTGGTCAAGTGGTCGTGACCCTACCGTTGGGGAGCAGCGGGGGAGTTATCCCCATTTCGCCGGCCTGATCCGATGGTCAGCAGCCGCCGTCCATCCGCCCGGTGACCACTGGTAACGTGGCGTGAAGCCCCGGCCCAGGTCCGCCCGCGGTCCGGCCGGAGGTGCCCGACATCCTTTAACGACCCGTCCCGTGAGGCGGGGAAGGAGGTCCGCCGTGGCATACCCACCGGCTGCCCGCTCGTCACCACCGCGACAACCCTCGGTGAAGGTGATCCTCGCCAGCGCCGACGTGCAACGTGTGGTCGACCGCATCGCACACCAGATCCTGGAGAAGACCCAGGGCGCCGCCGAGACGGTGCTGCTCGGGATTCCCACCCGGGGTGCCCCCCTCGCCCGGCGGCTCGCCGCCCGGATCAGCACCTTCGAGGACGTCGCCGTCCCGGTCGGTGTGCTGGACATCACCCTGTACCGCGACGACCTGCGCCGGCACGCCACCCGCGCGATCGGCCCGACCGAGCTGCCGCCCGGCGGCATCGACGGCAAGCGGGTCATCCTCGTCGACGACGTCCTCTTCTCCGGCCGGACCGTCCGGGCCGCGCTCGACGCGCTCAACGACGTGGGGCGCCCAGCGTCCGTGCAGCTCGCCGTCCTGGTCGACCGCGGTCACCGGGAGCTGCCGATCCGCGCCGACTACGTCGGCAAGAACATCCCGACCTCGCTCGCCGAGAGCGTCAAGGTGACGCTCGCCGAGACCGACGGCACGGACGAGGTCAAGCTGTACGGGGGGACCACCTCATGATCAGGCACCTGCTCTCCGGCGCGGACCTGGACGCCGACACCGCCACCGAGATCCTGGACACCGCCGCCGAGATGGCCACGGTCGCCGGCCGCGAGATCAAGAAGCTGCCCGCGCTGCGCGGCCGGACGGTGGTGAACCTCTTCTACGAGGACTCGACCCGCACCCGGATCTCCTTCGAGGCGGCCGCCAAGCGGCTCAGCGCCGATGTGATCAACTTTTCCGCGAAGGGGTCCAGCGTCACCAAGGGCGAGAGCCTGAAGGACACCGCGCTGACCCTGCAGGCCATGGGCGCCGACGCGGTGGTCGTCCGGCACCCCGCCTCCGGCGCGCCGCACCGGCTGGCGAACTGGGTGGACGGGTCGGTGGTCAACGCCGGTGACGGCACCCACGAGCACCCCACCCAGGCGTTGCTGGACGCGTACACCATGCGGGCCCGGCTGGGCCGGCTGGCCGGCCTGTCGGTCGCGGTGGTCGGGGACGTGCTGCACTCCCGGGTGGCCCGCTCCAACGTGCTGCTGCTCTCCACCCTCGGCGCCAAGGTCACCCTGGTCGGCCCGCCCACCCTCATCCCGGTGGACATCGCCGCGGCGCTCGCACCCGGCACCGACGTCTCCTACGACCTCGACTCCGTGCTGCCCAACGTGGACGTGGTGATGATGCTGCGGGTGCAGCGGGAGCGGATGAACGACTCCTACTTCCCCTCCGCCCGCGAGTACGCCCGCCGCTACGGGCTGGACGGCCCGCGGATGCGCCGGCTGCCCGATCACGCGATCGTCATGCACCCCGGCCCGATGAACCGGGGGATGGAGATCACCCCCGAGGTGGCCGACTCGCCCCGCTCCACCATCGTCGAACAGGTCACCAACGGGGTCTCCGTGCGGATGGCCGTCCTCTACCTGCTGCTCGGAGGGAACAACCGGTGACCGCGTACCTGATCACCAGCGTGAGCGTCGTCGGCGCCGCGCCGACCGACTTGCTGATCCGCGACGGCGTGGTCGCCGAGGTCGGCCCGGGGCTGTCCGCCCCGGACGCCGCCGTGCTCGATGGGACCGGGCTGGTCGCCCTGCCCGGCCTGGTCGACCTGCACACCCACCTGCGCGAGCCGGGCCGGGAGGACGCCGAGACCGTCGAGTCCGGCTCCCGCGCGGCGGCCCTGGGCGGCTACACCGCGGTCTGCGCGATGGCCAACACCTCCCCGGTCGCGGACACCGCCGGCGTCGTCGAGCAGGTCTGGCGGCTCGGCCGGGAGGCCGGGCTGGTCGACGTGCAGCCGATCGGCGCCGTCACCGTCGGGCTGGCCGGCGAGCGCCTCGCCGAACTGGGCGCGATGGCCGACTCCGCGGCCCGGGTGCGGATCTTCTCCGACGACGGGCACTGCGTCGCCGACCCGAAGCTGATGCGCCGGTCCCTGGAGTACGTCAAGGCGTTCGACGGGATCATCGCCCAGCACGCCGAGGAGCCCCGGCTGACCGAGGGCGCCCAGATGCACGAGGGTGAGGTCTCCACCCGGCTCGGCCTGATCGGGTGGCCGGCCGTCGCCGAGGAGGCGATCATCGCCCGGGACGTGCTGCTCGCCGAGCACGTGGGCAGCCGACTGCATGTCTGCCACGTCTCCACGGCCGGCAGCGTCGAGGTGCTGCGCCACGCCAAGGCGCGGGGGGTGCGGGTCACCGCCGAGGTCACCCCGCACCACCTGCTGCTCACCGACGAGCGGGCGGAGACCTACGACCCGGTCTTCAAGGTCAACCCGCCACTGCGTACCGCCGATGACGTCGCCGCCCTGCGTGCCGCCCTCGCCGACGGGGTGCTCGACGTGATCGCCACCGACCACGCCCCGCACGCCGTGGAGGACAAGGAGTGCGAGTGGGCGTACGCCCGGCCGGGGATGCTCGGCCTGGAGACGGCGCTCTCCATCGCGCTGGACGTGCTCGGCCCGCAGTGGGACCTGATCGCCGAGCGGATGTCGCGCGCCCCGGCCCGGATCGCCGGGCTGGCCGGGCACGGCGTCGACCCGGCGCCCGGGGTGCCCGCCAACCTGACCCTGATCGACCCGGCCGCCCGCCGCACCATCGAGCCGGCGGAGCTGGCCAGTCGCAGTCGCAACACCCCGTACGCCCGCATGACGCTGCCGGGTCGCATCGTGGCGACCTTCCTGCGTGGCGAGCCGACGGTTCTGGACGGAAAGGCTGTCAAGTAATGGTCAAGCGCAGACCAGCGATCCTCGTGCTCGAGGACGGGCGCACGTTCCCCGGTGAGGCGTACGGCAGTGTGGGGGAGACCTTCGGCGAGGCGGTCTTCACCACCGGCATGACCGGCTACCAGGAGACCCTGACCGACCCGTCCTACCACCGGCAGGTGGTGGTGCAGACCGCGCCGCACATCGGCAACACGGGCGTCAACGGCGAGGACGACGAGTCCGGCCGCATCTGGGTGGCCGGGTACGTGGTGCGCGACCCGGCCCGGATCGGCTCGAACTGGCGGGCCACCGGCGGCCTCGAGGACCGGCTCGCCACCGAGGGCGTTGTCGGCATCAGCGGGGTGGACACCCGAGCGCTGACCCGGCACCTGCGCGAGCGGGGCGCCATGCGGGTGGGCATCTCCAGCGTGGACAACGACCCGCAGAGCCTGCTGGCCCGGGTCCGGCAGGCGCCGCAGATGGTCGGCGCGGACCTCTCCACCGAGGTGACCACCCCCCAGCCGTACGTCGTCCAGGCGATCGGCGAGCACCGGTTCACCGTTGCCGCGCTGGACCTGGGCATCAAGCGCAACGTTCCCCGCCGGCTCGCCGCCCGCGGGGTGACCACCCACGTGCTGCCGGCCTCCTCGGGCATCGACGACCTGCTCGCCACCGGCGCCGACGCGATCTTCCTGTCGCCCGGCCCCGGCGACCCGGCCACCGCCGACGGCCCGGTGGCGCTGGCCCGGGAGGCGCTGCGGCGGCGGGTGCCGCTGTTCGGCATCTGCTTCGGCAGCCAGATCCTCGGCCGGGGGCTCGGCTTCGGCACCTACAAGCTGGGCTACGGCCACCGGGGGATCAACCAGCCGGTTCTCGACCGGGCCACCGGCAAGGTCGAGGTGACCAGCCACAACCATGGCTTCGCGGTCGAGGTGCCCGGCGCGGGGCACGGCGCGGTGGTACCCGATCAGGTGATCGACACCGACTTCGGTGGCGTCCGGGTGTCGCACGTCTGTCTCAATGACAACGTCGTCGAGGGGCTGCGGGCCGTGGACGTGCCCGCCTTCACCGTTCAGTACCACCCGGAGGCGGCGGCCGGCCCGCACGACGCGGACTACCTCTTCGACCGCTTTGCCGAGCTCATCGAGGGCCGGATCCACAGCGAGGGGCGCAGCAATGCCTAAGCGGACCGATCTCAAGCACATCCTGGTGATCGGCTCCGGGCCGATCGTCATCGGGCAGGCTTGCGAGTTCGACTACTCCGGCACCCAGGCCTGCCGGGTGCTGCGCAGCGAGGGGATCCGGGTCAGCCTGGTCAACTCCAACCCGGCGACCATCATGACCGACCCGGAGTTCGCCGACGCCACGTACGTCGAGCCGATCACCCCGGAGTTCGTGGAGCTGGTCATCGCCAAGGAGCGCCCGGACGCCATCCTGGCCACCCTCGGCGGGCAGACCGCGCTGAACACCGCGGTCGCCCTGCACGAGTCCGGCGTGCTGGACAAGTACGGCGTGGAGCTGATCGGCGCGAACATCGACGCGATCAACCGCGGCGAGGACCGCCAGCTGTTCAAGGAGATCGTGGCGAAGGCCGGGGTCCGCCTCGGCGTCGACGACCCGACCGCCCTGGTGCCCCGCTCGCGGGTCTGCCACTCGATGGACGAGGTCGAGGCGACCGTTGCCGAGCTGGGCCTGCCGGTGGTGATCCGGCCGTCGTTCACGATGGGCGGCCTGGGCTCCGGTATGGCGCACACCCCGGAGGACCTGGCCCGCATCGCCGGTGACGGCCTGTCCGCCAGCCCGGTGCACGAGGTGCTCATCGAGGAGAGCGTGCTCGGCTGGAAGGAGTACGAGCTCGAGCTGATGCGCGACCGGCACGACAACGTGGTGGTGGTCTGCTCGATCGAGAACGTCGACCCGATGGGCGTGCACACCGGCGACAGCGTCACCGTGGCACCGGCCATGACGCTCACCGACCGGGAGTACCAGAGCCTGCGTGACCTGGGCATCGCGGTGCTACGCGAGGTCGGGGTGGACACCGGCGGCTGCAACATCCAGTTCGCGGTCAACCCGGTCGACGGCCGGATCGTCGTGATCGAGATGAACCCGCGGGTGTCGCGCTCCTCGGCGTTGGCGTCCAAGGCGACCGGTTTCCCGATCGCCAAGATCGCGGCCAAACTGGCGATCGGCTACACCCTCGACGAGATTCCCAACGACATCACGTTGAAGACCCCGGCGGCGTTCGAGCCGACCCTGGACTACGTGGTGGTGAAGATCCCCCGCTTCGCGTTCGAGAAGTTCCCCGGCGCGGACCCGGAGCTGACCACCACGATGAAGTCGGTGGGCGAGGCGATGAGCCTCGGGCGCAACTTCAGCGAGGCGTTGAACAAGGCGATGCGCTCGATGGAGACGAAGGAAGCCGGCTTCTGGACGGTGCCGGATCCGGCCGACGCGACGCGGGAGAACACCCTGACCGCGCTGCGGATTCCGCACGACGGCCGGCTGTACACCGTCGAGCGGGCGCTGCGCCTCGGTGCGTCGATCGCCGAGGTCACCGCGGCCTCGGGTGGGATCGACCCGTGGTTCCTGGATCAGATCGCCGCGCTGGTTGAGCTGCGCGCGGAGATCGTGGACGCTCCGGTGCTCGACGCCGAACGGCTGCGCCGGGCCAAGCGGGCCGGCCTGTCCGACCGGCAGCTCGCCGCGCTGCGGCCGGAGCTGGCCGCCGAGGACGGCGTGCGTACGCTGCGGCACCGTCTCGACGTGCGCCCGGTCTACAAGACCGTGGACACCTGCGCGGCCGAGTTCGAGGCGAGCACGCCGTACCACTACTCGACGTACGACTCAGAGACCGAGGTCGTGCCGTCGGACCGGCCGAAGGTGCTGATCCTGGGCTCCGGCCCGAACCGGATCGGGCAGGGCATCGAGTTCGACTACTCGTGCGTGCACGCGGTTCAGGCGCTGCGGGGCATCGGCTACGAGACGGTCATGGTCAACTGCAACCCGGAGACGGTCTCCACCGACTACGACACCGCCGACCGGCTCTACTTCGAACCACTGACCTTCGAGGACGTGCTGGAGGCCTGGCACGCCGAGGACTCCTCCGGCCGGTCGGCCGGCGGGCCGGGCGTGGTCGGTGTGATCGTGCAGCTGGGCGGGCAGACCCCGCTGGGGCTGGCGCAGCGGCTCAAGAACGCCGGGGTGCCGGTGGTCGGCACCTCCCCGGAGTCGATCCACCTGGCCGAGGAGCGGGGCGCGTTCGGTGCGGTGCTGGCCCGGGCCGGGCTGCGCGCGCCGGCACACGGCATGGCCACCTCGTACGACGAGGCCAAGACGATCGCCGACGAGATCGGCTACCCGGTGCTGGTCCGGCCGTCGTACGTGCTGGGCGGGCGGGGCATGGAGATCGTCTACGACGACCCGACCCTGCGCGACTACATCGGCCGCGCCACCGACATCTCCCCGGACCACCCGGTGCTGGTGGACCGCTTCCTCGATGACGCCATCGAGATCGACGTGGACGCGCTCTGCGACGCCGACGGTGAGGTCTACATCGGCGGGGTGATGGAGCACATCGAGGAGGCCGGCATCCACTCCGGCGACTCCTCCTGCGCGCTGCCGCCGATCACCCTCGCCGGTTCGCACCTGGCCGAGGTCCGCCGCTACACCGAGGCGATCGCCCGCGGTGTCGGCGTCCGTGGCCTGCTCAACGTGCAGTACGCGCTCAAGGACGACGTGCTCTACGTCCTGGAGGCCAACCCGCGGGCGTCGCGGACGGTCCCGTTCGTCTCCAAGGCGACCGCGGTGCCGCTGGCCAAGGCGGCGGCCCGGATCGCGCTCGGCGCGCGCATCGCCGAACTGCGCGCCGAGGGGCTGCTCCCGGCGACCGGGGACGGTGGCACGATGCCCGCCGACGCGCCGATCGCGGTGAAGGAGGCGGTGTTGCCGTTCAAGCGCTTCCGTACCCGCTCCGGCAAGGGGATCGACTCGCTGCTCGGGCCGGAGATGAAGTCGACCGGCGAGGTGATGGGCATCGACACCAACTTCGGGCACGCCTTCGCTAAGAGCCAGTCGGCCGCGTACGGCTCACTGCCGACCGCCGGGAAGATCTTCGTCTCGGTGGCCAACCGGGACAAGCGCGGCATGATCTTCCCGATCAAGCGCCTGGCGGATCTCGGCTTCGAGATCGTGGCGACCACCGGCACCGCCGAGGTGCTGCGGCGCCACGGCATCGCCTGCGAGCAGATCCGCAAGCACTACCAGGCCGGCGAGGGAGACGACGCCGTGTCGCTGATCCTCGGCGGCGCCGTGACGTTGGTGATCAACACGCCGCAGGGTTCGGGTGCCAGCGCCCGCTCGGACGGCTACGAGATCCGCAGCGCCGCGGTCACCGCGGACATCCCGTGCATCACCACGGTCCCCGGTGCCGCCGCGGCGGTCATGGGCATCGAGGCCAGGATCCGCGGCGACATGCAGGTCCGTCCCCTCCAGGATCTGCACGCCACCCTCCGGGCCGCCCAGTGACGGTGTTCGAGCGGGCGGTGCGGCCGTGGCTGTTCCGGATCGGGAGTGGGGACGCGGAGGCGGCGCACGAGTTGACGCTGCGCTGGTTGACCGCGCTGTCCCGGCGGCCGGTCGCACTGGCGGCGCTACGTGCCCGGTATGCGGTCCGGGCGCCGCGCACGGTGTTCGGCGTGGAGTTTCCCAACCCGGTCGGGTTGGCCGCCGGGATGGACAAGGACGGGGCGGCGCTGGCGGCCTGGCCGGCGCTCGGCTTCGGTTTCGTCGAGGTCGGCACGGTCACCGCGCACGCCCAGCCGGGCAATCCCCGGCCGCGCCTGTTCCGGCTGCCGGCCAGCGAGGCGGTGGTCAACCGGATGGGCTTCAACAACGCCGGCGCTGCCGCGCTGGCCGCCCGGCTGGCCGCGCTGCCGCGCGCGATCGGCGTACCGCTGGGCATCTCGCTGGGCAAGTCCAAGGTGACGCCGCTCGACGAGGCGGTCGAGGACTACCTCGCCTCGTACCGGGCGCTGCGCGGGCACGGCGACTACTTCGCGGTGAACGTGTCCTCACCGAACACCCCGGGGCTGCGCTCGTTGCAGGACCGCGCGCACCTGGACGCGCTGCTCGCCGCGCTGGTCGGGGAGAAGCCGGTGCTGGTCAAGATCGCACCTGATCTGACCGAGGCGGCGATCGCCGAGTTGCTGGAGGTCTGCCTGGCCCGGGGAGCGGCCGGGGTGATCGCCACCAACACCACCCTGGCCCGGGACGGTCTCGCCTCGGTGGACGCCGAGCGTGGCGCCCAGGCGGGTGGCCTCTCCGGCCGGCCGCTCACCGGCCGCGCGAGGGAGGTGGTCGCCTTCGTGCACCGGGAGACCGGCGGCCGCCTGCCGATCATCGGCGTCGGCGGGGTGCTGGACCCGGACGACGCCGCTCGGATGTTCGACGCCGGCGCCGCCCTGGTGCAGCTCTACACCGGCTTCATCTACCGGGGCCCGGCCCTGGTCCGCGCCGCCGCCCGCGTGCCGGGGCCATCCCCGGCCCCGGTCGGCGGGCGGTGACCGGTCCGGTGCCCGGCCCCGGTCGGTGGGCGGCAGCCAGGGCGGCGCCGGTTCGGCTGTCCGCTCGGGTGCCGATCCCGGTGCCGGTCGGCGCTCCGGCCGGGTGCCCACCTCGTTCCCTTTGCTCTGCTTCACCCCACGCAACGGCCGCCGTCCGATATCCGGACGTCGGGTGGTGCGTCCGTTGAAGCAGAGCAAAGGCAGCCGGTGGGTCCCCGCGCCCGCGCGTGCGCCTGCCGCCGCGCCTGCGCCTGCGCCCGGGCCCGTGCCCGCCATGCCCGCCGTGCCCGTTGCCCCACTCGCGAACGCCATGAAGGAGCGCGCGTGACGCCCGAGGAGATCCTGACCGCCGACCGGGCGCACGTCTGGCACCCGTACACCTCACTGCCGCCGGCGAACCCGCCGTACGTGGTGCAGAGCGCCGAGGGCGTACGGCTGCGGCTTGCGGACGGCCGGGAGCTGGTGGACGGGATGTCGTCCTGGTGGGCGGCGATCCACGGCTACCGGCACCCGACGTTGGACGCGGCGGTGACCGACCAGCTCGGCCGGATGAGCCACGTGATGTTCGGCGGGCTAACCCACGAGCCCGCGGTACAGCTCGCCCGGACCCTGGTGGAGCTGGCCCCGGACGGCCTGGGGCACGTCTTCCTGGCCGACTCCGGCTCGGTCAGCGTCGAGGTGGCGGTGAAGATGTGCCTGCAGTACCAGCGGGCCGTCGGACGGCCGCAGCGGCGCCGGCTGGCCACCTGGCGGGGCGGCTACCACGGCGACACGTTCCACCCGATGAGCGTCTGTGACCCGGAGGGCGGGATGCACCACCTCTGGGGCGACGTGCTGCCCCGGCAGGTCTTCGCACCGGTTCCGCCGGGCGGGTTCGCCGATCTGCCCGACGAGGCGTACGTGGCGGCGCTGGTGGACACGGTCGAGCGGCACGCCCACGAACTGGCCGCGGTGATCGTCGAACCGGTGGTGCAGGGCGCCGGCGGGATGCGTTTCCACCATCCGGGGTACCTGCGGGTGCTGCGGGAGGTGACCCAGGCGCACGGGATCCTGCTGATCTTCGACGAGATCGCCACCGGCTTCGGCCGTACCGGCACGATGTTCGCCGCCGAGCACGCCGGGGTGACCCCGGACGTGATGTGCGTGGGCAAGGCGCTCACCGGCGGTTACGTGACCCTCGCGGCGGCCCTCTGCACCCCGCGGGTGGCCCAGGCGATCTCCGCCAGCGGCGTGCTGGCGCACGGGCCGACCTTCATGGGCAACCCGTTGGCCTGCGCGGTGGCCAACGCGTCCATCGGGCTGCTGCGGGCCGGGGACTGGGCGGCGCAGGTGTCCAGGATCGGTGCCGGCCTGCGCGCCGGGCTGGAGCCGCTGCGCGGCACGCCGGGCGTGGCCGACGTGCGGGTGCTCGGCGCGATCGGGGTGGTCCAACTCGATCACGAGGTCGACCTCGGCGCGGCCACCACGGCGGCGGTCGACCGGGGGGTGTGGCTGCGGCCGTTCCGCGACCTGATCTACACGATGCCGCCGTACGTGACCGGCGACGCCGACCTGGCCCGGATCGCGTCCGGCGTGGCGGCGGCGGTGGCGGCCGGCTGAGCCGGTTCAGAGCTACCCGTGGCGGGCTGCCGCCCGGACGAGGAGAGGGGAAGTACCGGATGGAAAGCTTCGGCACCCGGCTGCACCGGGCCGTCAGCGAGCGGGGACCGCTCTGCGTGGGCATCGACCCGCATCCCGGTCTGCTGGCCCGCTGGGGCCTCACCGACGACGTTCAGGGGCTCGACAGGTTCACCCGGACAGTGGTCGACGCCCTCGGTGACCGGGTTGCGGTGGTCAAGCCTCAGTCGGCCTTTTTCGAGCGTTTCGGGTCCCGCGGCGTGGCGATTCTTGAGTCAACTATCCGACAGTTACGCGATGCCGGCTCGCTCGTTCTGCTGGACGTCAAGCGCGGCGACATCGGCTCGACGGTCAGCGCGTACGCCTCCGCGTACCTTGATCCATCCAGCCCGTTGTATGTCGACGCGGTCACCGCGAGCCCCTACCTGGGGGTGGGTTCCCTGGCGCCGATGTTCAAGCTGGCCGCCGAGCACGGTGGCGGGGTGTTCGTGCTGGCCCTCACCTCGAACCCCGAGGGAGCCGCCGTGCAGCGGGCCCGCACGGCCGACGGGCGCACCGTGGCGCAGACCGTGATCGACGAGATTTCCCAGCTCAACAGGGGTGCGGCCCCTCTCGGCAGCTTCGGGCTGGTGGTCGGCGCGACCATCGGAGACACCGGTCACGACCTCTCCGGGGTGGGTGGTCCGCTGCTCGCGCCGGGGCTCGGCGCGCAGGGTGCCGGTGCTGCCGATCTGCGGACCGTCTTCGGTCCGAGCCTCGCCGCGGTGCTCCCGTCGTACTCCCGGGAGGTGCTGTCCGCCGGCCCCGACGTCGCCGCCCTGCGGGCCGCCGCGGACCGGGTGCTGGCCGACTGCCGGGGCGTTCTGGCTGCCCGGTGACTGACTGACGGCTCGGTCACTTTGCGATGATCATCGCGCGTCCACGTTGCCGAAAGCTCCGTTGGCCGCTAGTTTTCCCCGCGCTGGGAACCATGGACCCCTTGGTTCACAGCGACACCACGTTTCACAGATGCGGCGGTGCGCCCCGCCCGCCGCGATAGGGACCTGAGGAGAACTGGTGCCGCTCCCGTCACTGACCCCCGAACAACGCGCTGCCGCGCTCGAGAAGGCCGCGGAGATCCGCAAGGCCCGTGCTCAGCTGAAGGAGCAGCTCAAGCAGGGCAAGACCACCCTCGGTGCTGTCCTCGAGCGCGCCGAGAGCGACGATGTCGTTGGCAAGCTCAAGGTGTCGGCCGTCCTGCAGGCCATGCCGGGCATCGGCAAGATCCGGGCTACCCAGATCATGGAGAAGCTCAAGATCGCCGACAGCCGTCGCCTGCGTGGCCTCGGCGAGCAGCAGCGCAAGGCACTGCTTGGAGAGTTCGCCGCCAACTGAACCTGGCAGCGTGTAGAAACAAGCAGTGAGCACGGATGACGAGGCGCGCCCGGCGGCTCGGCTCACTGTCCTGGCTGGACCTTCGGGTTCCGGCAGGGAGAGTGTCGTCGAGCTCGTCCGGGCGCGTTCTCCGTCCGTGTGGATCCCGGTGCAGGCGACCACCCGGCCGCGCCGGGAGCGGGAGATCGACGGGGAGGACCGGGTCTTCCTCGCTCCCGCCGAGTTCGACCGCCGGGTGGCCGCCGGCGAGCTGCTGGAGTGGTCCCGGATGGGCCCGCACTGTCGGGGCACCCCGTACCCACCGCTGCGCGCCCGGCTCGACGCGGGGCAGCCGGTGCTCCTCCCGCTCGACCTGACCGGCGCCCAACTGGTCCGGGCGCGCCTGCCCGACGCGCGGCTGGTGCTGCTGAGCCCGCCCGGTCACCGACCCGACGCCGCCGTGGCGGCGACCTTCGAGCACGCCCTGACCCACGACCTCACCGATCGGGTGGTCGTCGAGCTGGTAGGCTTACTCGGTTCTTCTTATCCGGATCCGGCCTGGTCGCCTGTACGCGGCTGATGGCCGGCCGCCGTTGAGACTCAGCACCGCGTCCGCGCGGCTCGAAAGACGCAGAGGTTAATTCGTGGGATCCATCGCCAACCCCGAAGGCATCACCAACCCGCCGATCGACGAGCTCCTCGAGAAGACGACGTCGAAGTACGCGCTGGTCATCTTCGCCGCCAAGCGCGCGCGCCAGGTCAACGCCTACTACAGCCAGCTCGGCGAGGGCCTGCTGGAGTACGTCGGCCCGCTCGTCGAGACCACCCCGCAGGAGAAGCCCCTCTCCATCGCCATGCGCGAGATCAACTCGGGCCTGCTCACCGCTGAGCCGACCGACCAGCCGTAAGCCCCCACGCGTCGATGTCCGCCGGGATCGTCCTCGGGGTCGGCGGCGGCATCGCCGCCTACAAGGCCTGCGAGCTGCTGCGACTCTTCACCGAATCGGGTCACCGGGTTCGCGTCGTGCCGACCGCGTCGGCGCTCCGCTTCGTCGGAGCGCCGACCTGGGCAGCTCTCTCCGGTCAGCCGGTCGCCGACGACGTCTGGTCCGACGTGCACGAGGTGCCGCACGTGCGGCTCGGCCAGCAGGCCGACCTGGTGGTGGTCGCGCCGACCACCGCCGACCTGCTCGCCAAGGCCGCCCACGGGCTCGCCGACGACCTGCTGACCAACACGCTGCTGACCGCGCGCTGCCCGGTGGTGCTGGCTCCGGCCATGCACACCGAGATGTGGGAGCACCCGGCCACCGTGGCCAACGTCGCCACGCTGCGCGCCCGCGGTGTCCGGGTCATCGAGCCGGCCGTCGGCCGGCTCACCGGCGTCGACACCGGCAAGGGCCGGCTGCCCGACCCGGCGGAGATCTTCGCGGTCGCGCGTCGGGTCCTGGCCCGGGGTGGGCCGGCACCCGCCGACCTGGCCGGCCGCCGGGTGGTGGTCACCGCGGGGGGCACCCGCGAGCCGCTGGACCCGGTCCGGTTCCTCGGCAACCGATCGTCCGGCAAGCAGGGCTACGCGTTCGCCCGGGCGGCCGTCGCCCGGGGCGCCCGGGTCACCCTGATCGCGGCCAACGTCTCCCTCGCCGACCCGGCCGGAGTCGACCTGGTCCGGGTGGGCAGCACCGGCGAGCTGCGGGAGGCGACGCTGAAGGCGGCCGTCGACGCCGACGCGGTGGTGATGGCGGCGGCTCCGGCCGATTTCCGGCCGGCGGCGTACGCGCCTGGCAAAATCAAGAAGTCGGACGACGGCGTCGCGCCCACCATCGAGCTCGTCACGAACCCGGACATCGCGGCAGAGCTCGGCCAGCGCAAACGACCGGAGCAGGTGCTGGTGGTGTTCGCCGCCGAGACCGGCGACGCGGAGGCCAACGGCCGGGCGAAACTCGCCCGGAAGCGGGCCGACCTGATCGTGGTCAACGAGGTCGGCGTGGACAAGGTCTTCGGCGCCGACACCAACACGGTGACGGTCATCGGCGCGGACGGCTCGGTCAGCCGGCTGCCCGAGCAGGCCAAGGAGGATGTGGCCGACTCCGTCTGGGATCTCGTCGTGGCGCGGCTGGCCGGCCGCTCCTGACGGGTGGAACAGGGCGCGACCGATCCCGACACCCACCGCAGCGGTGACTAGACTGCCGCGGAACGACCTCACACGCTTAGGAGTGCCGTGACACGCCGCCTCTTCACGTCCGAATCGGTCACGGAAGGCCACCCGGACAAGATCGCCGACCAGATCAGCGATGGCATCCTCGACGCGTTGCTCGCCGAGGATCCGCACAGCCGGGTCGCGGTGGAGACCATGATCACCACCGGGCAGGTGCACATCGCCGGTGAGGTGACCACCAAGGCGTACGCCGACATCCCGACGATCGTCCGCCGGACCATCCTCGACATCGGGTACGACTCGTCGAAGAAGGGTTTCGACGGCGCCTCCTGCGGGGTCAGCGTCTCCATCGGCGCGCAGTCCGAGGACATCGCGCAGGGCGTTGACAACGCCTTCGAGCTGCGCACCGGAGCCTCGGAGAGCGCACTGGACGCGCAGGGCGCCGGGGACCAGGGCATGATGTTCGGCTTCGCGTGCTCGGAGACGCCCGAGCTGATGCCGCTGCCGATCGCGCTGGCACACCGACTGGCCCGCCGGCTGGCCGCGGTGCGCAAGGACGGCACCATCCCGTACCTGCGCCCGGACGGCAAGACCCAGGTGACCATCGAGTACGAGGGGCTGCGTCCGGTCCGGCTCAACACCGTGGTCGTGTCCAGCCAGCACGCCGCGGACATCTCGCTGGAGTCGCTGCTCACCCCGGACGTGCGCGACCACGTCATCGCACCGGAGCTGGAGAGCCTCGGTCTGGACACCGACGGCTACCGGCTGCTGGTCAACCCGACCGGCCGGTTCGAGATCGGCGGCCCGATGGGTGACGCCGGGCTGACCGGTCGCAAGATCATCGT
The DNA here is from genome assembly GCF_040608175.1 of Micromonospora sp. NPDC005206. Lineage (NCBI taxonomy): Bacteria > Bacillati > Actinomycetota > Actinomycetes > Micromonosporales > Micromonosporaceae > Micromonospora > Micromonospora sp. NPDC005206. The sequence goes on from NZ_JBEXHU010000006.1 coordinate 256,115, forward strand.
CGACACCTACGGCGGGTACGCCCGGCACGGCGGTGGCGCGTTCTCCGGCAAGGACCCGTCCAAGGTGGACCGCTCGGCCGCGTACGCGATGCGCTGGGTGGCCAAGAACGTGGTCGCCGCCGGCCTGGCCGAGCGGTGCGAGGCCCAGGTCGCGTACGCCATCGGTAAGGCGCACCCGGTGAGCCTGTTCATCGAGACGTTCGGCACCGAGACCGTGCCGGTCGCCTCGATCGAGAAGGCCGTCACCGAGGTGTTCGACCTGCGCCCGGCCGCGATCATTCGGGACCTCAACCTGCTCCGCCCGATCTACCAGCAGACCGCCGCGTACGGCCACTTCGGCCGCGAGCTGCCGGACCTGACCTGGGAGAGCACCGACCGGGCCGCCGACCTCAAGTCGGCCGCGGGAGCCTGACCGCCACCAAGCGCAGCGACCGGCGACCCGCGGAAGGGTCGCCGGTCGCACGCGTCTGTGTGGATGTCCCGCTGGCTCACCTGGACCGGCCGTTCGACTACCTGGTGCCGGCCGAGCTGGACGCCTTGGCGGTGCCCGGCACCCGGGTGAAGGTGCGCTTCGCGGGGCAGCTCGTCGACGGCTGGCTGCTGTCCCGCGCCGACGATTCAGGGCACACCGGCCGGCTCGCCTACCTGGAGAAGGTGGTCTCTCCGGAGCCGGTGCTGGCGCCCGAGGTCGCCCGCCTGGCCCGTGCGGTCGCCGACCGGTACGCGGGCAGCCTCGCCGACGTGCTCCGGCTCGCCGTGCCACCCCGGCACGCCCGGGTCGAGAAGGAGGCCCACGGCGATCAGACCAGCACGCCGGCCTCCTCCGACGAGCCCGCCCTCGACCCGCGCGGGTGGCGGGACTACCCGACCGGTCCGGCTCTCCTGCGCGCGCTCACCGACGGCCGGGCGCCCCGGGCCGTCTGGTCGGCGCTGCCCGGCGAGGACTGGGCCGCCCGCTACGCCGACGCGGTCGCCGCCACGGTCGCCGGGGGCCGCGGAGCGGTGGTCGTGGTGGCCGACGCCCGCGACCTCGATCGGCTGGATGTCGCGCTCACCGGCGTGCTCGGCCCGGGACGACACGTCACCCTCTCCGCCGCGCTCGGTCCGGCCCGGCGCTACCGCGCGTTCCTCGCCGCCCGGCGGGGGGAGGTGCCGGTGGTGATCGGCACCCGGGCGGCGATGTTCGCCCCGGTGGACCGGCTCGGCCTGGTCGCCGTCTGGGACGACGGCGACGACCTGCACGCCGAGCCGCGCGCCCCCTATCCGCACGCCCGGGACGTGTTGCTCACGCGCGCGCAGCTCGCCGAGGCTGGCGCGCTGGTCGGCGGGTACGCCCGCACCGCCGAGGCGCAGCTGCTGGTGGAGACCGGCTGGGCCCGGGAGGTGGTGGCTGACCGGGCGACCGTGCGGGCCCGTATCCCGGCCATCGCGCCGACCGGTGACGACCCGCAGTTGGCCCGCGACCCTGGGGCGGCCACCGCCCGGCTGCCCAGCCTGGCGTGGACGGCCGCCCGCGATGCCCTCCGGGCGGACCTGCCGGTGCTGGTGCAGGTGCCCCGGCGCGGCTACCTGCCCTCGGTCGCCTGCGCGGACTGCCGGACCCCGGCCCGCTGCGCGCACTGCGCCGGGCCGCTCGCGCTGCCCTCGGCCGGCGGCACCCCGGCCTGCCGCTGGTGCGCCCGGGTGGCCGCCGCGTACGCCTGCCCCGAGTGCGGTGGCCGGCGGCTGCGGGCCGCGGTGACCGGGGCCCGGCGTACCGCCGAGGAGCTGGGCCGGGCGTTTCCCGGCGTGCCGGTGCGCACCTCCGGCCGGGAGGAGGTGCTGAGCGACGTGCCCGGCGGCGCGGCCCTGGTGGTCGCCACGCCCGGCGCCGAGCCGGCCGCCGAGGGGGGCTACGGCGCGGTGCTGCTGCTCGACTCGTGGGCCCTGCTGACCCGGGCCGACCTGCGGGCCGGCGAGGAGGCGCTGCGCCGCTGGCTGGCCGCCGCGGCGCTGGCCCGCCCGGCCCCGGCCGGCCGGGTGGTGGTGGTCGCCGACGGCGCGCTCGCCCCGGTGCAGGCGCTGCTGCGCTGGGACGCCGGCTGGTTCGCCGGCCGGGAACTGGCCGAGCGCCGCGAGCTGGGCTTCCCGCCTGCGGTGCGGATGGCCAGTGTCACCGGCCCGGCCGAGGCGGTGGCCGACCTGCTCGCCGCGGCCCGGCTGCCCGACGACGCCGAGGTGCTCGGGCCGGTGCCGGCCGAGGAGGGCCGCGAGCGGATGCTGGTGCGGGTGCCCCGGGCCCGGGCCGCCGCGCTCGCCGAGGCGCTGCACTCGGCGGCGGGGGCGCGGGCGGCCCGCAAGGCCGCTGACCCGGTCCGCCTCCAGGTCGATCCGCTGAGCCTGTTCTGAGCCGGACGGCGGCTGGCGGGCCTGGTCGGAGGCGGTGTCCCCGCACACCGCGTCCGGCAAAGCGCTGGTGCCTGGGTGGTAACATCGCCCGTCATGCCCGGGCGGACGACGGCTCCAGGTCGCGGCGCGGCGTCAGGCGCGCCGAGCTGTAGCCTTCGCAGGGTGGCAGCGACGATGGCGGGAACGCGTCGGTCGGACGCGATGTCGATGATCTCAAACAGCCGGTGATCAGGGGTGGACCAGTCGTGACCGTTCGACACTCGATCGTCTTCAACGGCGACCTCGGCAGCGGCAAGAGCACCGTGTCGGTGGAGATCGCCAAACGGCTCGGCATGCGCCGGGTGAGCGTGGGTGACCTCTACCGGGAGATGGCGCAGCAGCGACAGATGACCGCGCTGCAGCTCAACCTGCACGCCGAGCTCGACCAGGCCGTCGACGGCTACGTCGACCAGCTCCAGCGGGACATCGCCGCCTCCGGCGAGCGCCTCATCATGGACTCCCGGCTGGCGTGGCACTTCTTCACCGACGCGCTCAAGGTGCACATGATCACCGAGCCCGGTGAGGCGGCCCGCCGGGTGCTGGCCCGGCCCTCCGGGCCGGCGGAGAGCTACGCCACGCTGGAGGAGGCCAAGGCCAAGCTGCGCGAGCGCAGCGAGAGCGAGCGCAACCGGTTCATCATCCGGTACGGGGTGGACAAGGCCCGACTGCGCAACTATGACCTGATCTGCGACACCACCCGTGCCTCCGCCGCCGAGGTGGTCGAGCACATCGTCGCCGCGTACGAGGGGACGCTCGGCGACGAGGTGCTGCGCGACGACCCGCCGCTGCTGCTGCTGGACCCGGCCCGGGTCTACCCGACCGAGGACATCGCGACCCTGCGCGGGCTGTGGGACTCCGAGTTCGTCGGCGACGTGGCCGAGGCCGGTGACGCGGCCCTGGAGCCGCTGAAGATCGGGTTCACGGGTGAGTACTTCTTCGTCGTCGACGGTCACCGCCGGCTCAGCGCCGCCCTGCAGAACGGCTTCTCCCTGGTCCCCGCCCAGCTCGTGGCGGAGGTCGACGAGCCGGTGGTCGGCGGGATGAGCGCGATCGACTACTTCGCCGCGCAGGTGCGTCCCGGTCTGGTCTACGACTGGGAGGCCGCCCACAAGATCCAGCTGCCGCTGCCGGAGCCCGCGCTCCTCGGCGGCGACGCGGTCCTCGCGGGCGATCCGGGCGCCAGCGCCTGACCGCGCGGTCGCCCGCGTCCGGGCACGGCGGGGCGGGAGTCTGACGCGGCCGGCGCCGGAGACTGACGCGGGCCGGTTCGGCGTCGTTTTCTCCGCTCCGGAGGATGCCAGGCGTCGGCGGCGTGGGCATGATGGAGCCTCCGACGCATCGACGGGGAGGCCGGCCATGGAGGCTGCCGAGGCGCTCACACTGCTCATGTCGCCGCAGGGGCGGGTCGACCCGTACCCGACGTACGAGCGGCTGCGGGCGCACGGGCCGGTGGTGCAGGCCCTGCCCGGCCTGTACGTGGTGACCGGCTACCCGGAGGTCGACGAGCTGCTGCGTGATCCCCGGCTCGGAGTGCTGGACGACGCCCTGCGGGACCAGGTCTGGCCGAACTGGCGCGAGAGCGCGGCGATCTCGTCGATCGCCCGGTCCATGCTGCGGACCAACCCGCCCGACCACAGCCGGATGCGCCGGCTCGCCGCAGGCGCGTTCAGCCCGCGCCGGATCGCCGGGATGCGCGACGTGGTGCGTGCCCAGGCCGAGGCCCTGCTCGACGACATGCTGGACCGTGCCGCGGACGGCGCGACCGTCGACATGCTGGCCGACTTCGCGTACCCGCTGCCGGTGGGGGTGATCTGCGCGCTACTCGGCGTGCCGGCAACCGACCGGCCGCTGTTCCGCCGCTGGGCCGGTGACCTGACCGGGGTGCTGGAGCCGGAGATCACCGCCGAGGAGTTGGCCGTCGCCGACGCCGGCGCCGCCGAGCTGCGCGCGTACTTCGCCGAGCTGGTCGCCGCCCGCCGCCGCGCGCCGGCCGACGACCTGACCACCGCGCTGGTCCAGGTGCACGACACCGACGGCGACCGGCTCACCGGCGACGAGCTGCTGGCCAACCTGGTGGTGCTGCTGGTCGCCGGCTTCGAGACCACCACCAACCTGCTCGGCAACGGGCTGGTGGTGCTGCTGCGGCACCCCGAGGCCGCCGCCGCGCTGCGCGCCGACCCCGGGCTCGCGCCGGCGTACGTCGAGGAGCTGCTGCGCTACGACTCGCCGGTGCAGCTGACCACCCGGACCAGCACTGCGCCGGTGCGCTGCGGCGGGTTGGACCTGCCGGCCGGCAGCACGGCGCTGCTGCTGCTCGGCGCGGCCAACCGCGACCCGCGCCGGTTCCCCGACCCGCAGCGCTTCGACCCCACCCGCGACCAGGCGCACCCGCTCTCCTTCGGCGCCGGCCCGCACTACTGTCTCGGCGCCGGGCTGGCCCGGCTGGAGGCGCAGTTGGCCTTTCCGATGCTGCTGCGCCGGCTGCCCGAGCTGGCTCTGGCCGGGACGCCCCGCCACCGCACCCGGCTGACCCTGCGCGGATACCAGAGCCTGGCGGTGACGCTGGGCACACCCGCGGTGGCCGATCGAGGTACGCCAGCCGGCGCCCACCCGGGCACTCCGTAGACTGGTACGGCACCGCTCGTCCACCCCATGAAGGAGCCGTCCCGCGTGACCGTCCAGCCCATCCGTCTGTTTGGGGATCCGGTGCTGCGCACGCCGGCCGATCCGGTCGTCGACTTCGACGTCGAACTGCGTCGGCTCATCGCCGATCTGACCGACACGATGCGGGAGCAGAGTGGCGCTGGCCTGGCCGCGCCGCAGCTCGGTGTGGGCCTGCGGGTGTTCGCCTTCGACGTCGACGACGTGCTCGGGCACCTGGTCAACCCGGTGCTCGAATTCCCCGACGAGGAGGAGCAGGACGGCCCGGAGGGCTGCCTGTCCATCCCCGGGCTCTACTTCGACACCAAGCGCCGGCAGAACGTCATCGCCAAGGGCTTCAACGGCTACGGCGACCCGCTCCAGATCGTCGGCACCGGGCTGATGGCCCGCTGCGTGCAGCACGAGACCGACCACCTCGACGGCGTGCTCTTCTTGGACCGGCTCGACGCCGCCGGCCGCAAGGAGGCGATGAAGGCGATCCGCCAGGCCGAGTGGTACGACCCGTCGGCCCCGCCGGTGGTCAAGGTCAACCCGCACGCCGCGGGCAGCCCCTTCGGCCTGGGTCGGTGACCCGGATGCGTGTGATCTTCGCCGGTACGCCGGCCGTCGCCGTCCCCGCCCTGGCCGCCGTCGCCGCCTCCCGGCACGAGCTGGTCGCGGTGGTCACCCGGCCGGACGCGCCCGCCGGACGCGGGCGCGGCCTGTCCCGCTCCCCGGTCGGTGAGTGGGCCGACGAGCACGGCATCGAGGTGCTCACCCCGGCCCGCCCCCGTGACCCGGAGTTCCTCGACCGGCTGCGCGAGCTCGCACCGGACTGCGTGCCGGTGGTCGCCTACGGCGCGCTGGTGCCGCCGGCCGCGCTGGAGATCCCCCGGTACGGCTGGATCAACCTGCACTTCTCGCTGCTGCCCGCCTGGCGCGGCGCCGCGCCCGTGCAGCACGCGGTGCTGCACGGCGACGAGCTGACCGGGGCCAGCGTCTTCCAGCTGGAGCAGGGTCTGGACACCGGTCCCGTCTTCGGCACCCTGACCGACGAGATCCACCCCGGCGACACCTCCGGTGACCTGCTGGAGCGCCTCGCCGGGTCCGGCGCCGGGCTGCTGGTGGCGGTGCTCGACGCGATCGCCGACGGCACCGCCCGCGCCGAGCCGCAGCCGGCCGACGGGGTGTCGCTGGCACCGAAACTGACCGTGGAGGACGCCCGGGTGCGCTGGACCGACCCGGCCTTCGCGGTGGACCGGCGGATCCGGGCCTGCACGCCGGCCCCGGGTGCCTGGACGACCTTCCGGGGCGAGCGGGTGAAGCTCGGCCCGGTGGTGGCGGCAGCCGACGGCCCCGATCTGAAGCCGGGGGAGTTGCTGGTGGAGAAGGCCCGGGTGCTGACCGGCACGGCCACCGTGCCGGTGCGACTGGGCGAGGTCCGGGCCGCCGGCAAGCGGGCCATGCCGGCGACCGACTGGGCGCGCGGCGTCCGGGTCAGCACCGGCGAGGAGTTCGCGTGACCGCCCCGGAGGGGACGCGCCCGACGCGCTCCGGCCCGCCCGCCGGTCGTGGTGGGGACCGCCGGCCGGTCCGACCGCCGCTGGACCGGCCGCGACGCGCGGCGTACGAGGCGGTGGCCGCGGTGCACCGCGACGACGCGTTCGCCAACCTGGTGCTGCCCACCATCCTGCGCGAGGAGGGGCTGTACGGCCGGGACGCGGCCTTCGCCACCGAGCTGACCTACGGCACCCTTCGCCACCTGGGCACCCTGGACGCGATCCTGACCGACGCGGCCGGCCGGGACGTGGCCCGGATCGACCCGCCGGTGCGCGACGCGCTGCGGCTCGGGGCGTACCAGCTGCTGCACACCCGGGTGCCCCCGCACGCCGCGGTCTCGTCGACCGTGGACCTGGTCCGCGCGGTCGCGCCGGGCGCCACCGGGTTCGCCAACGCGGTGCTGCGCGAGGTGTCCACCCTCGACGTGGACGGCTGGGTGGCGAAGCTCGCCCCGCCGATGGAGACCGACCCGGTCGGGCACCTGGCCCTGGCGTACAGCCATCCGCAGTGGATCGTGCGGGCGTTCTCCGAGGCGCTCGGCGGTGATCTGGGCGAGACGGCCCGACTGCTGATCGAGGACAATGAGCGCCCGCCGGTGCACCTGTGCGCCCGGCCCGGCCTGATCGACCCGGTGGAGTTGGCCGACCAGGTCGGTGGGGCGCCCGGCGCGTTCTCGCCGTACGCCGTCTATCTGCCCGGTGGCGCGCCCGGCGACATTCCGGCGGTGGTCGACGGCCGGGCCCACGTCCAGGACGAGGGCTCCCAGTTGGTGGCCAGCGCGCTCGCCGACGCGCCGCTGGACGGCCCGGACGGGCGCTGGCTGGACCTGTGCGCCGGTCCGGGCGGCAAGGCCGGGCTGCTCGGCGCGCTGGCCGCGCAGCGCGGCGCCCGGGTGACCGCGGTGGAGGTGGCCGAGCACCGGGCCCGGCTGGTTTCCCAGGCGACCCGGGGTCTGCCGGTGACCGTTCTGGCCATGGACGGCCGTGAGGTCGGTGCCGACCCGAAGCTGCCGGAGGGGCACTTCGACCGGGTGCTGGTGGACGCCCCGTGCACCGGGCTGGGGTCGCTGCGCCGCAGGCCGGAGTCGCGCTGGCGTCGCCAGCCCTCCGACCTGCCGCCGCTGACCCGGCTGCAACGGGAGTTGCTCGGTGCGGCGCTGCGTGCGGTCCGTCCGGGTGGGCTGGTCGCCTACGTCACCTGCTCGCCGCACACGGTGGAGACCCACGTGACGGTGACCGAGGCGGCTCGCCGCAGCGGGGTGCCGGTGGACTTCGTGGACGCCCGGCCGCTGCTGCCGGCCGGTATGCCGGGCCTGGGCGACGGTCCCACCGTGCAGCTCTGGCCGCACCGGCACGGCACCGACGCGATGTTCCTCGCCGTCCTGCGCCGGGGCTGAGTCGCACCGCTTAGTTGAAAGGAAGGGCCCCTTATTAACGCCAGGCGTTAATAAGGGGCCCTTCCTTTCATTTGCGGTGGGTCAGGTGACCGGGAGGCCCTTGGTGCCGGCGCCCTTCATCGAGCGGGTCAGGGCCCGGTCGCTGATCCACAGGAAGCACTGCACGCCACGGTTGCCGTTCTTCCACTCCTGCTCGTACGGCTGGTAGTAGATCGTCCCGGCGCGGAAGTCGAGCTGGGAGTTGTCCGGCACCTTGGCGTATCTGGCGGTCACCGTCTGGCAGGCCCGGTGGGTCCGCTTGGTGGTGCGGTTGAACTCGGCGTAGCTGACGTCCGGGGCCTGCCAGATGCCGACGAACTCGGCGTGGTGCCGGCTGGTGCAGGAGACCGGCGCCATCTCGTCGATGTCGTCCTTGACCAGCTTGGGGTTGAAGCAGCGGTACGCCAGCGGCGCCGCGCCGGTCAGCGCCCGCCGCAGGCTGCCGGTGCGCAGGCCGACGGAGGTGTCGTCGATGCTGGCGAGCTCGGTGACGTCACAGCGGTACCAGCGGGCCCCACCGGCCCAGGCCGGCGCGGACGGCAGCACGACGGTCAGGCCGAGGCGCCCGGAGCGCCAGTCGGCACCCACCGCCTTGCTGACCGCCTTGTCGCAGCTGACCTGCGCGGTCCGCATGCCGACCGAGCCGGGCGGTGGGGGCGTCCCGCGGTTCGCGCCCGGGCCGCTGAGCGTGCCGACGTGCATGGTCTCCACCCGGTGCGACTCGGTGCACGCCACCGGGTTGTAGCCCGTCAGGTAGCCGACCTGCTGGGCGGGGTGGTGGCAGACCTCGGCGGCGGGAACGAACTGCTGCGCCGCGACGGGCGCCGGCCAGTCGTCGATGAGGTTCCGGTCGACTCCGGCGGGCGCGCCGCACCCGGCCAGCGCCAGGGCGGCCGTCGTGCCCGCGGCGAGCGCCGCCAACCACCGTCGCATCCCCCGACCTCCCGCCGCTGGTGGTCTCCGGCCGGCCCCCAGCCGCCCGGTAGCGCCACGGCGCAGCAGCATACGGCACCGGTGCTCAGATGGCGGGTAGTCCCTGTGGGCCCGCATTGCGCATCGAGCGGGTGAGTTTGCGGTCGTCACTCCACAGGAAACAGCGCACCCCACGGTCACCCTCCTCCCACTCCCGCTGTGACGGTGGGTAGTAGATGGACCCGGCCCGGTACGGCAGGTCGCTGTTGTTCGGCACCGCGGCGTACGTGGCGATCAAGGCCATGCAGCGTTGGTGGGTCTGCTCGGCGGAGCGGGTGAAGTCCGCCCAGCTCATGTCCCGTTCCAGGTAGACGCCGACGAACTCGGCGCGGTGCGGCTCCGTGCAGAGCACCGGCGCCATGTAGTTGAGGTTGTCGCCGATCAGCTTGGGGTCGAAGCACCGGTGCGTCAGTGGTGTGTCACCGATCAACGCGCCGCGCAGGCTGCCGGTGCGGTTCACCGGCCGGGTGTTGTCGATGCTGTCGGTCTCGCTGAGGTCGCAGCGGAACCAGCGCGCGCCGCCGGTCCAGGCGGGTGCGGAGGGCAGCGAGAGGGACAGGGTGAGCCGCGCCGTGTGCCAGTCGCCGCCGAGCACCTCCCGGGCCCGCTGGTCACATTCGGCGCGGGCGGCCCGCAGTGCCTGCGACCCCGGCTGCGGTCGGGTGGCGGCGCGTGCGGCGGGGCCGACGAGGGTGCCGACGTGGATCGCCTCGGCCAGGTGGCTGCGCGCGCAGTCCACCGTCTCGTACGTGCTGGCCTGCACGATGGAGGTGATCCGGGGCAGGCAGGTGTCGGTGGCGGGGGTGAACGGTTTCGGGGTCCGCAGCGCCGGCCAGTCGTCGGTGAGGTCACCGTCGGCGCCTCGCGCCGGCCCGCAGCCGGTCAGCAGGATCGTCGTGGCGCCGGCCAGCGCCAGCGCTCCGAGCCACCGTCGCATCGTCCGCCCTCCCGGGAGCTGGCGACCGGTCACCGCGCCCCGCGGCGAGACCCCGGCGGGCGTGCAGCCTACGGCACCGTCCCGGTTGGAGTGTCGTCGCGTTTCCGTCGATCGGCCAGCCGTTGATGTCTGTTCGTCCGGATTCGGCGGTCCGGACCGGCCAATTCTGCACCACTGGTCACTACTGGATCACAGCGCGTCCCCGATGGTGCCGCGGTGGGGCGGCGGGTTGCCGCGTTCGTACACTGGCCCCGTGACCGTACCGCCGCCCATCGTCGCGCCGAGCATCCTGGCCGCCGATTTCGCCCGCCTCGCCGAAGAGATCCGTGCCGTCGAGGACGCCGCGGACTGGTTGCACGTGGACGTGATGGACAACCACTTCGTGCCGAACCTGACCATCGGTCTGCCCGTGGTGCAGAGCCTGCGCGCCGTCACCGCGCTGCCGTTCGACGTGCACCTGATGATCGAGGACCCGCGTCGGTGGGCCCCCGGCTACGCCGACGCCGGGGCGTACAACGTGACCTTCCACGCGGAGGCGTGCGACGATCCGGTGGCGCTCGCCAAGGACCTGCGCTCCGCCGGGGCGAAGGCCGGTCTCGCCATCGACCGGGACACCCCGATCGAGCCGTACCTGGAGCTGCTGCCCAGCTTCGACACCCTTCTGATCATGACGATCAAGGCCGGTTTCGGTGGGCAGCGGTTCATCCCGCAACTGCTGGACAAGGTCCGCGCCGCCCGGGGGCACGTCGACGCCGGGCACCTGGAGCTGCGGATCGAGGTGGACGGTGGGATCGCCGCCGACACCATCGAGCAGGCCGCCGCCGCGGGCGCCGACGCGTTCGTGGCCGGCACCGCCGTCTACGGCGCCGCCGACCCGGCGGAGGCGGTACGTCACCTGCGGGCGCTGGCGGAACGCGCGGCTCCCGGGGCCTGAGGTGGACCCCGAGGGCGACCGCAAGGACATCATCCTCGTTGTGGATGACGACGAGGACATCGCCCGTTTCGTCGAGTTCAACCTGCGGCTGCACGGCTTCGAGGTGATCCACGCCAGCGACGGCCAGGAGGCCCTCGAGGTCATCGAGCGGCAGCGGCCCGACCTTGCCGTGGTCGACCTGATGATGCCCCGGATCGACGGACTGGAGCTGACCCGGCGGCTGCGCGCCGACCCGATGACCTCCGCCCTGCCGGTGATCATGCTGACGGCCAAGGGGATGACCGTCGACAAGGTGCACGGGCTCAGCGCCGGCGCCGACGACTACCTGGTCAAGCCGTTCGACACCGCCGAGCTGGTGGCCCGGGTCTCGTCGACCCTGCGCCGCAACAAGGAGTTCCGGGAGGTCTCCCCGCTGACCGGGCTGCCCGGCAACAGCCGGATCCGTCGGGAGATCAGCGACCGGGTTCGGCACGGGGTGGACTACGCGGTCGGCTACGTCGACATCGACCGGTTCAAGAGCGTCAACGACCGGTACGGCTTTGTCCGCGGCGACGACTTCATTTCCGCGCTGGCCCGCAGCCTGCACCGCGCGGTGGTGGCGGTGGGCCTGCCCCCGGCCTTCCTCGGCCACGTCGGTGGCGACGACTTCGTCATCGTCTGCGCCCCGGACCAGGTCCGCTCGCTGACCTCCCGGGCGGTGGTCGACTTCGAGAAGGCGGCCGACACGCTCTACGATCCGACCGACCGGGAGCGCGGCTTCGTCGAGCTGAAGGACCGGCGCGGCACGATCCGCCGTGCGGCCCTGGTCACCCTCTCCATCGGCGTCTCCCTCTCCGACGCCGGCAAGCGGTTCACCGACCCGCTCGAGGTGATCGCGGTGGCCTCCGAGATGAAGACGGTGGCCAAGAGCCAGCCCGGGTCGTACGTGGCGGTGGACCGGCGGCGCGGCGTCACGTGAGCGTGATCCGGCTGTGAAGTAGCTCGCCTCGGTAGCGACGGACCCCCGTTTGCGTGTAAGACTGCCGGAGTACCCACCACGCGCTGGCGGGACTCGGTGAAATTCCGAACCGGCGGTGATCCACGGTCCGACCGTGGTAAGCCCGCGACCCGGACGGCTGTGCCGCCCGGTGGACCTGGTGAGAATCCGGGGCCGACGGTTGGGGGCGGTTCGTCCGCGCCCAGACAGTCCGGATGGGAGACAGCGCGCGGGACGGACGGGTCCGAGCCGGCCGCTGGCTTCAGCGTGCCGTGCCGACCCCCCGGGGCGGCTGTGCCGCACCCGGAATCCGCCGCCGCATGCCCTGCGGCCCCATGCCGCCTCCCTGACCGCCCGCGCGCGGACCGGCGAGTGAGAGGGCAGGGACACGGCGATGGCCAGCGTCTCAGTCGATGAGGCGATGCGACGCGCGATCGAGCTGGCGGCGCGCGGGCTGGGAACCACCAGCCCCAACCCAGTGGTCGGCTGCGTGCTGCTCGACGCGGACGGCGCGGTCGTCGGTGAGGGTTTTCACGCCTACGCCGGCGGGCCGCACGCCGAGATCGTCGCGCTCGCCCAGGCCGGGGAGCGCGCCCGCGGCGGCACGGCGGTGGTCACTCTGGAACCCTGCGACCACACGGGCCGCACCGGTCCCTGCAGCACCGCGCTGGTCCAGGCCGGAGTGGGCCGGGTGGTGATCGCCGTACCCGACCCGAATCCGGTGGCCACCGGAGGCGCCGCCACGCTGCGTGCCGCCGGGGTTCGGGTCGACCTGGGAATACGCGGCGACGAGGCCGAGGCCGGCAACGTCGCCTGGTTGACCTCGATGCGCCGGGGCTGGCCGTACGTGATCTGGAAGTACGCCGCCACGGTGGACGGCCGGTCCGCGGCGGCGGACGGCACCAGCATGTGGATCACCTCGGAGGCGGCCCGGATCGACGTGCACGCGCTGCGCGGCACGGTCGACGCGGTCATCGCCGGGATCGGCACGGTGCTCGCCGACGATCCCCGACTGACCGCCCGCAACCTGCGCGACGGCAGCCTGGCCATCCGGCAGCCGCTGCGGGTGGTCGTGGACAGCTCGGGGCGTACCCCGGCCGACGCCCGGGTCCGCGACGGCGCCGCGCGGACCTGGATCGCGACCGCCGCCGAGGTGGGCGCCGGCTCGCACGGCGGGGTGGACCTGCCGGCGCTGCTCGCGGCGCTGCACCAGCGCGGGGTCCGCGCGGTGCTGCTGGAGGGCGGCCCCCGGCTGGCCGGGGCGTTCCTCGCCGCCGGCCTGGTCGACAAGATCGTCGGGTACGTCGCGCCCCGGCTGCTCGGGGCCGGCCCGACCGCCCTGGTCGACGCCGGCGTGAGCACCATCGCTGAGGCAATTGATCTGGAGTTCGTCGACGTTACGCAGATCGGTCCGGATCTCCGGATCACCGCGCTGCCCCGTAAGAGGGAGGGCTGACATGTTCACCGGCATTGTCGAGGAGTTGGGCGAGGTTGTCCGGGTGTCGTCGACGGCGGGCGATTCGGCGCTGGTCGCCGTACGCGGCCCGCTGGTCACCTCCGACGCCCGCCATGGAGACTCCATCGCGGTCAACGGCGTCTGCCTGACCGTGGTGGAGGCGGCGGACGGTGTCTTCACCGCGGACGTGATGGGCGAGACGCTGCGCCGCTCCGCGCTGGGCGCGCTGCGCCCCGGCGACCCGGTCAACCTGGAGCGGGCCGCCGCGCTGGGCAGCCGGCTCGGCGGGCACCTGGTGCAGGGGCACGTGGACGGTGTCGGTGAGCTGATCTCCCGGGAGCCGGCCGAGCAGTGGGAGACGGTCCGGTTCCGGCTGCCCGCCGCCCTGGCCCGGTACGTGGTGGAGAAGGGCTCGATCACCATCGACGGCGTCTCGCTGACCGTTGCCGAGGTGGGCGCCGACGAGTTCTCCGTCGGTCTGATCCCGACCACGCTGAAGCTGACCACGCTCGGCGCGAAGGGCGTCGGCGATCCGGTCAACCTGGAGGTCGACGTGCTGGCCAAGTACGTCGAGCGGCTGCTCGGCGCCCGGCTCACCGACGCCGACGGTCACGGGGTGGCCGCGAGCACGGGCGGGCTGGCCTGATGGGCCCGCTCGGCTGGCTGCTGGACGCCCAGGTGCAGGTGGCCGGCTCGCCGGTGCTGCTCCGGGAGATCGTCGGCAACGTGTTCGGGCTGGTCTCCGCGCTCCTCGGCCTGCGTCGGCTGGTCTGGGCCTGGCCGGTCGGCATGATCGGCAACGCGCTGCTGTTGACCGTCTTCCTCGGCGGGGTCTTCGCCACCCCGCAGGAGCACGACCTCTACGGGCAGGCCGGCCGGCAGGTGTTCTTCTTCGCGGTCAGCGTCTACGGCTGGTGGCGCTGGCGGCGCAACCGCCGGGCCGACGCCGGGCAGGCAGCGGTCGTCCCACGGTGGGCCACCGGGCGGGAGCGGCTGGCGATGCTGCTGGTCGCCGCGGTCGGCACCGCCGCGGCGTACCCGGTGCTCGCCGCACTGGGCTCCTGGGGCCCGCTGCCGGACGCCTGGATCCTCACCGGCAGCCTGCTGGCCACCTACGGCATGGCCCGCGGCTGGGTGGAGTTCTGGCTGGTCTGGATCGCGGTGGACGCGGTCGGCGTGCCGCTGCTGCTGCGCGGCGGGTTCTACCCGTCGGCGGCCATGTACCTGGTCTACGGCGCGTTCTGCGCCTGGGGCTTCGCCGCCTGGTGGCGCACCTCGCGCGCCACCCGGCCCGCCGTCTCACTCCCGCCCACCTACACGGAGGCCGTCGCATGAGCAGCTTCGCGAGCATTGAGCAGGCGGTCGCCGAGATCGCGGCCGGCCGGCCGGTCGTCGTGGTGGACGACGCCGACCGGGAGAACGAGGGCGATCTGATCTTCGCGGCCGAGCTGGCCACGCCGGAGCTGCTGGCGTTCATGGTGCGGTACACCTCGGGCTACATCTGCGTCCCGCTGACCGAGAGCGAGGCCGACCGGCTGGACCTGCCGCCGATGCACCACACCAACCAGGACCGGCGCGGCACCGCGTACACGGTGACCGTGGACGCCCGGGAGGGAATCAGCACCGGCATCTCGGCGGCTGACCGTGCGCACACCATCCGGCTGCTCGCCGACGCGGCCACCGACCCGACGGACCTGGCCCGGCCCGGGCACGTGGTGCCGCTGCGGGCTCGCGAGGGCGGGGTGCTGCGCCGGCCGGGGCACACCGAGGCGGCGGTGGACCTGACCCGGCTCGCCGGGCTGCGCCCCGCGGGCGTGCTCTGCGAGCTGGTGAACGACGACGGCACCATGATGCGGATGCCGGACCTGGAGAAGTTCTGCGCCGAGCACGGCCTCACGCTGATCACCATCGCCGACCTGATCGCGTACCGGCGGCGGAACGAGAAGCAGGTCGAGATGGTCGCCGAGGCCCGGATGCCGACCCGCCACGGGGTGTTCCGGGCGCTCGGCTACCGCGCCGAGCACGACCCTGCCGAGCACATCGCGATGGTCCTCGGTGACCTCGGTGACGGCCAGGACGTGCTGGTCCGGGTCCACTCCGAGTGCCTCACCGGAGACGTGTTCGGCTCGCTGCGCTGCGACTGCGGGCCACAGCTGGACGCCTCGCTGGCCCGCGTCGCGCGGGAGGGCCGGGGCGTCGTGCTCTACGTGCGCGGACACGAGGGGCGCGGCATCGGGTTGCTGCACAAGCTCCAGGCGTACCAGTTGCAGGACCTCGGACGGGACACCGTGGACGCCAACCTCGACCTGGGTCTGCCGGCCGACGCCCGGGACTACGGGACCGGCGCGCAGATCCTCTACGACCTGGGTGTGCGCTCGATGCGGCTGCTGACCAACAACCCGGCCAAGCGGGCCGGGCTGGAGGGCTACGGGCTGACGATCACCGGCCGGGAGGGGCTGCCGGCCGGCGCGCACCCGGAGAACATGCGCTACCTGCGCACCAAGCGGGACCGGATGGGTCACCTGCTGGACGAGTTGGACGAGGTGAGCGAGGCGCCGCTGGGGCGTCCGGTCGCCAACGACGAGATCGGAGCATGACGATGGCGGGTTTCGGTGAGCCGGGGGTCGACGCGGTGGACGCGGCGGGGCTGACCGTCGGGGTGGTGGCGGCCCGGTGGCACGGGGAGCTGACCGACCACATGCTGGAGCGGGCGGTGGCCGCCGCCGAGGCGTGCGGCGCCCGTTCGGTGGTGGCCCGGGTCGCCGGCTCGGTCGAGCTGCCGGTGGTCGCCCAGGCCCTCGCGCGCCGCTGCGACGTGGTGGTCGCGCTCGGCGTGGTGGTCCGTGGCGCCACCGCGCACTTCGACTACGTCTGCCGTTCGGTGACCGACGGGCTGACCCGGGTGGCGCTGGACGAGGGCAAGCCGGTGGCGCACGGCGTGCTCACCGTGGAAAACATCGAGCAGGCCCGGGACCGGGCCGGGCTGCCCGGGTCGGCGGAGGACAAGGGCTGGTCCGCCACCGTCGCCGCGCTCGACGCCGCGCTGGCCGTCCGGACACTCGCCCACAACGGCCAGCGGGTCGGCTTCAGCGGCTGACCGGCCGGCTGGAAGAATCGCGTTCCGTGAAGACGTTCGAGGAGTTGTTCGCCGAGCTGCAGGCCAAGGCCGCCGCCGGCACCCCGGGCTCGGGCACCGTCGCCGCCCTGGACAAGGGGGTGCACTTCATCGGCAAGAAGGTCGTCGAGGAGGCGGCCGAGTCGTGGATGGCCGCCGAGCACGAGGGGCCGCAGCGCACCGCCGAGGAGATCTCCCAACTGCTCTACCAGGTCCAGGTGCTGATGCTGGCCAGCGGTCTCGAACTCAAGGACGTCTACCGACATCTGTGAGTGCCCCACCCGTTGATCGCCATCCGGATCGAAGGAGCACTCCGTCATGCTGCGTGTCGCCATTCCCAACAAGGGCACCCTGGCCGAGCCGGCCGCCCAGATGCTGCGCGAGGCGGGCTACCGCCAGCGCACCGACCCCAAGGATCTCGTCTGCCGGGACGAGCCCAACGACGTCGAATTCTTCTACCTGCGTCCCAAGGACATCGCCACCTACGTCGGCTCCGGTGACCTCGACCTCGGGATCACCGGCCGGGACCTGCTGATCGACTCGGCCGCGCCGGCCGAGGAGGTCGTCGACCTCGTCTTCGGTCAGGCCACCTTCCGCTTCGCCGCCCGCCCCGACGACATCGCCTCGGTACGGGACCTGGGCGGGCACCGGATCGCCACCGCGTACCCGGGGCTGGTCGAGCGGCACCTCGGCGAGCTGGGCGTCAAGGCCGACGTGATCCGCCTCGACGGCGCGGTGGAAAACGCCGTCCGACTCGGCGTCGCCGACGTGGTCGCCGACGTGGTGGAGACCGGCGCCACCCTGCGCCAGGCGGGCCTGGTGGTCTTCGGCGAGCCGCTGCTGCGCTCCTCGGCGGTGCTGGTGCGCAGGGCCGGAGCGCCGGGGCACCCGCAGGCCGAGCAGTTGCTGCGCCGTCTGCACGGCGTGCTGGTGGCCCGCCGTTACGTGATGCTCGCCTACGACGTGCCCGCCGGCCTGCTGGACCGGGCCAGCGGGCTGACCCCCGGCATCGAGTCGCCCACGGTGTCGCCGCTGCACCGCGAGGGATGGGTGGCGGTGCAGGCGATGGTGCTCCGCGACGACGTGCACCGGATCATGGACGAGCTGTACGAACTGGGCGCCCGGGCCATCCTGGTCACCAACATCCACGCCTGCCGCCTCTGACGGCTGCGGTGGCTCGGCGGGTGGTGCGTCGGCCGGGCGGGTGCGAGTGGCAGACTGGCGGGGTGAGTGAAACGGAGCTGGTCCGCCTGAAGCCCCGCCGTATCCGGGTGGTCTGCTGGTCCTCGGCGGTCGCGTTGGTGGTGGTGTTCGCTCTGGTGGCCACCTCGCTGAGCGGCCCGACCGGCAACGGCTACGGCAGTTTCCAGCGCGGCGACCAGGTCGCCATGATCGGTCTGGGCATCTTCGGTGCGCTGGGCTTCCTGCTGTTCACCCGCCCACGGGTGGAGGCCGACGCGCGCGGCGTCCGGGTGCGCAATGTCATCAGCTCGTACACGCTGCCCTGGGAGGTCGTCCGCGGCGTCCGCTTCGATCGCGGCGCGCCCTGGGCGAGCCTGGAGCTGCACGACGACGACCTGCTGCCGATGGTCGCCCTGCAGGCCGCCGACAAGGAACTGGCCGTCGACGGGGTCCGCGCGCTGCGCCGGCTGCACGAGGCGCACCAGAGCCGCCTCGCCGAGCGCGCCTCCGGCCGCTGACCCCACCAGGCCGGCACGATCCGGGCGACAGCACCGAAAGTGTGCGGATTCCCGGTCGGGGATCCGGGTCCGGTTTCGGGTCGGCCGGAGCCCGGGTGTAGAGTTGTCGAGTCGACCAGGCTGTCTCCGCGTGCGAGCAGACAGCCATGAAAGCGGAGCGCCTGCTCCCACCCGAGTCGCCGCTACGGTGGCCGGGTCCGGTCCCCGGTTTCGGGCACGTCCCGGTTCCGGATGCGCGATCCTGTGATCGTGCCGACCGGTCGAGCGGGCCCTGGCATACGCCGGGGCCTTCTGCTTTCCGGGTCGGTTCCCACCCGGGAGCCGCGGGGGTCGGTGACAGAGCAGAAACGACTCGAGGAGGCCCCATCAGCGTCGAACCACGCGTGAACGAGCAGATCCGGGCACGTGAGGTCCGACTGGTCGGCCCCGAGGGTGAGCAGGTGGGCATCGTCCCACTGGAGCGCGCCCTTCAGCTGGCCGCGGACGTCGATCTGGACCTGGTCGAGGTTGCGCCGATGGCGCGCCCGCCGGTGTGCAAGCTCATGGACTTCGGCAAGTTCAAGTACGAGAGCGCACTTAAGGCGCGCGAAGCGCGGCGTAACCAGCAGCAGACCGTCATCAAGGAAATGAAGCTCCGCCCGAAGATCGACCCGCACGACTACGAGACCAAGAAGGGTCACGTGGTGCGGTTCCTCAAGGCGGGCGACAAGGTCAAGGTGACGATCATGTTCCGCGGTCGCGAGCAGAGCCGCCCGGAGCTGGGTTACCGGCTCCTGCGTCGGCTCGAATCCGAGATCACGGAACTGGGATACGTCGAGGCCGCTCCGAAGCAGGACGGCCGAAACATGATCATGGTTCTCGCTCCGCATCGTGCCGTCAAGGCCTCCGCGGTCGCCGCTACGGCGTCCCGCGGTGCACCTCGGGACCGGGCAGGGGACGAGTCCGCCGCTCCGGTAGCCGATGAGACCGCGGCGGTCGGCGAGACCGCAGCAGCCGGTGACACCGGCCTCGCCGCCGATACCAGCGGCGAGTAACAGGGGAGAAGACGTTCCACATGCCGAAGATGAAGAGCCACTCGGGTATGGGTAAGCGGGTCAAGGTCACCGGCAAGGGCAAGATCGTTGCTCAGCAGGCCGGCCTCCGCCACAACCTGGAGAAGAAGCCCTCCACCCAGACCCGCCGGCTGACCGGCACGGTCGTGCTGGCCAAGGCCGACGTCAAGCGCATCAAGAAGCTGCTCGGCCGCTGACGCGCGCCACCTTTACGTAAGAAGGAGTTGAGATGGCACGCGTCAAGCGGGCTGTGAACGCCCAGAAGAAGCGTCGTACCCTGCTGGAGACCGCGAGCGGTTACCGCGGTCAGCGCTCCCGGCTGTACCGCAAGGCCAAGGAGCAGGTGCTGCACTCGATGCAGTACGCCTACCGGGACCGTCGTGACCGCAAGGGCGACTTCCGGCAGCTGTGGATCCAGCGGATCAACGCGGGCGCCCGGGCCAACGGGATGACCTACAACCGTCTGATCCAGGGCCTGCGTCTGGCCGGCATCGAGGTCGACCGCAAGATCCTGGCCGACCTGGCCGTCAACGACGCCGCCGCCTTCGCGGCGATCGTCGAGCTGGCCCGGGCCGCGGTCGCGGCCGAGGGCACCGGCGGCGCGGCGGCCCAGGCCGCCTGATCCCCGCGCACAAGAGCGAGGCGTCTCCCGTGTCGGCACCGCCGTCCGGGGGGCGCCTCGATCGTGCCGGAGGACCGCACACCATGGCCTTCACTCCGCGTACACCCAGGGTGGTCGCCGCCCGCCGGTTGCAGCGCCGTCGGGACCGGGAGGCCACCGGCCGTTTCCTGGCCGAGGGCCCGCAGGCGGTCCGCGAGGCCCTCGCGCGGCCCGAGGTGGTCACCGAGCTGTTCGGTACGCCCACCGCCCTCGACCGGTACGCGGAGCTGGCCGCCGCCGCGGCCCGCGCCGACGTGCCGGTCTCCGAGGTGACCGACGAGGCGCTCGCCGCGCTGGCCGAGACCGTGGCCCCGCAGGGGCTGGTCGCCGTCTGCCGGCACCTGGACGTGCCGCTGGAGCAGGCCCTCGCCGGTACGCCCCGTCTGGTGGCGGTGCTCGCCGAGATCCGTGACCCGGGCAACGCCGGCACCGTGCTGCGCACCGCCGACGCCGCCGGAGCGGGCACGGTGGTCTTCTCCGGCGACGCCGTCGACCCGTACAACGGCAAGTGCGTCCGGGCCTCCGCCGGCAGCCTCTTCCACGTCGACGTGGTCCGGGCCGCCGACCCGGTCGAGGTGGTCGAAGCGCTCCGTACCGCCGGTCTGACCGTGCTCGCCACCACCGGCTACGGCGACAGCGACCTGGACGACCTGGCCGATTCCGGACGGCTCGCCGAGCCCACCGCCTGGCTGTTCGGCTCCGAGGCGCACGGGCTGCCGGAGGAGCTGGCCGCCGCGGCCGACGCCCGGGTCCGGGTGCCGCTGCACGGGCGCGCGGAGAGCCTGAACCTGGCTGCGGCCGCCGCGGTCTGCCTGTACGCTTCAGCGAGAGCACAGCGCTGAGTGTCCACACCGGCGCACCTACCGCAGGGGAGAGCGTCCGTCGATGAACGCGCCACGGCGTTCGTTTAGCCAGCCCGCCGGTGTCGGCGGGCGGCGGGCCTGACCTGCTCCCTGCACGACTCCTACCGGCGGGCTGCGGCACAGCCGCGCGTCCGTAGACTCGCTTAGCCGCCCCGGTGAGGGCTGGCGCCGCCGTGAGGGAGTGCCCGTACGCCATGAGCTACCGCAACGATCCGTACGACCCGAAGCAGGTCGCCCTGCTCGACCCCGCCGCCCTGGCCGCGGCCGTCGCCGACGCCACGAAGGCGTTCACGGCGGCCACCGACCCGGACGCGCTGACCGCGCTGCGCCCCGCGCACCTCGGTGACCGGTCCCCGGTCTCGCTGGCCCGCCGGGAGATCGGCGCGTTGCCACCGGCCGCGAAGTCCGATGCCGGCAAACGGGTCAACGAGGCCCGCCGGGCGATCGAGACCGCCTACGCCGACCGCGCCGAGGTCGTGGAGCGCGAGCAGGCCGAGCGGGTGCTGGTGGAGGAGCGGGTGGACGTCACCCTGCCCTACGACCGACGTCCGCGCGGCGCCCGGCACCCGCTGAGCACCCTGATGGAGTCGATCAGCGACCTGTTCGTCGGGATGGGCTACGAGGTGGCCGAGGGCCCCGAGGTCGACCTGGAGTGGGTCAACTTCGACGCGTTGAACATTCCCGCCGACCACCCGGCGCGCGGGCTGATGGACACCTTCCACATCGCACCGGAGGGCTCCGGCCTGGTGCTACGCACGCACACCTCGACGGTGCAGACCCGCACGATGCTCAGCCGCAAGCCGCCGATCTACGTGATCGTGCCCGGCCGCGTCTACCGCACCGACGAGATCGACGCCACCCACAGCCCGGTGTTCCACCAGGCCGAGGGTCTGGTGGTCGACAAGGGCATCACGATGGCGCACCTGCGGGGCACGCTCGACCACTTCGCCCGCGCGATGTTCGGCCCGGAGGCGAAGACCCGGTGGCGGCCGCACTACTTCCCGTTCACCGAGCCGTCGGCGGAGTTCGACGTCTGGTTCCCGGAGCACCGCGACGGCCCCCAGTGGGTCGAGTGGGGCGGCTGCGGGATGGTCAACCCGCGGGTGCTGCGCGCCTGCGGCGTGGACCCGGAGGTCTACTCCGGATTCGCCTTCGGGATGGGCATCGACCGGACCCTGATGGTCCGGCACGGGGTCAGCGACATCCGCCATCTCTTCGAGGGCGACGTGCGGTTCAGCCGGGCGCTCGGGACCGGGGCGTAGGCGATGCGGGTACGAGACACGGGAACGGTGGTCTGAAGTCATGCGAGTTTCTGTCAGTTGGCTGCGGGAGTACGTCGACCTCCCCGCCGACCTGCCCACCGGTGACCTGGAGCAGGCCCTGATCGACCTCGGCATCGAGGTCGAGTCCGTGGTGGACCTGCGGGCGAGCGTCACCGGCCAGTTGGTCGTCGGCGAGGTACGGGAGATCGAGGAGCTCACCGGCTTCAAGAAGCCGATCCGGTTCTGCCGGGTCGACGTGGGTGACGCCAACGGCACCGGCGAACCGCAGGAGATCGTCTGTGGGGCGCGCAACTTCGCGCCCGGCGACCGGGTGGTGGTGATCCTGCCCGGCGGCGTACTGCCCGGCGGCTTCGCCATCGGCGCCCGCAAGACCTACGGGCACAACTCCAACGGCATGATCTGCTCGGCGAAGGAGTTGGGCCTGGGCGAGGACCACTCCGGCATCATCGTGCTGCCGCCGGACGTGGCGGCCAAGCCGGGCGACGACGCGCGGCCGGTGGTCGGCCTCGACGACGTGGTGCTCGAGCTGGAGATCACCCCCGACCGGGGGTACGGGTTGAGCCTGCGCGGCCTGGCCCGGGAGCTGTCGCACGCCTTCGACGTGCCGCTGCACGATCCGGCCCTGGTGCCCGCGCCGGCCGGCACCGAGGCGCCGGCGTACCCGGTGGAGGTGCGCGACCCGGTCGGCTGCGACCGTTTCGCCGCCCGCCTGGTCCGCGGCGTCGACCCGACGGCGCCCACGCCGTCGTGGATGCAGCAGCGGCTCGTCACCGCGGGCATCCGCAGCATCTCGCTGCCGGTCGACATCACGAACTACGTGATGCTGGAGCTGGGCCAGCCGATGCACGCCTTCGACGCCGACCGGATCGCCGGGCCGCTGGTGGTCCGCCGCGCCGAGCCGGGGGAGAAGCTGACCACCCTGGACGGGGTGCAGCGGGTGCTCGCCGGCGACGACATGGTGATCTGCGACGACACTGGCCCGATCTCGCTGGCCGCGGTGATGGGCGGTGAGACCAGTGAGGTCATCGCCGGCACCACCAGCGTGCTCTTCGAGGCGGCACACTGGGACCCGGCGATGGTCGGGCGCACCGCCCGCCGGCACAAGCTGTTCAGCGAGGCCGCGAAGCGCTGGGAGCGGGGCGTCGACCCGGCCCTGCCGCTGGTCGCGCTGGAGCGGGCCGTTCGGCTGCTCACCGAGCACGGTGGCGGCACCCCGGGTGCGGAGATCCTGGACATCGACCACGTCCGTCCGCGTACCCCGATCACCCTGCCGGCGGACCTGCCGACCCGGCGGGTCGGCGTCGAGTACCCGCCGGCGCGGGTGGTCGCCCTGCTGGAGCGGGTCGGCTGCACGGTGGCGCAGGGCGCCGACCGGTTGGCCGAGGACCCGGGCGCGGTCGGCGTCGCCAGCGGCGCCGGGGTGGCGCTCAGCGTCACGCCACCCAGCTGGCGGCCCGACCTGACCGACCCGGCTGACCTGGTCGAGGAGGTGGTCCGCCTCGACGGGTACGACCGGGTGCCGTCGGTGCTGCCGACCGCGCCGCCGGGCCGTGGGTTGACCCCGCGGCAGCGCCGGCGCCGGGCGGTCGCCGGGTCGTTGGCCGAGCGGGGGTACGTGGAGGTGCTCGCGCACCCGTTCGTGTCGCCGGAGCTGGCCGACCTGCTCGGCCTGCCGGCCGACGACCCGCGCCGGCCGGCGGTGCGGCTGGCCAACCCCCTGTCCGAGGAGGAGCCGCTGCTGCGCACCACGCTGCTCGGCCCGCTGCTCGGCATTCTCAAGCGCAACCTCGGCCGGGGGCACCGTGACGTGGCGCTCTACGAGATCGGGGCGGTGTTCCACCCGCGCGTCGGGGCTGGCAGCCCGCCGGCGATGGGCGTGGACCGGCGCCCCACCGACGAGGAGTTCGCGGCCGCCGACGCGGTGGTGCCGGCGCAGCCCGTGCACGTCGCGGTGGTGGTGACCGGTGACCTCGACCCGGCCGGCTGGTGGGGTCCGGGCCGGGCGGCCGGCTGGGCGGACGCCATCGAGGCGGCCCGCGACGTGCTGGCCGCCGTCGGCATCCCCGACGAGCGGGTCGAGGTGAGTGCCGCCGAGTACGCCCCGTGGCACCCCGGCCGCTGCGCCGAGCTGCGGGTCGACGGCACGGTCGTCGGGCACGCCGGCGAGCTGCACCCCGCGGTGGTGGCGGCGCTGGAACTGCCCCGCCGGACCTGCGCGATGGAGCTGTCCCTGGACGCGCTGCCGTCCGCCCCGGTGACGCCCGCCCCGGCGGTGTCCGGCTTCCCGCCGGCGCTGATCGACGTGGCGCTGGTGGTGGACGGGTCGGTGCCGGCGGAGCAGGTGCGCCGGGCGCTGGAGGCGGGCGCCGGGGAGCTGCTGGAGGACGTGCGGCTGTTCGACGTGTACTCCAGTGAGCAGCTCGGCGCGGGTCGCCGGTCGCTGGCGTACAAGCTCACCTTCCGCGCACCGGACCGGACGCTCACCGTCGAGGAGGCGGTGGCCGCCCGGGACGCGGCGGTGGCCGTGGCCGCCGAGCGCTTCGGCGCCACCCTGCGCGGCGCCTGACCGGTGCTGGGATGGCTCGCGGTGGCCGCCGTGCTCGCGGTGGCCACCGCCGGCCTGCTCTGGGCCCGCCGGCACCTGCTGCTGGTCGCGGTGGTGGGGCGCAGCATGGAGCCGACGCTGCGCTCCGGTGACCGGGTGCTGGCCCGGCGGCTGCCGCTGGCCCGGGTCCGCCCCGGCGACGTGGTCGTGGTGGTGGCCCCGGCCAGGATGACCGCCGGTCACCCCACCCGTCCGGACGCGCCGGGCGGGCCCGGCCTGCTGATCAAGCGGGCGCACGCGGTGCCGGGCGATCCGGTGCCGGTGGACCGGGTGCCGCTGCTGCGCCAGGGCGGTGAGCGGGTGGTGCCGACGGGGCGGCTGGTCGTGCTCGGTGACAACGCCGCAGAGCTACGACTCCCGCGAGTGCGGCTACATCCCCGAGCCGGACGTGCTCGGGGTGGTGGTCCGGCCGCGCCTGCGCGCGGACTGACCGCCGGCGTACGCGGCGGCTCGCTACGCATGACGGCGTGCCGCCCAGCCGAGGGCCGGACGCCACGCCGTCACCGCCTCAGCAGAGAGCGGTCATCGTGCTCGCGCCAGCGCTGCAGTAGTACCCGCAGCTGCCGCAGAACGTCTTGCAGCCCAAATTCTGGCTGCACCGCTTGAAGTAACCCGCCATGGTCGGCGGGCAGCCGGACCGGTTCGTCGGGGGAGTTCAGCAGGTGGCGCAGCTGGCTGGCGTGGCTGCGCAGATTCGCCACCGCCGAAGCGGGTGCCCGCTCACCCCACAGCTCCTCCCGCAGCCGTTCGACGGGGACCGCCGTGCCGGCGTGCAGCAGCAGGGTGACCAGCAGGGCGGTGGGTCGGCCGGCCGGCGTCCGTACGGGCTGACCGTCGCGGCGTATCCGAACCGGACCGAGGATCTCGAACGACAGGCCCACTGCGTCCTCCGTCGGGTGCCCCCGTGGGCCGGACGGGCCGGCCCCACCACCGTCAGGCAGTCATGTTAGTCGATTTAACGAAGGTTCAGGTGCGGTCGGGACGACGGATCCGTCGATGCGCCGGCGGACCGCGGGCCGTGCCGCGGCTCCCGAGGGCGCTCAGCCCGTCGCGCTACGTCACCGGCTGCGTTCACCGCGGGGGCTATCGGCCGAAAGGGCACCGGCCTCGGCATGTTTGGCTACCCGCGAGTCACCTCCGAGCGGTTAGCCTGCTTGGATTCCGGCGACCACCGGAACACACCCCCACCACCCCCATGGGAGTTGATCCATGTTCGAGGATCAGGCCGCGCAGGTCACGACGGCCGACGTCTGCATCGTCGGTGGCTGCGGTCGGGTGGGTCTGCCGCTGGGCATCGCCTTCGCCGCCCGCGGCCTCTCCGTGGTTCTGTACGACATCAACGCCGAAGCGGTGGCCACGGTGAACTCGGCGCAGCTCCCGTTCGCCGAGCCCGGTGCGGCGGAGCCGCTGGCGGAGGCGGTCGCCGCCGGGCGACTGCGGGCGACGACCGATCCGGCCAGCGTGGGCGGCTCCGAGCACCTGGTGGTGGTCGTCGGCACGCCGGTGGACGAGCACCTCAACCCGGACCTCGGCGCGGTGCCCCGGGCCTTGGAGCGGTGCGCCGAGCACCTGCGCGACGGGCAACTCGTGGTGCTCCGCAGCACCGTCTACCCGGGAGTGACGGCGCTGACCGAGAAGCTGCTGGTCGGCAAGGGCATCCGGGCCGACGTGGCGTTCTGTCCGGAGCGGATCGCCGAGGGCCGGGCGATGACCGAGCTGTTCGCGCTGCCGCAGATCGTGGCGGCCCGGACGCCGGCGGCGCTGGCCCGGGCCGAGAAGCTCTTCCGGCACCTGACCGAGGAGATCGTGCCGCTGGAGCCGGAGGAGGCGGAGCTGGCGAAGCTGTTCACCAACACCTGGCGCTACATCAAGTTCGCCACCGCCAACCAGTTCTGGATGATGGCCAACGACTTCGGGCTCGACTTCGCCCGGATCCGGCACGCCGTGGCGTACGACTACCCGCGCGCGGCGGACCTGCCGATGCCGGGCTTCGCCGCCGGGCCGTGCCTGTTCAAGGACACCATGCAGCTGGCCGCGTTCAACCGCAACAACTTCGTCCTCGGCCACTCGGCCATGCTGATCAACGAGGGGCTGCCGCTTTACCTGGTGTCCCGGTTGGAGGACCGGTTCGACCTGTCTGAGATGACCGTCGGGATCCTCGGCATGGCGTTCAAGGGTGGTAGCGACGACCCGCGGGAGAGCCTGGCGTACAAGCTGCGCAAGATTCTGGCGTTGAAGACCCGGGAGACGCTCTGCACCGACCCGTACGTGGTCGACGAGCGCTTCGTCGACCTGGACGAGGTGCTGCGCCGGGCCGACCTGCTGGTCATCGCCGCCCCGCACGAGCAGTACGCGCGGCTGGAGACCGACACCCCACTGATCGACATGTGGGGGCTGACCGGGCAGGGAGTGCGGGTATGACGCCGCGGGTGTCGGTCATCGTCCCGGTCTACAACGAGGGCGAGGCGATCGTCCGCTGCCTTGAGCGGATGCTGCGGGAGATGCTGCTCCCGGCCGAGGTGCTCATCGTGCACGACATGCCGGAGGACACGACAGTTCCGTACGCCGAGCAGATCGCCCGGCAGGATCCCCGGGTCCGGGCCGTGCTCAACACCTACGGTCGGGGGCCGGCGAACGCGATCCGGTTCGGCGTCGACGCGGCCCAGGCTCCCGTCGTGGTGGTCACCATGGCCGACGGCTGCGACGACCCGCGCCAGATCGACGAGCTGGCCCGGCTGGTGGACCGGGGCGTGGTGGTGGCCGCCGCCTCCCGGTACATGCCGGGCGGGCAGCAGGTGGGCGGGCCGCGGCTGAAGCGGATGATGTCCCGGTGGGCCGGGCGCAGCCTCTACACCTTCGCCCGGGTCGGCACCCGCGACGCCACCAACAGCTTCAAGGCGTACGACACGGCCTTCGTCCGCGAGGTGGGCATCGAGTCCCGGACCGGGTTCGAAATCGGCCTGGAGTTGACCGCCAAGGCCACCCGGCTGCGGCTGCCGGTGGCCGAGATCCCGACCATCTGGCTGGACCGGCCGCTGGGCGAGTCCCACTTCGACCTGGGCCGGTTCCTCCCCGGGTATCTGCGGTGGTACTTCTTCGCCTACGGTCGGCGGCTGGGCCGGGCGAAGCCCGTCGCGGGCACCGTCACGGCGGACGTACCGGCCCCGCGCGACCCGCAGGACAACAGCACCGAGTACGAGAAAACCGCTTAGGAGCGCACGTGGCGAAGGTCCTGGTAACTGGTTCGGCCGGATTCATCGGTGGCTACCTCGTGGAGGAGCTGTTGGACCGGGGCCACGAGGTGGTGGGGGTGGACAACTTCTCCAAGTACGGCCCCGTGACGCACAGCTACGACGATCATCCCGGCTACCGCTTCGTCGAGGGTGACGCCCGCGACGTCGACCTGCTCACCGATCTGCTGGACGGTTGCGACCACCTGGTGGCCGGGGCGGCGATGATCGGCGGCATCTCCTACTTCCACGCGTACGCCTACGACCTGCTGGCCACCAATGAGCGGATCATGGCGGCGACCTGCGACGCGGCGATCCGGGCGCACCGGGAGGGGCAGTTGGCGAAGGTCACCTACCTCTCCTCGTCGATGGTCTACGAGTCGACCGAGCAGTGGCCGAGCCGGGAGGGCGACGAGCGGCGCGTCCCACCGCCGCTGTCGTCGTACGGGTTCCAGAAGCTGGCCGTGGAGTACTACGCCCGCGCCGCCTGGGAGCAGTACCAGGTGCCGTACACGATTGTCCGGCCGTTCAACTGTGTGGGCGTTGGCGAGGGGCGGGCGCTCGGCCAGGCCGAGGTGCTTTCGGGCAACGTCAAGCTGGCCATGTCGCACGTCGTTCCGGACCTGGTGCAGAAGATCGTCAAGGGGCAGGACCCGCTGCACATCCTGGGCGAGGGCAACCAGGTGCGGCACTACACGTACGGCGGCGACCTGGCTCGGGGGATCGCCACCGCGATCGAGCATCCGGCCGCCCGGAACGAGGACTTCAACCTCTCCACCGCGGAGTCGACCAGCGTGCTGGAGCTGGCCGAGCTGATCTGGCACAAGATCAAGGGGCCGGACGTGCCGTTCCGGTACGTCAGCGACGAGCCGTTCCGCTACGACGTGCAGAAGCGGGTGCCGGACGTCACCAAGTCCCGTGAGGTGCTCGGGTTCACCGCGACCACGTCGCTGGACGTGATGCTCGACGAGGTCGTTCCCTGGGTGACCCGTGCGGTCGCGGAGGGTCGCCTCTGACCGTCGTCCCGTTCCGTTCCATTTCCGCCCGTCCGGCCCGGTCTCGCCCCCGCGACCCGGGCCGGACGTGTGTCCGGCGACATGCATCCCATTCCCATGCAATGGACTGCATGAACTTGCAGTGCCGCGATCATGGCTGCTAACCTTCGTTGCATAGTCATGCGGAGGTGAGTATGGGAATCCGAGTCGCGGTCGCCGGAGCGAGCGGCTACGCCGGGGGCGAGCTGCTGCGCCTGGTCACCGGGCACCCGGAGTTCGACCTGGTCGCCGCCACCGCGCACCGCCAGGCCGGGCACCGCGTCGACGTGGTGCACCCGCAGCTCACCGGGCTCGACCTGGTGCTCGGCGAGACCGACCCGACGACGCTCATCGACGCGGACCTGGTCTTCCTGGCGCTGCCGCACGGCGAGTCGGCGGTGCTGGCCGCCCAGATCCCGCCGCACGTGCGGATCGTCGACCTGGGGGCGGACCACCGGCTCGCCGACGCGTACCACTGGGCCCAGTACTACGGCGGCCCGTACGCCGGCCAGTGGACCTACGGCCTGCCCGAGCTGCCCGGCCAGCGGGAGCTGATCGCCGCCTCCACCCGCGTGGCGAACACCGGCTGTTACGCCGCCGCGATCACCCTGGCGCTCGCGCCGCTGATCGCGGCCGGTGCGGCCAACCCCGCCGACGTCGTGGTGGTCGCCGCGTCCGGCACCTCGGGCGCCGGACGGGCGGCCAAGCCGCACCTGCTGGCCAGCGAGGTGATGGGGGACCTGTCGCCGTACCGGGTCGGCACCCACCAGCACGTGCCGGAGATCAAGCAGGCGTCCGGGGCGACCGGTCTGTCGCTCACCCCGGTCCTGGCGCCGATGCCACGCGGCATCCTGGCCACGGTCACCGCGGCGCCGACGCACGGCGTCGACCCGCAGCACGTGCTGGCGCAGGCGTACGCGGACGCGCCGTTCGTGCACGTGCTGCCAGAGGGCAGGTGGCCGCACACCGCGGCCACGCTGGGCTCGAACTCCTGCCACCTGCAGGCAACCGTCGACGTGGACTCCGGCCGCCTGATCGTGCTCAGCGCGCTGGACAACCTCGGCAAGGGCGCCGCCGGTCAGGCCGTCCAGAACGCCAACCTGATGTTCGGCCTGCCGGAGACCACCGGCCTGTCGGTCTGGGGGGTCACCCCGTGAGCGCGAGGAGTGCAGCGCAGCGAAGCCCCGCAGTCGCGAACGAAAGGCCAGCACCGTGAGCGTCACCACCCCACGGGGGTTCCGGGCCGCCGGCGTGGCCGCCGGCCTCAAGGCCAGCGGTGGCACCGACATCGCGCTGGTGGTCAACGACGGCCCGGACGCCGGCGTCGCCGGTGTCTTCACCACCAACCGGATCAAGGCCGCGCCGGTGCTCTGGACCCAGCAGGTCGTGCACGGCGGCGTGGTCCGCGCGGTCGTGCTCAACTCCGGTGGCGCCAACGCCTGCACCGGCCCGGCCGGCTTCCAGGACACCCACGCCACCGCCGAGCACACCGCCGCCGCGCTGACCTCGGTCAGCCCGCGGCTGATACTCGGCGCGGGGGAGGTGGCGGTCTGCTCCACGGGGCTGATCGGTGAGCGACTCCCGATGCCGAAGCTGCTGCCCGGCGTCCGCTCGGCGATCCGGGGGTTGTCCCGCGACGGCGGCACCGCCGCCGCCGAGGCCATCATGACCACGGACACCCGATCGAAGACCACGGTGGCCCGGGGCAGCGGCTGGACGGTCGGCGGAATGGCCAAGGGCGCCGGGATGCTCGCGCCGGGGATGGCCACCATGCTCTGCGTCCTGACCACCGACGCGGTGGCCGGGCCAGCGATGCTGGACGAGGTGCTGCGCGCGGCCACCCGGGTCAGCTTCGACCGGGTCGACTCCGACGGCTGCATGTCGACCAACGACACGGTGCTCCTGCTGTCCAGCGGCGCGAGCGGCATCGAGCCGACGCCGGCCGAGCTGGCCGCCGCGGTCACCGCGGCCTGCCACGACCTGGCCCAGCAGCTGGTCGCCGACGCCGAGGGCGCCACCAAGCAGATCGCCATCGACGTGGTCGGCGCCGCCGACGAGGACGACGCGGTCGAGGTGGGCCGCACGGTGGCCCGCAACAACCTGGTCAAGACCGCGCTGTTCGGCAACGACCCGAACTGGGGGCGGATCCTCGCCGCGGTCGGCACCACCACCGCCGCGTTCGAGCCGGACGGGGTGGACGTGGCCGTCAACGGGGTGTGGGTGTGCCGGGGCGGCGGCGCCGCCGAGGACCGCTCGAAGGTCGACCTGACCGGGCGGGACGTGACCATCCGGATCGACCTGCACGCCGGCACGTCGGCCGCGACGATCTGGACCAACGACCTGTCCCACGCGTACGTGCACGAGAACTCGGCGTACTCCACATGAGCCTGAGCACCGACCTCACCCGCGCCCAGGTCAAGGCGGAGACGCTGATCGAGGCGCTGCCCTGGCTGGCACGCTTCTCCGGCTCCACGGTGGTGGTCAAGTACGGCGGCAACGCCATGACCGACCCCGAGTTGCAGCGGGCGTTCGCCGCCGACATGGTCTTCCTGCGGTACGCCGGTCTCAAGCCGGTGGTGGTGCACGGCGGCGGCCCGCAGATCTCCGCCATGCTGGGCCGGCTCGGCATCGCCAGCGAGTTCCGTGGCGGCCTGCGGGTGACCACCGCCGAGGCGATGGACGTGGTCCGGATGGTGCTGGTCGGGCAGGTGGGCCGGGAACTGGTCGGGCTGATCAACTCACACGGGCCCTTCGCCGTCGGCCTCTCCGGCGAGGATGCCCGGCTGTTCACCGCGGTGCGCCGCCCGGCGTACGTGGACGGGCTGCCGGTCGACGTCGGCCAGGTCGGCGACGTCGAGTCGGTGGACGTGTCGGCGGTGACCGACCTGATCACGGCCGGCCGGATCCCGGTGATCTCCACGGTCGCGCCGGACGCCGACGGGGTGCTGCACAACCTCAACGCGGACACCGCCGCCGCCGCGCTGGCCGTCGCGTTGCAGGCCCGCAAGCTGGTCGTCCTCACCGACGTGGCCGGCCTGTACGCCGACTGGCCGGACACCACCAGCCTGGTCTCCGAGATCGCCGCGGACGACCTCGCCACGCTGCTGCCCAGCCTCGAGTCGGGAATGGTGCCGAAGATGGAGGCCTGCCTGCGGGCGGTGCGCGGGGGAGTCCCCGCCGCGCACGTCGTCGACGGTCGGGTGGCGCACTCCACGTTGCTCGAGGTGTTCACCTCGGAAGGGTTCGGAACGATGGTCGTGAGCGCGAGGAGTGAGCTTGCGAGCCCCGCAGTCGCGAACAAGGAAGGCTCGGTTCCGTCATGAGTACGCTCGTACAGCGTTGGTCGCAGTCCATGATGGACAACTACGGCACGCCGCCGATGGCGCTGGTTTCCGGCGCCGGCGCCGTCGTGGTCGACGACGCCGGCCGGGAGTACCTCGACCTGGTGGGCGGGATCGCGGTGAACGCCCTCGGCCACGCCCACCCGGCCGTGGTGGCCGCCGTCTCGAAGCAGGTCGCCACCCTCGGGCACGTCTCCAACCTCTACGTGGCCGAGCCGCCGGTCGCGCTGGCCGAGCTGCTGCTGGCGCTCGCCGGCCGGCCCGGCCGGGTCTTCTTCGCCAACTCCGGCGCGGAGGCGAACGAGGCGGCGTTCAAGCTCTCCCGGCGCACCGGCCGCAGCCACGTGGTGGCCACGCGGGGCGGGTTCCACGGCCGGACCATGGGGGCTCTCGCGCTGACCGGCCAGCCAGCCAAGGCCGACCCGTTCCGGCCGCTGCCCGGTGAGGTGACCCACGTCGACTACGGCGACGTCGCCGCCCTCGAGGCCGCGGTCACCGACGCGACCGCCATGGTGATCCTGGAGCCGATCCAGGGTGAGAACGGCGTGGTCGTACCGCCGGCCGGTTACCTCGCCGCCGCGCGGCGGATCACCGCACGACACGGGGCACTGCTGGTGCTCGACGAGGTGCAGACCGGCATCGGCCGTACCGGGCACTGGTTCGCCCATCAGGCCGAGGGCGTGGAGCCGGACGTGGTCACCCTGGCCAAGGGGCTGGGCGGCGGGCTGCCCCTCGGCGCCACGCTGGCGTTCGGCCGGGCCGCCGATCTGCTCACCCCCGGCTCGCACGGCACCACCTTCGGCGGCAACCCAGTCAGCTGCGCCGCCGCGCTCGCCGTGGTGGCGACCATCGCCAACGAGGGGTTGCTCGATCACGTGAAGAGGGTCGGCGAGCGGCTGCGCAGCGGGATCGAGACACTGGGTCACCCGCTGGTGGCCGGTGTGCGCGGCGCCGGCCTGCTGCTCGGTGTGGCGCTCACCGCGCCGGTGGCGAAGGTGCTCAGCGAGGCGCTGCGCGAGGCCGGCTTCCTGGTCAACCCGGTGCAGCCGGGCGTGGTCCGGCTGGCCCCGCCGCTGATCCTCACGACCGCCCAGGCGGACGCCTTCCTCGCCGCGCTACCCGCCGCCCTGGCCGCGGCGGCTCCGGCAGCCGCCGGCAGCGCAGATCTTGGAGCGAAAGCGCCCCTGCAGGGGTCGGCATCTTCCAAGATCTCGACGCCGACCACGACCACGACGGGGACGACCGCATGAGCCGGCATTTTCTGCGCGACGACGATCTCTCGCCCGCCGAGCAGTCCACCGTGCTCGACCTGGCGGCGCGGATGAAAGCGGACCGGTTCGGCCATCGGCCGCTGTCCGGGCCGCGCTCGGTGGCGGTGCTCTTCGACAAGCAGAGCCTGCGCACCCGGATCTCGTTCGACGTCGGGATCGCCGAGTTGGGCGGGCACCCGCTCGTGGTGGACACCCAGGTCACCCACTTCGGCCGGGGCGAGTCGCTGGCCGACGCCGGGCGGGTGCTGTCCCGTTACGTCGCGGCCATCGTGCTGCGCACCCACGGCGACGACCGGATCGCCGAGGTGGCGGCGGGCGCGAGCGTGCCGGTGATCAACGCGCTCACCGACGGTTTCCACCCCTGCCAGCTGCTGGCCGACCTGCTCACCGTGCGCGAGCGGTGCGGCGGCACGGCCGGCCGCACCCTGACCTACGTGGGGGACGGCGCGAACAACATGGCGCAGTCGTACCTGCTGGCCGGGGCGACCGCCGGGATGCACGTGCGGGTCGCCGGGCCGGCCGGCTTCGCACCGGATCCGACCGTGGTGAGCCGGGCGGCGGAGATCGCCGCCGGCACCGGCGGGTCGGTGCGGGTGCTGACCGATCCGGCCCGGGCGGTACGCGACGCCGACGTGGTGGCCACCGACGCCTGGACCTCGATGGGGCAGGAGGACGACGGGCTGGACCGGATCACCCCGTTCCTGCCCTACCAGGTCAACAAGGAGCTGCTCGGCCAGGCCGCGCCGGAAGCGATCGTGCTGCACTGCCTGCCCGCGCACCGCGGCGAGGAGATCACCGACGAGGTGCTCGACGGTCCGCAGAGCGCGGTCTTCGATCAGGCGGAGAACCGGCTGCACGCCCAGAAGGCGCTGCTGGCGTTCCTGGTGGGCGCCGGGGCCGCGACGATCGGGGAGCCCCGGTGACCGCCCCGCTGACCCGCGCCGCGCGGCACGCCCGAATCGTGGAGCTGATCCGTGACAAGGCCGTCCGCTCGCAGACCGAGCTGGCCGACCTGCTCGCCGCCGACGGCGTCGGAGTCACCCAGGCCACCCTCTCCCGGGATCTGGAGGAGCTGGGCGCGGTCAAGGTGCGCGGCGGCGACGGGCCGGCGGTCTACCTGATCCCCGAGGACGGCCACCGGCCGCTGCGCGACGCCGAGGCGGCCCCCGCCCGGCTGGTGCGGCTGCTGCGCGAGCTGCTCAACGGGGTCGACTCCAGCGGCAACATCGCCGTGCTGCGTACCCCGCCGGGCGCAGCCCAGTACCTGGCCAGCGCGTTGGACCGAGCGGGCCTGCCCGAGATCGTCGGCACCATCGCCGGCGACGACACCATCCTCGTCGTGGCCCGCGAGGCCGTCGGCGGGGCCGCACTCGGCGAGAAGCTCGCCGGCTGGGCCCGCAGGGAAGACAACGTTGAAGGGAGCACGACACCATGACCGAGCGGGTCGTCCTGGCATACTCCGGAGGTCTCGACACCTCCGTCGCCATTCCTTACCTGGCCGAGCAGACCGGCGCCGAGGTGATCGCGGTGGCGGTCGACGTCGGGCAGGGCGGTGAGGACCTCGACGCCATCCGGCAGCGTGCGCTGGACTGCGGCGCCGCCGAGTCGGAGGTGGTCGACGCGCGCGACGAGTTCGCCGCCGACTACTGCCTGCCGGCCATCCGGGCGAACGCCCTCTACATGGACCGCTACCCGCTGGTATCGGCGCTGTCCCGGCCGCTGATCGTCAAGCACCTGGTGGCCGCGGCGCGCAAGCACGGCGGGACGATCGTCTCGCACGGCTGCACCGGCAAGGGCAACGACCAGGTCCGGTTCGAGGTCGGCCTGAACGCGCTCGCGCCCGACCTGAAGATCATTGCGCCGGCCCGGGATTTCGCCTGGACCCGGGACAAGGCGATCGCGTTCGCCGAGGAGAAGGGGCTGCCGATCGACGTGTCGGCCAAGTCTCCGTACTCCATCGACCAGAACCTGTGGGGCCGCGCGGTGGAGACCGGCTTCCTGGAGGACATCTGGAACGCGCCGATCGAGGACCTCTACTCGTACACCTCCGACCCGGCGCAGGACCGCGACGCCGACGAGGTCGTGATCACCTTCGACGGCGGCGTGCCGGTCGCCATCGACGGTGAGACGGTCACCCCGTACCAGGCGATCCTGGAGCTGAACCGGCGCGCCGGCGCGCAGGGTGTGGGCCGGCTCGACATGGTCGAGGACCGGCTGGTCGGCATCAAGAGCCGCGAGGTGTACGAGGCTCCCGGCGCGATCGCGCTGATCACCGCCCACCAGGAGCTGGAGGCGGTCAGCGTGGAGCGGGACCTGGCCCGGTTCAAGCGGGGCGTCGACCAGCGCTGGGGTGAGCTGGTCTACGACGGCCTGTGGTTCTCGCCGCTGAAGGACTCGCTGGACGCCTTCATCGACGACGCGCAGCGGCACGTCAGCGGCGAGGTGCGGATGACCCTGCACGGCGGTCGGGCCACCGTCACCGGTCGGCGCTCCGAGGCGAGCCTCTACGACTTCGGGATGGCCACCTACGACACCGGCGACACCTTCGACCAGTCCCTGGCGAAGGGTTTCGTGCAGCTGTGGGGCCTGCCGAGCCGGATGGCCGCCGCGCGGAACGCCCGGCTGGGCGACTCCGGCCAGTGAGCCCCACAATGGGCGGCGTGGACGACAAGAGCCTGACCGAGAACAGCGCCGCCACCAACCGGACGAGCCTGTGGGGTGGCCGGTTCGCCGGCGGTCCCGCCGAGGCGCTCGCCCGGCTGTCGGTGAGCGTGCAGTTCGACTGGCGCCTGGCCCCGTACGACATCGCCGGTTCCCGGGCGCACGCGCGGGTCCTGGCGGGCGCCGGCCTGCTCGACCCCGAAGAGCTGGGCCGGATCCTGGCGGCCCTGGACGACCTGGAGGCGGCCTGCGCGTCCGGGTCGTTCCGGCCCACCGTTGACGACGAAGACGTGCACACCGCGCTGGAGCGCGGGCTCCTGGAGCGGCTGGGCAGCCTCGGGGGCAAGCTGCGCGCCGGCCGGTCCCGCAACGACCAGGTCGCCACGGACCTGCGGCTCTACCTGCGCGACCACGCCCGGGGTGTGGCCAGCCGGCTGGTGGAGCTGGCCGAGGCGCTGGTCGAGCAGGCCGAGCGGCACGTCGACACCGCCGCGCCCGGCATGACCCACCTTCAGCACGCCCAGCCGGTCACCTTCGGGCACTGGCTGCTCGCCCACGTACAGCCGCTGCTGCGCGACCTGGAGCGGCTGCGCGACTGGGACCACCGCGCGGCGATCAGTCCGCTCGGCGCCGGCGCGCTGGCCGGCTCCGGGCTGCCGCTGGACCCGGTGGCGGTGGCGAAGGAGCTCGGCTTCCGCACGTCGTTCGCCAACTCGATGGACGCCGTCGCCGACCGGGACTTCGTCGCCGAGTTCCTCTTCACCACCGCCATGATCGGGGTGCACCTGTCCCGGCTCGGCGAGGAGGTGGTGCTCTGGACCTCGCACGAGTTCGGCTGGGTGGAGTTGGACGACGCGTTCGCGACCGGTTCGTCGATCATGCCGCAGAAGAAGAACGCGGACATCGCCGAGCTGGCCCGGGGCAAGTCCGGTCGGCTGGTCGGCGGGCTGATGACCGTGCTGACCATGCTCAAGGGTCTGCCGATGACCTACGACCGGGACATGCAGGAGGACAAGGAGCCGGCCTTCGACGCGGTCGACACGCTGGAACTGCTGCTCCCGGCCCTGGCGGGAATGATCTCCACGATGACGGTCCACGTGGACCGTCTGGTGGCCGCCGCGCCGGTCGGCTTCTCGCTGGCCACCGAGGTGGCCGACTGGCTCGTCCGCAAGGGCGTGCCGTTCCGTGACGCGCACGAGATCACCGGACGTCTGGTGGCGCTCTGCGCTGTCCGGGACTGCGAGCTGGAGGAGGTCTCCGACGCCGATCTGGCCGCGGTCAGCGACCACCTCGACCCGTCGGTGCGCGACGTGCTCTCGGTCCGTTCGGCCCTCGCGGCCCGGACCACCCCCGGCTCGACCGGCCCCGGGCCGGTCGCCGACCAGCTCGCCGCCGCCGCGGACCGGCTGGTCGGCTGGCGGGAGTGGGCCACCGAGCGGGTCGTCCCGCGCTGATCTCGCCGTGGCGCCGGAGCTGCCCGCTTCCGGCGCCGCGGCCGGCTCAGGCCGTCGGGTGCTCCCGCTTCGGAAGCTTGGCGACGACCATGTCGTACGACGCGTCGACGGCCTCGGAGAGCTCCTCCTCGTCGATCCCGCCGTCCAGGCGCAGCGTGTTCCACCCGGACCGGCCGATGTAGGCCATCACCCGGGCGTCGTCGGGGTGCCGGTGCAGCCACTCGTCGGCCACCTCGCGGGTCGGGCCGCACTTCACGCCGATGGTCGGGTTGCCGTCCCCGTTGCCGAGGAACGCGAAGATCCGGCTGCCCACCTTCACCACCTCGTCGCCCTCCCACGGCCGGTCCAGCCACGCTCCCGGCTTGGCAAGGCAGTACGCCAGCATCTCCGCGCGCTCCATGGTGCCTCCTCCCGGAATCGTCGTGCGCACAGTCTGCCCGCCCGGCCGCTGGTCGGCGCGCGCCGTGCCGGTCGGGTCGCCACCTCTGAGGGGTGGCGGGGTCAGCCGGTCTGGTCGGCCGAGCGGGCGGCGACCCGCTCGTAACGCTGCCGGGCGGCCTGCGCGCTGCCCAGGCCCAGCCCGTACGCGATGGCCTGCCAGGTCAGCCCTCGGTCGCGGGCCAGCGTCAACAGGCCGGCCTCCAGGGCGTCCAGCTCCGCGCGGACGTGCGGCAGCAGGGTCAGCGCGGCGGTGAGGTCGGCGCCGTCGACCGGCTCCTCCGTGGGCTCGCGCTCGGCCCCGCCCGCGGCCAGCGCGGTGACCAGGGCCACCGCCTCCCACGGATCCAGCACGTACGGGTGGGCCCAACGCCCTCGTCGGGCTTCGGTGCCGGCGTGCCGCTCGCTGATCCGTTGCAGCGCCTCGTGGGTGCGGTGGGTGCGGGCGCGGGCCGGGTCCGGCGCGGTGAACGGGTCGTTCGTCGTCATACCCCGATCACAACCCATCAACGAGGCCTTGTCAACAGATTGTTGAAAGACCTGCGCCCGGCTGCGGCGACCGGGCGGTGGGCTGGGTACCGTCGGGCCATGGACCTGCTGCCCGGTGACCGTGACGCCGACCTGGCGACGCTGGCGGATCTGCTCGCCGGCCCGCTGCTGCCGGCCGCGCGCGGGCTGCTCGGCTGTCTGCTGCACGCCGGCGGGGTCACCGTCCGGATCACCGAGGTCGAGGCGTACGCCGGCACGGCCGGGGACCCGGCCTCACACGCGTACCGCGGGCGCACCCCGCGCAACGCCGTGATGTTCGGGCCGGCCGGGCACACCTACGTCTACTTCACCTACGGGATGCACTGGTGCATGAACGTGGTCACCGGGGTCGAGGGGGAGGCCGCCGCGGTGCTGCTGCGCGCCGGCGCGGTGGTCGACGGGCTGGACACGGCACGGGCCCGCCGACCGGCCGTACGTCGGGACGTGGACCTGGCCCGGGGGCCGGCTCGGCTCTGCGCCACGCTCGGCATCGACCGCGCCGCGTACGGCGGGTACCTGCTCGGCGACGGGCCGGTCCGGTTGCGCCCTCCGGCGGGACCGGTGCCGGCGGAGGCGGTCGCCGCCGGTCCACGGGTCGGCGTGACCGGAGCGCACGACCTGCCGTGGCGGTTCTGGCTGGACGGCGACCCGACGGTCAGCGCGTACCGCCGGCACGTGCCCCGCGCCCGGCGCTGAGCGACCACGGCGTGTGCCCTGGCGAATCTGTCGGGGGGTGTGGCCATAATCACCGCACCTGCTCACCGACGGTTCGGAGGACGTCATGGCAACGCTGCTCGCGA
This sequence comes from Micromonospora sp. NPDC005206, assembly GCF_040608175.1. Taxonomy (NCBI): domain Bacteria; kingdom Bacillati; phylum Actinomycetota; class Actinomycetes; order Micromonosporales; family Micromonosporaceae; genus Micromonospora; species Micromonospora sp. NPDC005206. Next base: position 295,488 of record NZ_JBEXHU010000006.1, read on the forward strand.
TCGGCACGGCCAAGGGATTGTTTCTCGCCACCAGCGCCGACGACCGGCGCAGTTGGGAGATCACCGGCCCACACTTCCCGATGACCGGCGTCTACGCGGTCGCGGTCGACACCCGCCGCCCCACCCCGCGGCTGCTCGCCGGGGTGACCAGCTCACACTTCGGGCCCAGCGTGGCCACCAGCGACGACCTCGGCGCCTCGTGGGACGAGCCCGACCAGGCCCCGGTCGCCTTCCCGGCCGACACGGGCGCGACCCTCGGGCGGGTCTGGCAGCTGATGCCGGCCGGCCCCGACGAGCCGGACGTGGTCTGGGCCGGCACCGAGCCCTCGGCGCTGTTCCGGTCCACCGACGGTGGCCGCAGCTTCGAGCTGGTCCGGTCGCTCTGGGACCATCCGCACCGCCCTGAGTGGGGGGCCGGCTTCGGCGGCCAGGCCGTGCACACCGTGCTGCCCCACCCGCGTGACCCGGCTCGGCTGCTGGTCGCGATGTCCACCGGCGGGGTCTACCGCTCGGAGGACGCCGGGGCGAGCTGGGCGCCGGGCAACACCGGCATCCGCGCCTACTTCATGCCCGACGAGTGGCCGGAGTTCGGCCAGTGTGTCCACAAGGTCGCGCGGGACGCCGGCAACCCCGAGCGGCTATACGCGCAGAACCACCACGGCGTCTACCGCTCCGACGACGACGGCCGCACCTGGTCCTCGATCGCCGACGGGCTCCCCAGCGACTTCGGCTTCGCGATGGTGTCCCACCCCGGGCGTGCCGGGACGGTGTGGACGTTCCCGCTGGTAGCCGACAGCGAGCGGTTCCCCACCGACCACCGCTGCCGGGTGTTCCGCTCCGCGGACGCCGGTGGCAAGTGGGAGCCGCTGTCGGTGGGGCTGCCCGAGGGCCCGTTCTACCCGGCGGTGCTGCGCGACGCGATGTGCGCCGACGACGCCACCCCGGGCGGGGTCTACTTCGGCACCCGCTCCGGCGAGGTCTACGCGAGTCGCGACGAGGGCGACTCCTGGTCGTTGGTGGCGGCGCACCTGCCCGACGTGCTCAGCGTCCGGGCCGCGGCGGTGTGAGGTGGTCACCGTGCTGCTGCCCGGTCCGCTGCGCGGCGAGGCCGGCGGCGCCAGCCGGTTGAGCGTCACCGCGGCCGGGACGCTGGGGGCGGTCCTCGACGAACTGGCCGCCGACCACCCGCGGCTGGCCCGGCGAATCCGCGACGAGCGCGGCGAGTTGCGTCGCTACGTCAACGTCTACGTCGACGGGGAGGATTGCCGGCACTCCGGCGGGCTGGCCACCCCGGTCGGCGATGACGCCGAGGTGCAGGTGCTGCCCTCGGTCGCCGGCGGCTGAGCCGGCCGGGCGGCGGTCAGGTCAGGTCGTAGTCGAGCAGGCAGGCGTGGCCGCCGTCCGGGCCACCGATGATCTGCCCGCCGCCGCGCAGGCCACGCAGCTCGCCGGTGCCCGAGTCCGGCACCACGGTCCAGGCCAGGCGGCGACGGCGACGGCTTGGCCCTGGCCTGGACCGTGGTGCAGCACGAAACCGCCGACCCGGCCGGCGAGCGAGCCGGTCAACCGCTCGAACCCCACGTACGCCGCCGACGTCTCCACCGGCGTGCGGCACATCAGGATCCGAGTGCGGCTGGTGGCCCCCCCGGCGCGTTCGGTCATGCCGTCCCCGAGTGACTGACACCTTCCGTCACGTTCCGGGCGGCGTGACCGGCCGCGGACGTGACCGGCGCCACCGGGGAACCGTCCGCCAGCGGAATAGTTGCGCCGTCAAATAAGTTGTGCGCAATGTTCGGGTACCACGACGGACCCGGTAGTCACGCGAGGAGCTGGTCATGCAGTTCGGAGTCTTTACCGTCGGCGACGTCACGGTCGACCCGACCACCGGTCGGGAGCCGACCGAGCATGAGCGGATCAAGGCGATGGTCGCCATCGCGTTGAAGGCCGAAGAGGTCGGTCTGGACGTCTTCGCCACCGGCGAGCACCACAACCCGCCGTTCGTGCCCTCGTCGCCGACCACCATGCTCGGTTACATCGCGGCGCGTACCGAGCGGCTGCTGCTGTCGACCGCGACGACGCTGATCACGACGAACGACCCGGTGAAGATCGCCGAGGACTACGCGATGCTCCAGCACCTCGCCGACGGCCGGGTGGACCTGATGATGGGCCGTGGCAACACCGGCCCGGTCTACCCGTGGTTCGGCAAGGACATCCGCGCCGGCATTCCGCTGGCGATCGAGAACTACGACCTGCTGCGCCGGCTGTGGCGCGAGGACGTGGTCGACTGGAAGGGGCGCCATCGCACTCCGCTGCAGTCGTTCACCTCGACGCCGCGCCCGCTCGACGGGGTGCCCCCGTTCGTCTGGCACGGCTCGATCCGCAGCCCGGAGATCGCCGAGCAGGCCGCGTACTACGGTGACGGCTTCTTCGCCAACCACATCTTCTGGCCCAAGGAGCACACCCAGCGGATGATCGAGCTCTACCGCGAGCGGTACGCGCACTACGGCCACGGCTCCGCCGACCAGGCCATCGTCGGCCTCGGCGGGCAGGTGTTCATGCGGCGCAACTCGCAGGACGCGGTCCGGGAGTTCCGTCCGTACTTCGACAACGCCCCGGTCTACGGCCACGGGCCGTCGATGGAGGAGTTCACCCGGGAGACCCCGCTGACCGTGGGCAGCCCGCAGCAGGTCATCGACCGCACGCTGGGCTTCCGGGAGTACGTCGGCGACTATCAGCGGCAGCTGTTCCTGATGGACCACGCCGGGCTGCCCCTCAAGACGGTCCTGGAGCAGCTCGACCTGCTCGGCGAGGAGGTCGTGCCGGTGCTGCGCAAGGAGTTCGCCGCGCTGCGTCCGGCGCACGTGCCGGAGGCGCCCACGCACGCGTCGCTGGTCGCCACGGCGGGCGGCGCCAAGGACAAAACCGTCCACGCCGTCGACGACGTGACGGGCAAGGCGCCGGAGGTGGCGCGATGACCCACCGCACCCTGGCCGTGGTCTCCGCGGGGCTGAGCCAGCCCTCGTCGACCCGGCTGCTCGCCGACCAGCTCGCCGCGGCCACCCGCGACGAGTTGGTCCGGCGCGGCTCCGAGGTGGAGCTGCGCGTCGTCGACCTGCGGGAGTACGCCCACGACGTGGTGAACAACATGCTCGCCGGTTTCCCGCCGACCGCACTGCGCGGGGCCATCGACGCGGTGACCGGTGCTGACGGGATCATCGCCGTGACCCCGATCTTCAGCGCGTCGTACAACGGGTTGTTCAAGTCCTTCTTCGACGTGCTGGACGCCGAGTCGCTGGTCGACCGGCCGGTGTTGATCGGGGCCACCGGCGGCACCGCCCGGCACTCGTTGGCGCTGGAGCACGCCGTCCGCCCGATGTTCAGCTACCTGCGGGCGGTCGTGGTCCCCACGGCGGTCTTCGCCGCCCCGGAGGACTGGTCCGACGGCACCGCCGACGGCGCGCTGCGGGCCCGGATCAGACGTGCGGCCGGGGAGTTGGCCGACCAGGTCGAGCGTCGACTACCGGCCACCGGCCCGGCCGACCCGTTCGCTCTCACCACCGACTTCCTGCAGATGCTCGGCCGGGCCGACGACGCCCCGGTCACCCCGCCCGGTCGTACGGGTGCGCCACCAGCACCGGGCAGTGCGCGTGCTGGATCGCCGCCTGGCTGACCGAGCCGAGCAGCATTCCGATGAATCCGTGCCGGCCCCGGGTGCCCACGACCAGCAGCGACGCGGTGCCGCTCGCCTCGATGAGCCCCTGGGCCGGCCCGGCCGCCCGGACCGGATGTTCTCGCACCAGCAGGCCAGGATGCTCCGCCCGAACGGTGAGGGAGGCGTCGGCCAGCAGCCGCACCGCCTCGGCCTGGTACGCGGCCTGAGACTCCTCCACCCCGTCCGGCACCGACCGGTCGCCGGCCGCCGGGCTGACATGCACCAGCACCAGCGGGACCTCGCGACGTGCCGCCTCGTCGGCGCCGTACCCCACCGCGAGCCGGGACGACTCCGACCCGTCCACGCCGACCAGCACCGGCGCGTCCATCGGGATCGGCTGCTCATCCGGGCGCACGACCAGCACCGGGCAGTGCGCGTGCGCGGCCACCTGCGCGCCGACCGACCCGAGCAGCAGGCCGGCGAACCCGCCAATCCCTCGGCTGCCCACCACCACGAGCTCGGCCCGGCGGGATTCCTCGACCATCGTCGCGCCGGGGCCGCCGGCGATCTGGCGCACCTCGACGGTGAGGCCGGGCCAGCGGTCGGTCAGGTCGGCCGCCGTCCGCTCCAACATCTTCTGCGCCTCCTCGGAGGGCGCCGGCACCCCGAGGTCGTACGGGTTGAGCGGCACGCCGTACCCGAGTGGGTGCAGGTAGCCGTGCACCAGAAGCAGCGGCCGGGCCCGGAGCAGGGCGGCGCGGGCCGCGTGCTCGGCGGCGACGAGGCTGGACGGCGATCCGTCCACACCCACCACGACAGGTCGGTTCATCGGCACTCCCAGGGTCGGTCAGGTCATTGTCGACCGCGCACCACCGCCGCGGTGCCGGGACGCGCCGTCTGGCCGGCGCAGGACGCGGTGTCACGCCCGGTCCGGCGTGGGTCCGCGCCGGCCGGGAAGGGGCCGGCGCGGACGAGGGAACAGCGGAAGGATCCCGCCTCGTCCCACCCTCCCGCCGCGGAATCACGCACGGCAGAGGCGTTGCGCCCGTGGGGCCCGGGACTCAATGGCCCTCGCGCGGTGTACCCGAAAGGAGTCGGATGGAGCAGGGACCGATCGCCGCGACGGAAGGGACCGCACCATGACCCCACTGGATCTGCTCCGGGAGCATCCCTTCCTGGCCGGCCTGCCGCAGGAGTGGCTGCCGAGACTCACCGGGTACGCCCGACCGGTGGTGTGGCACCCCGGGCACCGGGTGTTCCGCGCCGGACAGCCGGCCGAACGGTTCTGGCTGATCTCCGGTGGAGAGGTGGCGCTGGACTTCCCGGTGCCCGGTCGGGGCGACGTCGGCATCGAGCCCATCGGCGCGGGCGGAGTGCTCGGCTGGTCCTGGATCTTCCCGCCGTACCGGTGGCAGTTCGGCGCGGTCGCGGTGCGCCGCACCACGACGCTCGAGTTCGCGGCTGAGGGTGTTCGGCGGCTGATCGAATCCGATGATGCCCTGGCTCGGCAGGTCACCCTCCGGTTCATGGCCGTCGTGGTGGACCGCCTCCAGGCGTCGCGGGGCCGGCTGCTGGAGCTGTACGGCTACCCGAGTCAGTAGACGCACCGGTCCGCAGGTACCCCCGCCGGACGGTACGGTCGGCGGGCCGGAGGTCCCGCCGCGTACCCTCGGCCGATGACCTCCGACGTGCAGCTGCGCCCGGTCCGCGAGGACGACCTCGTCGAGTTCTTCCTGCACCAGCAGGATCCGGAGGCCAACCGGATGGCCGCGTTCGGCCCCGTCGACCCGTCCGACCACCGCGAGTTCGCCCGGCACTGGGCGCGGGTGCTCACCGACCCGGCGAACCGGGTCCGCACCGTCGAGGTCGCCGGCGAGGTGGTCGGCCACGTCACCGCCTTCCCGGTGGGTGACCGCACCGAGGTCAGCTACTGGATCGACCCGACCCGCTGGGGTCGGGGTTACGCCACCGCAGCCCTGGCCGCCCTGCTGCGCGAGCTGCCCCGGCCGGTGTGGGCCCGCGCCGCCAAGGACAACGCCGCGTCGCTCGCGGTGCTCCGCAAGTGCGGCTTCGTGGTGGTCGGCGAGGACTCGGGGTACGCCAACGGCCGCGGCGCCGAGGTCGCGGAGTGGCTGCTGGAGCTGCCCGCCGACGCCCCTGAGCAGGGTGGGCACTAAGGCGTGTTGCATAAGCCGGTCAGAGCCACTCGGTGATGATCGTGATGTCCGGCTGGCCCGGGTCCAGGTCGGCGCATCGGCGGATGAGCTTGGGGCTACTGAGCCCGGTCATCGAGTCGCACAGCGCCGGGTCGGCGTCAACGAGGACGGCTTTGAGCTGGTTGATGGCCTGCGCTCGTGATTTGGTGGCCGAGGCTTTGGCCAGCTTGAACAGCCGTATCCGCTCGACATGGCCGTCGCCTGCCTTGGCGAGGGCGGTAGCTCTGCCGGAAAGGACTGCTCGAGCTGCTGTTTCGGCATCGATGGCGTCGGTCTTGCCGCGGCGGCGCCGGGCCTCGGTGAGGCCTGCGCCCTGCCGCGTCAGCTCCCGATAGGTCCGGCCTGTATCCGGCGGTGGTGGGAAGCGTCTGACGTCCGGTGTCGGGCAGGCTGGCGAACAGGTGTGGGTGCGGCGGGGTGCCGCACAGGTCGAGCGCGAGGGCCTTCAGTCGCCGCGATGCTACTTGCGCACGAGCATCGAAAAGCGAGATCATCACGCATGCTCGACCCCTCGCCCGAGGACGACCGGGCTTCACCGACGGTTTCTACGCCGGATTTCGTGGGTCGTGATCGGGAGCTGGCGGCGCTCAGGGCCGCCTTGGCCCGGCCACCGGCGATCGTGCTGGTAGAGGGCGAGGCGGGGATCGGGAAGAGCCGACTGCTGCGAGAGTGGTTGGCCGCGCCGGACCAGCGCACTGCCTTGGTCTCGGTGTGCCCACCGCTTCGCGAGTCGCTGACGTTGGGGCCGATCGTCGACGCGTTCCGTGGGATCGACCGCCCGGTGTCGCGATTGCGGCTCACCGAGCTTGCGGGTGCGTTACGGCCCCTGTTCCCTGAATGGTCCTCGGACCTGCCGCCCGCACTGCCGCCCTTGGACGATGCGAAGGCGGCACGGCATCGCCTGTTCCGCGCCCTGGACGAGCTGCTGCGGGCCCTGCGTGTCGACGTTCTCGTGCTCGAGGACGCGCACTGGGCCGACGAGGTGACCTTGGAGTTCCTGCTGTTCGTCACCTCCCGACAGCAATCGGACGGGCCGAGCCTCGTGATCTCCTATCGGCCGGAGGAGGTGGACGTCGGATCGCTGTTGCTGCGGCTGACGTCCCGGTTGCCTGCTGGCGTGACCCAGCTGAGGATCGCCCTGGCGCCGATGCGACCCAACGACACGGCAGCGCTGGTGTCCTCGATGTTGGACGGCAACCCGATATCGCAGGAGTTCACGACGTTCATGCACGAGCGGACCGGTGGCGTTCCTCTGGCGCTGGAGGAGTCGGTTCGCCTCATGTGCGACCGCGCCGACCTGGTCTTCCGCGACGGACAGTGGGTCCGGCTGAAGCTGCGCGAGCTACAGGTGCCGCCAACGGTGCGCGACTCCACCCGGGAGCGGGTGGGCCGTCTGTCGCCGACGGCGCAGCAGGTGTTGCGAGCGGCGGCGACGTTGGCTGAGCGGACATCGGTGGCCACGATCGCGGTGACCGCCGGTCTGTCACCAGCTGCGTGTCGCGGCGCTATCGCGGAGTCGGCCAGCGCCGGCGTCCTGGACGGAGACGACCGCGGCCAGTGGCGATTCCGGCATGTGCTGGCCGCCACGGCTGTCTACGAAGCGATCCCGTTGACCGACCGCAGACACTTCCACCTGCTGGCCGGCCGGGCCTTGGAGGACATCCATCCGCCGCCTGTCGCACGCCTTGCCCACCACTTCCGTGAGGCGGGCGAGACGCAGTCCTGGGCGCGGTACGCCGAGCAGGGTGCCGAGCTGGCCATGGCCTCGGGTGACCACACCAAGGCGGTCGACTTGCTGGTCGATCTGTTGTCGTGGGCCGTGTTGCCGCCGACGGATCGGGCACGAGTCGCGCGCATCGCCGGAGTTGCCGCACTGGGCCGTCGTGAACCGGTCGACGAGGTCTACCACCGCGTGATCCGTACCTTGCGCTCGGTGCTGGAGACCCCCGGTCTCTCCGCCCGCCAGCAGGCCGAGATCCGCAACCCCCTGGGTCGGCTCCTGATCACCGGGGGTGAGGCGCAGGCCGCACTCAGCGAGCTCGAGCAAGCGGTGGCCAACCTCGACCATGACCCGGTCGAGGCGGCTCGGGCAATGACCTATCTAGGATGGGCCTATGCGGGACCGTGGCCGGCGTCGACCCATCGGCGTTGGCTGGATCGCGCCGCTGAGCTGACCGCCGAATTCGATTCTCCCGCAGAGCGGCTGAACCTGGCCGGCAACCAAGCCGCTGCATTGCTCATGCTCGGCGACGAGGAGGCCTGGGACGTCGTCGCTGACCTGCCCATCGACGGCGCGACCTCGGCGGAGCGTCTCGACGTGGCCCGCATCCACGCAAATGTCGGGACCGGCGCACTGATCTGGGGTCGGTACGCCGACGCGGAAAAACACCTCGCCGTGGCCATGCGCCTTGCCGAGGCCGAGCAGGCGTTCCGGCTGCAACACAACGTCCGACTCGAACAGGCCAACCTGGCGTGGCTCACCGGCCGGTGGGAGGGTCTCGCGGAGCGAAGCGCGGCACTCGCCGATGCCGACCGAGACCGGCCGGCGTACTACCTCGGCAGCATTCGCCTCGCGGCCCGGCTGGCAGCCGCAGCCGGACGGCGGCGCGCTGCGGAGGAGCAGTTCCGGCTGGTCCTCGAGGAGTCTGCCCGTCTCGGCGCAGCCGACGACACGATGGAGGCCGCCGCTGCGCTGGCCAGACTGTGGCTGACGGACGGAAACAGCGGCCGGGCGCTGCAGATCACGAACGAGCCGATGGACACCGTCCGGAGAAAAGGCATCTGGGTCTGGGCCACGGACCTCGTCCCCGCCCGGATTGAGGCGCACCTCGCCGCGGGCGACCTGAAGGCCGCTGCACGCCTGGGCGACCAGTTCGCCAGAGGACTGCGTGGCCGTACGGCGCCTGCGCCTCGCGCCGCCCTCACCGTATGCCGTGCTCTGCTGTTCGCCGCAGCCGGAGACCACGCCCGCGCGGCGACGGCATACGACCGGGCGGCGCGCGCCTGGAACGCGTTGCCGCGCCCCTACGACGCCATGCTCGCCCGCGAGCGTCAAGCCGAGGCACTCGTGGCGCAAGGCCAGATCGAACAGGGCCGAGAGCTGCTGGCCGCACAGTACGAGCAACTGTTCAGGCTCGGAGCCCGCGGCGATGCGGACCGTGTCGCACAGCGGCTTCGCGAACACGGCGCCGAGGTCCCGCGATTGTGGCGCGGCGGTCGACGGGGGTACGGCGACCGGCTCTCACCTCGTGAGCTCGACGTGGTCCGACTGGTTGTCGCCGGCATGACCAACCGGGAGATCAGCCGGATTCTGGCCAAGTCACCGGCCACGGTGGATCAACAGCTGCGTGCGGCGATGCGCAAGTTGAAGGTGACCTCCCGGACCGCGCTCGCGGTCAAGGCAGTGGAGGCCGGAGTGTTCGCAGAAGAGGACTCCCTCGACGACCCGTCGTGAAAATTGACGTATCCACTGGATAGCGACGGACACTCGTCCCCCCCGAGCATGACTCCATGATCCATAGCCCGACGGCAATGCATGCCTGAGCGACCTGTCGCGCGTGACGACTCCGCCATCGAGCACCAGCCACCACCCGAGCTGTCCCGCGAGCCGCGCGTCAGCGCCCCCGACGCCCCCGACGCCGACGGTGCCGACGGTGCCGACGACCACAAGAACCACGACCCCTATCAACCCCTGTAGGTCAAAGGACCCATATGAGACTCAAAGCCCTCGCGGCTTCGCTGGCCGTAGCGGTCGGCCTGAGCATGATCCAGCCATCACCGGCGTCCGCCGCTGAGCCGGATCCCGGCGCGGCCGCCAACAAGATCGCGTCGAACCTGAAGGACCGCTTCCGCACGGAGCCGGCGTCCGACTTCTGGATCACGTTCGACACCAAGGCCGACCTCGCGCCGGCGAAGAAGATCGCCGACTGGACCACTCGCGGTCAGTTCGTCTACGACGCGCTGAAGGCCTCGGCCAAGGCCTCCGCGGCGTCCGTCTCCGCCGAGCTCGACGCGGCGGGCGTGAAGTACACGTCCTACCCGCTCGTCAACGCCGTGCTCGTCAAGGGCGGCACGCAGAAGCTCGCGCTCGACGTCGCCTCGGTCGGGCAGGTCGCCAAGATCCACGCGTCGCCACAGGTCGCGCTGGTCGAGCCCGTGGACGAGAAGAGCCCAGCTGACCAGGCTGCCCGCCCCGCCGCCCCGAAGGCCGCCGCCGAGGCAGGCACCGCCACGTGGGGTCTGGACGCCATCCACGCCCCCCAGGCCTGGGCCATGGGAGCCACCGGTGCGGGCATCACCGTGTCCAACCTCGACTCGGGCGTCCAATTCGACCACCCCGCTCTGATGCACCAGTATCGCGGCACGAAGCCCGACGGCACCGTCGACCACAACTACAACTGGATGGCCACCCGGGGCACGTGCACCGGCGCACCGTGCGACGACAACGGACACGGCACGCACACCATGGGCACCATGGTCGGCGACGACGGCACCAACCACGTCGGCGTCGCGCCGGACGCGCAGTGGATCGCGACAAACGGCTGCTGCGACAGCAACGGCGTCGAGTCGTTGCTCCAGTCCGGCTGGTGGTTGCTCGCCCCGACCGACGTCCAGGGGAACAACCCTGACCCGTCCAAGCGCCCCCACGTCATCAACAACTCGTGGGGCCAGACCGTCGAGCACAACTTCGACGACTTCTTCCAGGCCATCGACGAGGCCTGGAGCGCCGCGGGCATCTTCAGCGCCTGGTCATCGGGCAACACCACGCCGTACGCGGCCTGCGACACCGTCTCCTCGCCCGGCTCCGCCGAGAGTGCCTACTCCGTCGGCGCGTACGACTCGAGCGGCACGCTCGCGTCGTTCTCCCGCAAGGGCGAGGGTGAAGGTGGCCGGATCAAGCCCGAGATCTCCGCTCCGGGCGTCGCCGTCCAGTCGTCCTACCCGAACAACAGCTACACCGAGATGTCCGGCACATCGATGGCGGCTCCCCACCTCGCTGGCGCCGTCGCGGCGCTGTGGAGCTATGACCCGACCCTCATCGGACAGGTCGAGGAGACCCGCCGCCTGCTCGCCGAGTCGGCCGTCGACGTCGATGACACCGAGTGCGGCGGCACCGCCGCCTTCAACAACAAGTACGGCGAAGGCCGGCTCGACCTCGTCCGCCTGCTCGAGCTCGCGCCCCGGCAGGGCGGCACCCTCACCGGTGTCGTCACCGCCAACGGCGCCCCGGTCCCCGCCGCCGAGGTGACGATCAGCGGACCGTTCAGCCGGTCGATCGGAACCGACAAGGACGGCCGGTTCACGACAAACCTCCCGGTCGGCGACTACCAGCTCAGCACCAAGGTCTTCGGCTACCTGACCGCGACCGCCAACGTCACGATCTCCCTCGGCCAGGACACCTCCGTCAAGCTGCCGCTCACGGCCGCCGCGAAGCACGACATCAGCGGCAGGGTCGTCGACGACAAGAAACAGCCCGTCCCGAACGCCGACGTCTCTGTCAAGGACACGCCGCTAAAGCCGGTACGCACGGATGCCAACGGCGCGTTCACGATCGCCGCTGTCCCCGAGGGCGGGTACACGCTGAACATCAAGCCCAACGCCTGCTACTCGCCCACGACCGTCCCGCTGACCGTCGGCGCGCAGAACGAGTCGCGCGAGATCCCCGTCGGGCTCGTCGTCGACAAGGGCGGCTACAGCTGCGCCGTCTCCGAAGGCGAGTACCTGCGCGGCACCGACCCGGTCGCGTTCACCAGCGGCGTGTGGGCGACGGTGAAGCTGCCGTTCCCGATCGCGCTCTACAACGGCAGCCACGACACCCTCGGTATCAGCCTGCGCGGCGTGATCTCCCCGGACACCGGCACCGGACCCGGCAGCGGCGGTGCGGGCATCTTCCCGTTCTACGTCCAGACCCCCGTCGAGTTCGCCCCCGGCGGGGGAGTCTTCACGGCAGCCACCAAGGTCAACGGCGAGGACGCGTTCGTCGTCGAGTTCCGCAACGCCAAACTCTGGGCCTATCCGACCCGGTCGGAGTACACGGAGCCGGTCAACTATTCGGCCACGCTCACCCGCTCCGGCACGGTGATCTTCGGGTACGGCGACGGCATCGGGACCAACGACCTGGTGACCGCCGGCGCGCACGCCATCACCGGCATGCAGGGCTGGGCCGGCGTCGACGGCATCCGGTTCTCCGACAGCGCCCCGGTGCTGCACGACGAGATGATCGTCACCTACGACATGCCTGACTTCGGGTACCTCGACGCGACCGTCGTTGACCAGAACGACGGGCTGCCGGTGGCCGGGGCCAAGGTCTCTTTCACGAACAAGAATGGGCTCGTCGAGACCGTCACGACCAACGGCACCGGCATCGTGCATCGCCAGCTTCCGGTTGGCGACTACACCATGACGGTCGACGCGCCGAACTACACGACCGCGGCATACCCCTTCTCCCTCGACAAGCTCTACGCGAAGGCCAAGATCGACGCGCGTCTGACCACGGGTGTCGCCGGCCTGAAGGCTGACGGCCTCGACGCGCTGTTGGGTACCGACCAGAACGGTGTGGGCTCGCTGACGCTGACCAACAACGGTTCCGCCCCACTCACGTACAACCTGGGCGAGGCCGCGCGCCACCCTGACCTTGACGACGCCGGCGCCACCGGGCGCACCGGGAAGGGTGCGGACAGCACGATCGACCTCACCACGTGGAAGGCCGGTGCGAGCGGCATGAAGCCGTCGAACGTCGACGGCAAGGCTGCGACGGCGAAGGCCGCGGAAGCACAGGCGGCCGGCAAGGTCGGCCCGACCTCCGGCGGGGACGTCATCACCCGGATCGCCATCCCGGGCACGATCGCTGAGAAGGAGCCCTCCGGCGTCGGGTACGACGGCGACGTCTGGGTCCACGACTACAACGCGCGGACCAACACCGCCTACAAGGTGACGGGCAAGCCGACCGGGAAGGTCTTCGACGCGTCGTGGAACCCCGCGTACCGGGCGTTCGACATGGCGCTCGACACCAAGACCGGTGACATGTGCCAGATGGAGGACAGCCCGGCCAGCTACATCCACTGCTTCGACCGGGAGACCGGGAAGGAGACCCGGCAGATCAAGGGTGACTGGTCCACGCTGCAGCTGACCGGACTCGCCTACAACCCGACGGAGGACGTGTTCTACGTCGGCGGCCGGGCGAACGGCATGATCGGCACGGTCGCCGGGACGTCGCACGACAATGCGGGTGCGCTGCTGTCCTTCTGCGCGCCGCCGCTGCCCGAGGTGATGGGCCTGGCCTACAACCAGGCGTCCGACACCATCTGGTACACCGACCTCACCTCGAACAGGCCCACCCGCCTGCTGCAGGTCGACCCCGACGACTGCTCGCTGGTGAACGCGTGGTGGTTCCCGGGCCAGAAGGTGAGCCAGGGCGGCGGCCTCGAGACCGACTCGACCGGGGCGCTGTGGGCCGCGGACCAGGTCGCCGACGACGTCGTGCTGGTCGACGTCGAGGACGACCTGATCACCGACCTGCCGTGGCTGTCGCTCTCCTCGACCGGCGGCACCCTTGCCCCGGGTGAGTCGACGACCGTCAAGGTCTCGATCTCCTCAAAGGACGCCACGCCCGGAGTCCTCGGCGCGAACATCGTGGTGAGGTCCGACTCCGGACGCCAGTCCAAGACCTACGTCCCCGTGACGCTCACGACCACGAAGTACCAGGTCGGCATCAACGCCGGCGGCTCAGAGTTCACCGACGGCTCCGGCTACACCTGGTCCGGCGACCAGGCCGCCGGCAAGAAGGCGTGGGGCTACGAGGGGAAGACGAAGGTCACCTCCACGAAGGCCGGGATCGAAGGCACGACGGACGACGCCCTGTTCCAGTCGCAGCGCACCACGCCGGACAAGCAGCTGTTCTACAGCTTCCCCGACGCGCCCAAGGGCACCTACGCGATCGATCTCGGGTTCGCCGAGATCGAGAAGGTGGCCAAGGGCAAGCGGGTGTTCGACGTCCTCGTGGACGGAACGCTGACGGAGTACGCGTACGACCCGGCCGCGGCCGTGGGGCCGAACGCCGCCGACTGGCGCACCGCCGTCGTGAAGCACGAGGGCGGTCCGCTGACCGTGGAGCTGCGGGGCTCGAAGGGCCTACGGGCCCCGACCATTGCCGCGCTGCGTGTGACGCTCGACCCGCGCGCAGACAAGGCGGAGCCGGAGCCCCAGCCCGAGCAGCCGGAGCCGGGCCCCGTGCCGGTGGCCCCCGCCGGTCGCTCGTACTCGATGAAGGTGACCGACGGGCTCTACCGCCAGGGCACGGAGGTGTCCGGGTGGCACGGCGATGACGTCTGCGGCGTGCTGTGGTTCGACTCGAGCTTCCTGTTCCCGTTCTACGACACGGCCTGGGACGGCGTGTGCGTGACGACGAACGGCCAGCTGATCTTCGACCAGGCCAGCGCCGTGGGGAACAACACGGAGCTGCCGTCGCCATACGCCTTCGACGCGATCTATCCGCTCTGGGACGACCTGGTCGTCGACGACCAGGCGGACATCTACTTCGGCAAAACCGAGGTGGACGGGCTGGCCGCTGAGGTCATCGAGTGGCGCAACGCCACCTTCTACAGCGACCAGACGGCTCGCGTGAGCTTCTCGGTCACCCTGATCGAGGACGGACGGATCCAGATCGGGTACGGCGACGGCGTCGGCGGCGACAACCCCGTCACCCGCGGGTCGTCGGCGACGGTCGGCCTGGAGAGCCTGACGCGCAACCCCGCGAGCCAGTACTCCTTCAACCAGCCCGTTCTGAAGGCTGGCCTGGGGCTGGAGTACACCCTCCCGGCGTCGGGCACGATCGAGGGCACGGTCACCGACGCGAACGACGGCAAGCCGATCGAGGGCGCGATCGTCACGCTCAGAGGGCCGAGCGGTGACCGGGTCATCACGGCCGACGCAAAGGGCCGGTGGAAGGCCCAGGCGCTGGTCGGCGAGAACACCGTGGAGGTCTCGGTGCCGAACTATGTCACCGCCAGCCGCCCGGTGACCATCGCCAAGAAGGATCAGGCCGAGGTGATCGACACGGCGTTGACCGCGGGCGTCGCCACCGTCACCGGAGGTGACCTCGACTGGCTCGTCGGCCCGGACCAGAAGGCGACGGCCGACGTGACCGTGACCAACACCGGCTCCGCCCCGCTCGAGGTGCGGATCAGCGAGCAGAAACGCACCGGCGACGGCGGGCACGAGGCCGCCGACCTTCCGTGGCTGACCCTCACGGGCGCGGCCGCAACCGGCACGGTCAAGCTCGCGGTCGGCGAGTCCACCACGGTCACGGCGACGGCCGACAACGCCGACGTCGAGCCCGGCGTGCTCGTCGGGGACGTGCTCGTGGCGTCGAACGCCGGCAAGGGCGAAGCTCGGCTCAAGCCGGTCCGCCTGGCGACCTCCGCCTACTGGAAGGGCGTCGACGTGGGCGGATCCGGGTACGTCGGTGCCGACGGCTTCGTCTGGTCGCCCGACCAGGAGGTCGGCTCGCGGCCGTGGGGCTACGTCGGCGGCAAGGCGCGTGCCACCAAGGCCGACATCGCCGGCACGGAGGACGACGCGCTGTTCCGCACCCAGCGGACCGGCGAGACGTTCAGCTACGTGTTCAAGAACGCGCCCGCCGGGAAGTACCGAATCGGCCTCGACTTCGCGGAGATCGAGAAGGTCAAGGCCGGCAAGCGTGCCTTCGATGTTCTGGTCGACGGCAAAGCCGTGCTCCACGACCACGACGTGCAGGCGAGGGCGGGTGCGCTGACCGCGGACGTGAACGCGGTCACCGTCGAGCACGCCGGTGGCGATCTGAAGGTCGAGCTTCGCCGCGAGATCGGCGAGGGCGACCCGATCCTCAACGCCCTGAAGGTCCAGGAGGACCCGCGCCTATGAGATAGCCAACCAATCCGCCAGCAGTGGTCAGAGCCTCCTCGGAAAGGATCGTCGTGGAGGCTCTGACCACGACTACCGGGTTTGCAGCTTTGGCCCGTACTCGCGCACTTGTAGTCTCACCAGGTGAACTGGTTGGATCTGGTCGGCTGGGCCGGCTCTGCGGTGCTGGTCTGGTCTCTGCTGCAGTCACGCATCCTGCGGCTGCGCGGGCTCAACCTCGTCGGCTGCCTCGTGCTGATCGGTTACAACGCCGCGATCGAGGTCTGGCCGATGGTCGGGCTGAACATCGTGCTCGCGGTGATCAACATCTGGTACCTGCGCGGGATGCTGGCCACCCGGCACGACGAGCAGACCTACCAGGTGGTGGAGGTTGGCGTCGGCGACCAGTTCCTGGCGCACACACTGCGGGTGCACGGGCCGGACATCGCCCGGTTCAATCCCGACTTTCGCTGGAACCCGGATGCCCCGGGACGCTCCGCGTTCCTGGTGGTCACCGCCGACGAGGTGGTCGGGGTGGTGCTGTCGCACGCCGAGGCCCCCGGGGTCGCCCAGATAGACCTGGACTACGTGACCCCGAAGTTCCGCGACTTCACGCCCGGCGAGTTCGTCTACCGGCGCAGTCGCCTCTTCACCGAACGCGGCTTCCACCGCGTGGTCAGCCCGCCTGGGATGGTCGCCCCCTACTACCACCGGCTCGGCTTCCGCCCCGACGGCGACTCGTACGTCCTGGACCTGCCCGCGCCATCGGGGGCCGAACCGGCCTAGCCTGATGGGGGCGGAAAACCTCCAGACGGAGTCGGATGGTTTCCGGCTTCTGACCGCCGTCGGCGTTGCCTAGCGTCGTTCCTATGATCGAACTACGTGAGCTGACGAAACGCTACGGCGGCCGGGTCGCGGTCGACGGGCTGAGCGTCCGGGTGCAACCGGGGGTGGTGACCGGCTTCCTCGGCCCGAACGGATCCGGCAAGTCGACGACGATGCGGATGATCCTCGGCCTGGATGCCCCGAACCACGGCGAGGCACTGATCGGCGGGGTCCGGTACCCGGACCTGAACTGGCCGTTGAAGACGGTCGGCGCGCTCCTCGATGCCGGGGCCTTCCATCCCGGCCGCAGCGCCCGCGCGCACCTGACCGCGCTGGCCGCGAGCAACGACATCTCCGGCTCCCGCGTCGAGCAGGTGTTGCGCATCGTCGGGATGTCCGACGCGGCAGCGCGGCGTGCCGGTACGTACTCGCTCGGCATGCGCCAGCGGCTCGGCGTCGCCGTGGCCCTGCTCGGCGACCCGGGCGTCCTCCTGCTCGACGAGCCGGTCAACGGGCTGGATCCGGAGGGCATCCGCTGGATCCGGGACCTGCTGCGCGGACTCGCCGCCGAAGGCCGGACGGTGTTCGTGTCCAGCCACCTGATCGCCGAGATGGCGCTGACCGCCGACCGGCTGGTGGTCATCGGTCGCGGCCGGCTGCTGGCCGAGACGACCGTCGCCGAACTCGCCGCCGGCGACGACAGCCTGGAGGACGCGTTCTTCCGGCTCACCGCACAGGCCACCGACTATCGCGGAGTGGGAGCGTCATGAACAGGTACGGATTCCGGCACGCGGTCCGGATGGAGCGGATCAAGCTGAGCAGCGTCCGGTCGACGTGGTGGTTGACGATCGCCGCGGTGGTCTCGATGGCCGCGGCCGGGGTCGGGGTGGGACTCGGGTACCGATCGCACACCCCGGTCGCCACCGCCGCCCAGATCCTGAACAACAGCCTCGGCGGCGCCATCGTGGCCCAACTGCTCCTCGGAGCGCTCGGCGTCCTGGTGGTGACCGGCGAATACGGCAACGGGATGATCCGCTCGACGTTCGCCGCCGTCCCGCGGCGTCGGATCGTCCTGGCCGCGAAGGTCGCCGTGTGCGGCGGCGCGGCCCTCACCGTCGGCCTGGTCGCGAGCTTCGCCGGCTATCTGGGCGGGCAGCTCGCGATCCGCGGCACCGCCATCCCGGCCGCATCCCTCGCAGACCCGGCGATCCTACGCGCGGTCGTGTTGACCGGCGTCTACCTGGGCGTCACCGCGCTGATCGGGGTCGGCATCGGGACGATCGTGCGGCACTCCGGCGCCGCGATCGGCACGCTGTTCGGTCTGATGTTCGTGCCGATGATCGTGGCCGGCCTGTTCGGTGAGAGCGGAATCCAGGTCGGCCGCTTCGTCCCGCTGTTGATGCTGCTCAACTCGATCGCGGTGACCTCGCCGGTACCCGGGCTGTTCTCCAGCTGGATCAGCGCGCTGCTCATGTGCGGGTACGCGGCGGTGGCGATTCTGTGCGGCGGCGTCCTGCTCCGCCATCGCGACGCGTGACGAGCGACAATGGGGCTGATGACCGCGCTGCGTGCTCCGTTCACCACACTGGCCCTGCGTCGGGCGGTGTTCTGCGTCGTCGGCGTGCTCAGCGCGGCCGCGGTGCTGAGCGTGCCGGCGATCGTGCCGGCCCTGGGCGTCCTCATCCTCTGGGCGACCGGAGCCATGTCCAAACAGCCCGCACCTGCCGTCGCACCGATGTTCCTGGTCCTGTTTCCGGTCACCATCGTGCTCCTGGTCGTGCTGGCCGCCCCGATCGGGCGCGCGATGGCAGCCGTGCATCGCTCACTCGCCGGCCGGCTGCTCGACGTGCACGTGGACGCGCCGCCGCCCCGGCCCTCGAAGCGGATCAGCGCCGTGGTCTCCGACGGACCGGGCTGGCGCGCCGTCGGTTACGGCCTACTCAAGGTGCCACTGGCCATCCCGGAGGGCTACGGCGCGTTCTGCTACGTGTTCGGCCTGGTCAACCTCAGCTACCCGGTGTGGTGGCCGCTGTTTCGCAACCACCCGGCCGGAACGCGCCTCGGACCGGTGTGGGCGCTGACGCCGTTCGGCGCCATCGGTACGCGGACGTTCACCGGAACGTTCCTCATCGCCGCGGCCGGCCTCGCCATGCTGCTGGTCGCACCGTGGTTGATGCGGGCCGGTACGAACCTGGACCTTGCCGCGATGCGACGGCTGCTCGGTCCGCGTCGGCTCGCCGAGCGGGTACGCGAACTGCAGGTCACCCGGGCCCGCGCGATCGACGACGCGGCCGCGATGATGCGCAGGCTGGAACGGGACCTGCACGACGGCGCGCAGATCCGGCTGGCCACGCTGGCGATGAACCTCGGCATGGCGACCGAGAAGCTCGGTGTCGACGGCCCGCCACCCGACCTCCCACAGGCCCGCGAACTGGTCGCGCTCGCCCACCGCGGAGCGAAGGATGCCCTCGCCGACCTGCGCGACCTGGTGCGTGGGATCCACCCGCCGGTCCTCGACAACGGTCTCGGCGACGCGCTGGCGACGCTCGCGACGAGCAGCGCCATCCCGGTCGCGGTGAACGTCGAGCTGCCCGACCGCCCGGCGCCCGCGATCGAGACCGTCGCCTACTTCTGCGCCTCCGAACTGCTCGCGAACGCGGCCAAACACAGCCGGGCGACCCGTATCGGGCTCGGCGTCGTCCGATCCGGCGAGCAACTGATGTTGACCGTCACGGACGACGGCATCGGCGGGGCGAACCCGGACGGCCCCGGCCTGTCCGGCCTGGCCCGCCGCATCGCCGTCGTGGACGGCCGGATGCGTGTACACAGTCCGACCGGTGGTCCGACCCGGGTCGAGATCCAGCTGCCCACACACGTGTGAACGGAGGCGACGACATGCGGGTGGTGATCGCGGAGGATGCCGCGATGATGCGCGAAGGGCTGGTCCGGCTGCTCACCGACCGCGGTTTCGAGGTGTGCGCGGCGGTGGCCGACGCGGATGCGTTGCGGTCCGCGATCGCCACCAGCATGCCGAACGTAGCCATCATCGACATCCGGATGCCACCGACGCACACCGACGAGGGACTGCGCGCCGCGATCGACATCCGACGCGACCATCCCGACGTCGGTGTGTTGATGTTCTCCCAGTACGTGGAGACCCGCTACGCGACCCGCCTGCTCGCCGACCGGCCGACCGGCGTCGGATACCTGCTCAAGGACCGAGTCGCCGACGTCGCCGATTTCGTGGACGCGCTGACCCGCGTGGCATCCGGCGGCACCGCGCTGGATCCGGAGGTGGTCGGCCACCTGATGCGGGCCGGGCAGCACACGGCCGGGGTGGCGTCGCTGACCCCCCGCGAGCGCGAGGTGCTGTCGCTGATGGCCGAGGGACGATCCAACGCCGGAATCGCGGCGGCTCTTGTCATCACCTCCGGAGTCGTGGAGAAGCACGTGGCGAACATCTTCGCGAAACTCGGTCTGCCGTCCTCGGAGAGCGACAACCGCCGCGTCCTGGCCGTCCTCCGCCACGTCGGCGGCGGCTGATGCTGAGCTCCTGCGCTCATGACCGCCCGGGGCAGGATCGGCCGGCCGGTGCTGATCGGCGCCACCGGTGGCACCGCCCGGCACTCGCTCTCCCTGGAGCACGCCGTGCGGCCCATGTTCAGCTACCTGCACGCCGTGGTGATGCCCACCGCGGTCTTCGCCGCCCCGGAGGACTGGTCCGCCGGCAGCGCGGACGGCGCGCTGCGGGCCCGCATCGACCGCGCCGGTCGCGAGCTGGCCGAGCAGGTCCGGCAACGCCCGCCGGCGGCCGGCCCCGCCGATCCGTTCGCCCTCACCACCAGCTTCGAGCAGCTGCTCAACCGCACCGAGTCCTGACCACCGCCGCACCCGCCGGGGCGTCCACCCCGGCGGGCTGCGGTCACCTCTCGTGGCGGTGGACGACCAGCACCGGGCAGTTGGCGTGCTGCACCACCGCCTGGCTCACCGAGCCGAGCAGCAGACCGGCGAAGCCGCCCCGCCCCCGCGAGCCGACCACCAGCAGCCCGGCCTGGCCGCTCGCCTCGATGAGCGCCTGCTCCGGCGCTGGCGCCCGGACCGGACGTGGCCGCGTTCGGCCCGGCGGACCCGGCCGACCACCGGGAGTTCGCCCGGCACTGGGCGCGGGTGCTCACCGACCCGGAGATCCTGGTCCGCACCGCAGAGGTCGACGGCGCGGTGGTCGGCCACGTGAGCGCCTTCCCGGACGGCGAGCGCACCGAGGTCACCTACTGGATCGACCCGGCCCGCTGGGGGCGGGGCCACGCCACCGCGGCCCTGGCCGCGCTGCTGCGCGAGCTGCCGCAGCGGCCGGTGCACGCCCGCGCCGCCAAGGACAACGCCGCATCCCTCGCCGTGCTCGGCAAGTGCGGCTTCGTGGTGGTTGGCGAGGACCACGGGTACGCCAACGGCCGCGGCGCCGAGGTCGAGGAGTATTTGCTGGAGCTGCCCGCCTAACGGGTCCGACCGGTGGCCAATGCCTCAGCCAGGGCCGAGCGCCAGTCCGCCAGCGGCCGCAGGTTCGCCGCACGCCAGCGGTCGTGGCCCAGGACGCTGTACGCCGGACGGGGCGCGGACCGCCGGTAACCGTCGCTGGTTGTCGGCCGGATGCGGTCCGGGTCGAGGCCGCGCAGGTCGAACACGGCGCGTGCCAGGCCGTACCAGGTCGTCTCGCCCGAGGCGGTGCCGTGGTAGACGCCGGGGGCGGCGTGGCCGGCCAGCGCCGCGCCGGTCAGCGCGACGAGCTGCTCCGCCAGCCGGTATGACCAGGTGGGTTGCCCCCGCTGGTCGTTCACCACGTCGAGCCGCTCGCGTTCCCCGGCGAGCCGCAGCATGGTCGCGACGAAGTTGGGCCCGTGCGCGCCGTAGAGCCAGGCGGTGCGCACGACGTAGCCGGCGTCGGGGAGCAACCGGGTCACGGCGAGCTCTCCGACGAGTTTGCTGCGCCCGTACGCGTTGACCGGACAGGTCGGGGCGTCCTCCGGGTACGGCTCGGTGGCGTCGCCTCGGAAGACGTAGTCGGTGGAGATGTGGATCATCCGCGCCCCGGTCGCGGCGCAGGCGCTGGCCAGGTTGGCGACCGCGTCGCCGTTGACGGCGGTGGCGGCCTGCTCCCGGGCTTCGGCCCCGTCGACGTCGGTCCACGCCGCGGTGTTGATCACGAGGTCGTGCCCGGCGACGGCGTCCCGCACCGCGTCCGGGTCGCCGATGTCGAGGTCGGCGCGGGTGGTGGCGGTGACCGACAGGTCGTCCCGCGGCCGCAGCGCGGCCAGCAGATCCCGCCCCAGCATGCCGCCGGCGCCGGTGACCAGCAGGCGACTCACGCGGCGACGGCCGGCCTGTTGGCCGCCTTAAGCGGCGCCCACCAGGCCCGGTTGTCCCGGTACCAGCGCACGGTCTGCGCCAGACCGCGCTCGAGGTCGATGCTGGGGGCGTACCCTAGCTCTTCGCTGATCTTGGTGATGTCCAGCGAGTAGCGGCGGTCGTGGCCCTTGCGATCGACGACCGGTACGACCCGGTCCCAGCCGGCGCCGCACGCCTGCAGCAGCCGGCCGGTGAGTTCCTTGTTGGTCAGCTCGGTGCCGCCGCCGATGTTGTACACCTCACCCGCACGGCCCTTGTGCTGGACCAGCGCGATGCCTCGGCAGTGGTCGTGCACGTGCAGCCAGTCGCGGATGTTCCCGCCGTCGCCGTAGAGCGGCACCGTGCCGCCGTCGAGCAGGTTGGTGACGAACAGCGGGATGATCTTCTCGGGGAACTGGTACGGCCCGTAGTTGTTGGAGCAGCGGGTGACCACCACGTCCATGCCGTGGGTGCGGTGGTAGGACAGGGCGAGCAGGTCGGAGCCGGCCTTGGAAGCCGAGTACGGGGAGTTCGGCGACAGCGGCCAGGTCTCTGTCCAGGAGCCCTCGTCAATGGAGCCGTACACCTCGTCGGTGGAGACGTGCACGAACCGCTGCGTGCCGTGCCGCAGTGCGGCGTCGAGCAGGGTCTGGGTGCCGAGCACGTTGGTGACGACGAACGGCGCGGCGCCCTCGATGGAACGGTCCACGTGGGACTCGGCGGCGAAGTGGACGATCACGTCATGGTCGGCGACGACCTCGTCGACGAGGGCACTGTCACAGATGTCACCCGGCACGAGCCGCAGCCGTCGGTCATCCCGCACCGGCGCCAGGTTCTGCGGGTTTCCGGAGTAGGTCAGCTTGTCCAGCACCGTGACGGCGGTCGGCTCGACCTGCGGGTCCCTCGGGCCGGTGCTGCCCGGCGCGGCCAACAGCATGCGCACGTACTCCGACCCGATGAATCCGACTCCGCCGGTGACCAGGATTCTCACGGGTGACTTCCTTCCGTCGAGGCGGGCGTCGTACCGGAGGTCCGGCCGGCCAGCTGGGACCGGCAGGTCGGGTAGTCCGGGAGCTGGCCCGCTGCCCGCGCTTCGGCCAGGGTCGGCGCCGTGGCATCCCGCGCCGACAGCAGCGGCGCCTCGGTCGGCCAGCTGATCGCCAGCTCCGGGTCGAGCGGGTGCACGGCGTGCTCGGCGGCTGGGTTGTACCTGGTGGAGCAGAGGTAGCTGAGGGTGGCATCGTCGGTCAGCGCGCAGAAGCCGTGTCCCAGGCCCTCGCTTAGGTAGACCGCGCGACGGTCGTCGTCGTCGAGACGGACCGCCTCCCACCGCCCGAACGTCGGCGAGCCCATTCGGACGTCCACCACCACGTCGATGACCGCCCCCCGGACGCACGTCACGTACTTGGCCTGGCCGGGGGGCACGTCGGCGAAGTGGATGCCACGGACGACGCCGTGCGCGGAGATCGAGAGGTTGGCCTGGGCGAGCCGCAGCGGATGGCCGACCACGGCGGCGAGCCGGTCGGAGCGGTACCACTCCAGGAACAACCCGCGCGGATCGCCGTGCTGCTGCGGGCTGATCTCCCAGGCCCCGTCGATGCTCAACGGCCGGATCTTCATCGGCGTACCTCCCGGCGGTGGTGCTGGTCCAGCAGGCCGAGCAGGTAGTCGCCGTATCCACTCCTGGACAGTGGCTCGGCCAGCGTCCGCAGCTGGTCGTCGTCGATCAGGCCTGCCCGCCAGACGACCTCCTCGACGCACCCGATCTTCATGCCCTGGCGCTCCTCGATGACCCGGACGAACTCGGCGGCCTGCATCATTGACGTGAAGGTGCCGGTGTCCAGCCAGGCGGTGCCCCGGTCCAGCACTGTCACGGACAGCTCGCCCAGCTCTCGGTAGATCTCGTTCAGCGCTGTGATCTCCAGCTCGCCACGGGCGCTGGGCGTGAGCTTGCGGGCGAAGTCGACCACCCGGTTGTCGTAGAAGTACAGCCCGGGCACGGCGTAGCGGGACTTCGGCCCCGCCGGCTTCTCCTCGATCGAGAGCACTCTGCCGTCGGCGTCGAAGTCGACCACTCCGTACGCCCCGGGGTCAGCCACCTGGTAGGCGAAGATCCGACCGCCGACGAGGTCTCCGTGACCGGCGAGCTGCCGGCCGAGCCCGACGCCGTGGAAGATGTTGTCGCCGAGCACCAGGGCCACGGATTCGGCGCCGATGAAGTCGGCGCCGACGAGGAAGGCCTGCGCGATTCCCTGCGGGCGTGGCTGTACGGCGTACTCCAGCCGCAGCCCCAGTTGGGCCCCGTCACCGAACACGCGACGGAACTGGTCCTGATCCTCGGGTGTGGTGATCATCAAGATCTCGCGTACGCCCGCCATGATCAATGTGGACAGGGGGTAGTAGATCATCGGCTTGTCGAAGATTGGCATGAGTTGCTTGGACACTGCACGGGTGATCGGCCACAGCCGCGTTCCGGTGCCGCCGGCGAGAAGTATTCCGCGCATGGCGCGAGGCTACCGGCCGCGAAGGGTCACCTGGGGACCGGAAACCGAACGATTCTGACAACGTCCGAAAGTGTCACCGCCGCCTCGTTCGGTTGACCAGGGCAACTGGACGGCCATTGTGAAACGCCGGTTCGGTATGCGGTCGGCCGCCAGTCAGCGCGTGCGTAGTCGGCAATTCGACTTTGGCTCAGAAATGCCGAACACGATGCTGGCGCATTGAGTCCGTGGTCAGCATGCTCACCTCAGTCGGTCCCGCCTACGCCTCTGGGAAGGGGATCCCGGACGCATAGTCTTCGCGGGTACCACCAACTCGAGCCGGACGACGAGCCGCAGGGGTGTGGCTGGTCGGCCCGTGTACGTGGGGCGGTGTGCATTGGTAGAAATCGCGCAGGTCATTGACGACACGACTAGGCGGCAGGGTGAGTGGGCGCCGATAGGCCATTCGGTCAATCCACTGCGGACTGGATGGCAGTCCCGTTACGTGGCCACACTCTGCCTCGTCGACCTCGCGGCCAGTGCCGGGTCGGCCGGGGTGGCGCTGAGCCTTAGATTCGGGCCGGCGACGGCGGAGCCGTACAACCGTGGTCATCTCTGGCTCACCCTTGCGCTGCCGTTCGCCTGGGTGCTGGCGCTCACCCTCAACCGAGCGTATGAATCGCGCCATCTATTCGTAGGAAATGATGAGTACGTCCGGGTCTTCCAAACCGGTCTCGCCGTTACCGCCATGTTGGCGGTCGTCTCCCTCGCGTTCGACTTCCGACTCGCCAGAGGCTACGTGATCATCGCAATGCCACTGGTCACCGTCGCCGGCGTCGCGATGCGCTACCTGGTCCGCCAGCAGCTTCACCGGTCGTGGGCCCGCGGTGAGCGGCTGCACCGGGTGATCCTGGTCGGGCACGAAACCGCCGTCGCGGAGATGACCAGGAGGCTGCGCCGCGAGTGCTACCACGGGCTCGGCGTGGTCGGCGCCTGTCTCCCGCATCTGCCGGTGGCAACCGCGGAGCCACGCGCCAGCGGGCTGCCGCCGATCCTCGGCACCTTCGCGGACGTTCCGGCGGCCGTCACGGGCGCGGGCGCGGACACGATCGTCGTGCTCTCCTGTCCCGAGATGGCGGGATCCGCCCTGCGCCGGTTGGGATGGCAACTCGAACGCGACGAGGTCGACCTGATCGTCGCCAGCAACCTCGTGGACGTGGCCGGCGACCGCACCACCGTCCGACCCGTCGACGGCCTGCCGATGCTGCACGTCGAGCACCCTCGGTTGAAGGGCGGCCGGCGGGTCGTCAAGGCGGTCTTCGACCGGGTGTCGGCGTTCCTGCTGCTGATCGTCGCCGCCCCGGTGCTGCTCGCGATCGCCGTGCTGGTCCGGATGAGCCCGGGTGCCGGCGGGCCCGCCATCTTCCGTCAGGTGCGGGTGGGCAAGAACGGCCGACCGTTCCGCATCTACAAGTTCCGGACCATGTACGTGAACGCCGAGGAACGCCTGGCGGAACTGCTCGACCGCAACGAGACCGACGGGGAGCTGTTCAAGATGCGCCAGGACCCCCGGGTGACCCGGGTCGGGCGCTGGCTGCGCCGGCTCTCGCTGGACGAGGTCCCGCAGCTCGTCAACGTGCTCAGGGGCGACATGTCGCTGGTCGGACCGCGGCCGCCGCTGCCGGGTGAGGTGGCCAACTATCCGTCGGACATGCGCCGGCGTCTGGTCGTCAAGCCCGGCCTGACCGGGCTGTGGCAGGTTTCCGGCCGGTCGGACCTGTCCTGGGAGGAGTCCATCCGACTCGACCTGTCGTACGTGGAGAACTGGTCGCTGACCATGGACCTGGTGATCCTGGTCCGCACGCTGAGCGCCGTCGTCCGGAGCTCCGGAGCCTACTGACCGCGCCGCACCCCGTCATCGCACGACTGGCGCACGCGCTGTCGGTCGCGTCCTGATCCGTCTGGAGGAAACCATGGACACCGGGTGCATCGAACCGGTGGGTTGCACTGCCCCCAAGCTCACCGTCATCGGCACCGGCTACCTGGGGGCCACCCACGCGGTGTGCATGGCCGCGCTCGGCTACCAGGTGCTCGGCGTCGACGTCGACGCGAACAAGATCGAGCGGCTGGCCGCGGGCGAGGTGCCCTTCTTCGAACCCGGGCTGCCCGAGTTGCTGGCGAAGGCGCTGGATTCGGGGCGGTTGCGCTTCACCACGTCCCTGGCCGAGGCGGCCGACTTCGGCGACGTCCATTTCCTCTGCGTAGGGACCCCGCAGGGGGCCGGTTCGTACGCGGCTGACCTGCGGCATGTCGAGGCGGCGCTGATCACGTTGGCCCGTGGCCTGCACCGACGTGCGCTGGTCGTCGGCAAGTCCACGGTTCCGGTCGGCACCGCTGCCCGGCTCACCGACCTGATGCACGCCGTCTCGCCGGCCGGCGATGCCGTGGAGCTGGCCTGGAACCCCGAGTTCCTCCGTGAGGGCTTCGCCGTCGACGACACGATGCGTCCCGACCGGTTGGTGTTCGGCGTTTCCTCCCGGTGGGCCGAGCGACGCCTGCGCGAGGTGTTCGCTCCGATGGTCGACCAGGGCTGCCCGGTGCTGGTGACGGATCCGCAGACCGCGGAGCTGGTCAAGGTCGCGGCGAACGGCTTCTTGGCCACCAAGATCTCGTACATCAACGCCATGGCAGAGGTGTGCGAGGCCAGCGGCGCGGACGTCCACGACCTGGCCACGGCCCTGGGACTCGACGAGCGGATTGGCAGCCGGTTCCTGCGTCCGGGGCTGGGCTTCGGTGGCGGGTGCCTGCCCAAGGACATCCGCGCGTTCATGCACCGGGCCGAGGAGTTGGGCGTGGGGCGGGCGGTGGCCTTCCTGGGCGAGGTGGACGGGATCAACCAGCGCAGCCGGGAACGCATGGTGGACCTGGTACGCGATCTTGCCGGCGGGGACCTGCGCGGGGTCCGGGTGGCGGCCCTGGGCGCGGCGTTCAAGCCGAACTCTGACGACATCCGGGACGCGCCCGCGCTCGACGTCGCGAGCGCCCTGCACCGGGCGGGGGCACGGGTGCGGGTCTTCGACCCGGTGGCCATGGCCAACGCGCGCCGGGCGTATCCGGCGCTCGAATACGGTGACAGCGCCTTCGATGTGGCGACCGGCGCGGACGTGGTGGTGCTGCTGACCGAGTGGTCGCAGTTCCGGGAAATCGACCCGGCGGCGCTGCGTACGGTGGTGGCGAGGCCGCGTATCGCCGACGGCCGGCACGCCCTGGACCCGGCCCGATGGCAAGCGGCGGGTTGGGAGTACCGGGCCCTTGGCCGCCCGTGAAGCGCCGGAGCGTACCGACGGCTGGGCCCGGCCGTCCGAACGGTGCCGACGGGCCACCACAGGTCCACATGCGCAGACGGCTAACCGACACCGGCCCCGGTTCACCTTTGCGTCGGGAGCGGGCACGATGAACCGCGGCGAAAACAGCGTTGTCCCGGGAAAGGCGACCGATGCAGATCTCCGTTGTCCGTCCGAGTGACCTCGGCCCGGCCGAGGTCACCGAGTGGCGGCAGATGCAGGAGTCCCAGCCGAGGCTGCAGAATCCCTTCCTCGCCCCGGAATTCGCCCTCGCGGTCGGTCGTAGCCGCCCCACTGCCCGGGTGGCGGTGCTGCAGGACGGCCCGAAGAGCGTCGGCTTCTTCCCGTATGAGGTGAGGCATCGGGTCATCGGAGTGCCGATCGGCTCCGGCATCTCCGACTGTCAAGGCCTGGTGCACCGTCCCGGCCTGGACTGGGACCCGGTCCGGCTGTTGAAGGCGTGCGGGCTGGCCGTGTGGGAGTTCGACCATCTGCTGGCCGATCAGGCACCCTTCGCGCCGTACCAGGCTCGGGTGGCCGGGTCTCCCATCATCGACCTGTCGAAGGGCTACCAGAGCTACGTCGACGACCGGATGACCGACGGGAACCTGATTCGGCAGGCGCTGCGCAAGCAGCGCCGCATGGTGCGCGAGCTCGGCGAGGAGCGGTTCGAGTGGGAGGACCGCAGCGAGGGCGTGATGCTCGCGCTGCGGCGCTGGAAGTCGGACCAGTACCGCCGGACGCAGCAGTACGACCGGTTCCGGACGCCGTGGATCCAGGCGGTGCTCACGGAGTTGTCCCAGTCCTCCGCGGCCGGCTGCCGGGCCGTCGTCTCCACGCTCTACGCCGGAGACCAGCCCGTCGCCGCCCACCTCGGGCTGCGGAGCCGGTCGGTGCTCGCCTACTGGTTCCCCGCGTACGACGTCGACCTGGCGCGGCACTCCGCCGGCATCCTGCTCTGCCTCCGCATGGCCGAGGCCGGTGCGGCCGATGGGATCGAGCACATCGACCTCGGCAAGTCCGAGGCGCTCTACAAGAGCCGGCTGTCAAATGACGAGGTGCCGGTGGCCGAGGGACGCGTCGGCCGGTCGTGGGCGGTGGCCGGCGCCCGGCGGGCACAATTCGCGCTGGCGCGCTCGGTGCGCACCGGCGCCGTCGGGGCTCGACTCCGCAGCGGCGGGACGGGCCGAATCCTGCGCGGTCTCCGCGCCAGGCTGCACGAGCGGTGACACCCGGCATTTCATGGATGGGAGCACCTGATGAGCGTTACCGAGGTGAGGGTTGCCGTCGTTGTGGTGACCTACAACAGCGAGCGGCTGCTGCCTGATCTCCTCGCGGCACTGGGCCCGGGGCTGGGCGGGTTGTCCTGGCACCTCACGGTCGCCGACAACGCCTCCGCCGACGGCACCGTGGCGGCCCTGCGTCGCCTGGCGCCCGAAGCGACCGTGGTCGAGATGGGACGCAACGCGGGCTACGCCGCCGGTATCAACGCGGCCGTGGCCGCGGCGCCGCCGCACGCGGCGGTGCTCGTGCTCAACCCCGACGTCCGGCTCCGGCCAGGCTGCGTCGAGACCCTGCTGGCCGCCCTCGGCACGAACGGCACCGGCATAGCGGTGCCGCATATCGTGGATGGTGTCGGCGCGCTCATCACGACGCTGCGCCGCGAACCCACCATCCTGCGGGCCCTCGGGGACGCCATTCTCGGGGCTCGGAGAGCCGGCCGCTATGCCGTGATCGGCGAGGTGGTGACCGACGATCGCCGGTACGCCCGGGAGACGGTCACCGACTGGGCCGAGGGTTCCACGCTGCTGATCAGTCGAGAGTGTTGGCAGCGGTGTGGCCCGTGGGACGAGTCCTTCTTCCTCTACTCGGAGGAGACCCACTTCGCCCTGCGGGCCCGGGACGCGGGTCTCGTCACGCGCTTCGTACCCGGTGCCCGCGCCGTGCACCTGGAGGGTGACTCCCGGCACTCGCCGAAGCTGTGGGCGCTGCTCACGCTCAATCGGGTACGCCTCTACCGCCGTCGGCACGGCCTGGCGTCTACCGCGGTCTACTGGTTCGTGCTCCTGGCTCGTGAGGCCAGCCGCGCCCTGCTCGGTCGGCAGACCAGCCGGGCAGCAGCGCGGGACCTGCTCAGGCCCGCGAAGATCCGGGAGGTGCCGGGGCCGGCGACCGTGCACTCCGCCGGGTGACGCCGGCTACCGCCAGCGCTTGGCCACGCTCACCAGCTCGCCCCGGATCCGTCGGGGCCAGCCTCGGCTGGCCCCGACGGCAGCCCGCAGAGTGGCGGGCGTGTCGTCGCGGCGGACGCTGAATCTCGGCTGGAGCCATGCCGCTCGCCTGGCCGGCCGGCGATCACTGGTGAAGACTGCGGTGTAGCCCAGCCGCCGGAGCTCGCCGAGCGCCCGCCGGTCGTACTGCCCGAGCGGGCAGGCGGCCGTCGTGATGTCCTGCTCGACCACCTCGACGAGACGGTACCGGGCCGTCACGAGCTCGTCGTACGTGGTCTGCTCGTCCATTCCGCGCCACGAGCGGTGGTGCAATCCGTGCGTGCCGATCGTCATGCCGTGACCCTGCAGTTCCCGTACGTCGTCTGCGTCCAGGCTGCCGGCCGTCCCGAGCCGCCCCGCCAGGACGAAGAACTCGGCCGACAGGCCGCGGGCGGTGAGCCCGGGCAGACCGATCCGCACGTCGGAGAGGTTGCCGTCGTCGAAGCTGATCCGCGCCGACGGCCAGCTGAGCAGGTCGTCCAGGATGGCGTGGAACTGGTCCGGCCGGATCCAGTAGCGCTCCTCGCCGGGCTCGAGGTCCCGGCGCGGCTCGCCGATGCCGTGGAAGCAGATGTTGACCGTGGTGCCGGTCGGCACGTGCCTACCGTCGGACTGGGGCATGCGCCTCTTCCTGTCGGGACGAGTCGTCGCGCCCCCAACCGGCCGCGCCTTCAGCGTGGCTCCGGGCGGATAGCGCGGCGAGGACCGTGATCGCCACATAGCAGAGCGCCGCCGGGGCGAGCCAGGGCCGGGGGAGGACCACGTCACGGAGCCAGGAGAGGCGGGCCGCGGGGTGGACGCGCGCCCCGACCTGGCCCTGGCCGGCGGCGGCACGCATGGCCGAGTTGCCTCTGCGGACCCGGCTTAGCCGGCGCACCAGGTCCCCGGTGCGCCGCGGGGTCGCCACCCGTGAGCTCACCGTGTCGACCTGCCGTTTCTCGGCTGCCCCGAACAAGGAGTCGAGGAAGAGGTCGTCGGCCACGAGCGCCGGGAACCGGTCAAAGCGATGCCGACCGGCCTCGGACAGTCCGATCACGCCGCGCCCGAAGAGACCGTCCCGGAAGACCGGCAAACGGCGGTGGACGCTGAAGTAGGCGCGCACCAGTATCGGCCGGCCGGTTAGGTCGAGCTCCCGGCGGACCGTCGCGGCCAGGTGCGGTCCGTCAAGCGCCGCGGCGACGGCCCGTACCCCCTGTGTGGAGAGCACGATGTCGGCGTCGAGATAGATGCGCGGGAATCCGCGCGTGGCCTCGTCCCCCGCGTTCAGGGCGGCCGGCTTGCCGGCCTCGGCGAGTTCGACGACCCGTACCCCCGGTCGCGCGGCGGCGATGGCGGCGGTCTCATCGGTGCAGCCGTTGGCGACGACGGTGACCTCGAACTCGCCGGGCGCGGCCTCGGCCAGCAGGGCATCGAGGCAGCGGCCGATGACGGCGCGCTCGTTGTGGGCGGCGATGACGATGCTGGTCACCGCGTGGTTACCCGGTCCTCGGTCGCCGCCGACGGGTGGTGCTCGGCCGGCGCCGCGTCGCCCGCCCGCGTGGCCGGTCCGGCCACCGCGCCGGCGGGGGAGGCGGGCGTGGCAACGCCGTCGGTGAGTCGCTTGGCGAGGAGCCGGCGCCACACCGCGACGTAGGCGTCGGCCTGGTGCTCCCAGGCGAGGGTCTCCCGGAAGCGGGCCAGCCCGACGGCCCGCATCTGCGCCCGGCGAGCCGGATCGTCCAGCAGCTCGTCGATGGCCTCGGCGAACTCCTCCGGTGCACCGGTGGGGACGTAGGCGCCGGCCTCACCCACGCTGCGACGGGTCTCGAGGAGGTCCACCGCCACGACCGGCACACCACGGCCGAGGTACTCGACGGTCTTGGCCATGGTGGACAGTTCGTTCATCCGGGTCGGCAGGTCGGGCTGGATCGCGACCGTCGCGGTGCGCAGCAGTTCGTCGACGGCCACACCGTCGAGCCAACCGGTGAACTCCACGACGTCCGTCAGGCCCCGGTCCGTGGCGAGCCTGGCCAGCGCCGGCATGCTCTCGCCGTCGCCGGCGAGCACCATGCGCCAGCCGGTACGCCCGCGGCGACGGATCAACTGCTCGGCGGCCAGCACGGCTCCCTCCACGTTGTCCTGTGGTCCGAAGACACCGAGATAGACCACCTTCTGGTCGGCCTGGCGGCCATCCGCCGGGTCGGTGGTTTCGCCCGGCTCGGCGACCTCCCCCCGGGTCGGACCGTTGCGGACCACCGTCACCCGTGCCGGCGAGACGCCACGCCGTACGGCGTTGTCCCTGAACGACTCGTTGGTGGCCACGACCTCGGTGGCCGTATGCAGGGTCAGCCACTCGAAGGCCCGGAGAACCCGGAAGGCCCACTTGTTCGGGGTGCCGACGCGGGACGCGTAGACCTCGGGGCATAGGTCGTGGTGGTCGAAGACCCAAGGGCGGCCCAGGGCCCGCAGCAGCAGCGCCAGCGGCCAGTAGACATCGGGCGGGTTGCACACCTGCACCGCGTGCGCCCGTCCACCGAGCACCTCGGCCAGCAGGCGGACGGCGATCCAGAGGAACGACCAGGCGAATTCGACGCCGTACGAAAGTACCCCGTGGCCGTAGACAAAGGTTGGATAGGGGCGTAGCCGAGTGCTCCGACTGCCCGGCAAAGTGCGCAGGCTTTTGTCGCCACGTGGCGCGATGACGGTGACGTCGAAGCCATATGCCTCGAGGCTCAGGCATTCCCTGATGACTCGGCGATCGCGTTCGGCGGGAAGGTTGGCCACGAGGATGGTGATGTGGGGCCGGGAATTGATCACGTCCGGGTCACCTCGGTTCACGTTCGAGCTGATTCCCTGCGTACGCTCCCCGCCGCTGATTGAGTAAACAATCAACCGTTGGGTCGCCCGGCGTGTCGGGATGTTTACAGAGGACTCACCGAATGTGCCCGTTTCCTGGCCCTGACCTGCGGCAACGTCGGCAACTCTGATGCGGACGATCGGTCACCGGGTCACGTTCACCGATCGGCGCGTGCCGCGGCGGCGGAGAAATTCGTCGGTCCAGAGGGTCACCGCCAGGGTCGCGATGACGCCGAGCAGCCCGGCGCCGACCAGGGCCCGTGACGGCGAGTGGGGCTGCAACGTCGCGCTCGGCGGGACGAGGACGGCGGTGGTGATGCGCAGTTGCCGAGCCACCTTCCACCGGTCCTGCAAGCTCTTGAGCTCCTGCTCGAAGGCGTCCCTGAGCACGGCGAGCGCGCGCAGCCCACTCTCCTCGTCGGATGCGATCGTCGTCATGGTCATCGAGCCGATCACGTACCGGGGCTCCTGGTTGGTGCCGGTGTTGCGGGGCTGGAAAGCGTACGGACCGGTCACTCCCGCCGTCCGCAGGCGCGCCTTCGCGTCGGGCGTGCTCAGCCGCTGCGCCACCGCCGCTCCGGTGATCGAAATCGACGGGTAGAGCCCGGTCATCGGGTTGGGCGCGTAGGGCGAGACCGGCGGCTGCATCACGACGACCTCCGAGGCGAGGTAACGCGGCGTGACCTGGGGCGCGCCCAGGCCGGCCAGCGCGGTGACCACCAGGCCGGTGGCGACGAGATACCACCGCCGACGCAGCGTCGCCAAGACATCAGACATATACACGCCCTTCGGGTCCTTTCTGGTCCGCTCGCCGCTTATGCTGTGTGACGACTCAGGCGTGGAGGATGCCACGGGGCATGGACGAATGCAGCAAGCAACTCGACCGGATCGGCGGTAGCCGTCGTGCCTCCGGTCTGTATAGCTTGACTTCGACCTTCGGCGCGGAACCGTCCCCGGTGTCGAGGAATGCTCTTTCAATTACCGACGACTGACGTCCTAGAGAAGTTGGAGGGGCGTCGTGGACCTAGGCGAGATCCTCTCGGTGGCTCGCGCCCGCTGGTACATCCTCCTGCCGATGATGGTCCTGGCGGTCGGGCTCGGCATTGCCGCCTTCGTGCTGGTGCCGACCTCGTACCAGTCGACCACCACCGTCAGCCTGCTCAGCTCGCCGGTCGCGACCGATGCAGCCACGCCGGGCGAGCACAACGACAACCCGTTCCTCAACTTCAACGGTTCCCTGGTCGCCACCGCCGACTTCCTCGGTCGCAGCCTCCAATCCACCGATGCCCAGGCGGAGCTGCTCAAGATGGGGGTGACCGAGGACTTCGAGGTCGGGCTGGCCGAGGGCGCGCAGGGACCCTTCCTGACCTTCACCATCACCGGCACGGACCAGGCCCACCTGCTCGCCTCGACCGCGACGATCGCGCGGTACGCCGAGGCCAAGCTGGCGAAGATCCAGTCGGAGAACGACGTCAAGGAGCGGGACATGATCCGGATGACCGAGATCATCCCGCCACAGAAGCCCGAACCGCAGCTCAAGGACAAGCTCAAGTTGGTGATCGCGGCCGGTGGCGGCACCGCCGCGCTCGCCCTGCTGCTGACGTTCGTGGTGGAGAGCCTGGCGCGGTCCCGCCAGCGACGCCAGGAGCTGGCCGCCGCCGCCGCGCCCGCCCCGGTCGCTGCCG
Organism: Micromonospora sp. NPDC005206; assembly: GCF_040608175.1. Taxonomy (NCBI): domain Bacteria; kingdom Bacillati; phylum Actinomycetota; class Actinomycetes; order Micromonosporales; family Micromonosporaceae; genus Micromonospora; species Micromonospora sp. NPDC005206. The sequence goes on from NZ_JBEXHU010000006.1 coordinate 330,056, forward strand.
GCGGCTCCGCCAACGTGCCCGGCCGACCGGCCCCGGCCCGGCCCCCGCAGCGGCCGCCGAACCCCGAGCGGGACGACCGTGCCGCCCAGGGAAAGCCCGCGGTGGCCACGAACGGCGTCGAGGGTCGCGGCAATCGCGGCGGAGCCGACGAGACGGTGATCCTCAGGCGGCCCGGGACGGGGCCGGCTCCGCGGCCGGAGAGCGGGGCGTGGAAAGCCTCGCCGTCGGGGCCGCCGTCCACCACGTACCGGTCCTCGGAGAGGTCCCACCACAGAGGCCAGAATGTCGACCGGCTTAACGGAACCTAGTTTTTCCGCCGCGGTCCCGGCGCCGCGGCGAGCCAGCCGGGTCTACCTCTCCCAGCAGCGCCTCGCCAGCCTCGGACCCCATTCGCTGCTGACCCTCTACGTCGTTTTCCTGATGCTCGTGCCGTCCCGGTTGGTCTTCCCTGGCATCGGGGCAACCGGGACGGTGGCGAGCCTGTTCGTCCTCGTCGGCCTGGTGTGGTTTCTGGCCAGTTGGCTGATGCGGCGGGCTCGGCCGGCGCCGTTCACCCGGGCGCCCCGGCTCGCTCTCTTCGGCGTCGCGGTGGCCGTGCTGCTCAGCTACGTCGCCGCCGCCCGACGGGACGCGGAGCCGCTGGAGGTGAGCGCCGCCGATCGGGGGCTGATCCAGCTCCTGGTGTGGACGTCCATCGTGCTCCTCGCCACGTCGATCCGGAACTACGACCACCTCGACCGGCTGTTGCGGGTCTTCGTGCGGTGCTGCACCGTCATCGCGGTCGTCGCCCTGGGCGAGTTCGTGCTGGGGACGAGCCTGACCGCCTGGATCCAGATCCCGGGGATGTCGAGCGGCGCCCAGGAACTGGTCACCAGGGGTGCCTTCGTCCGGCCCACCGCGACCGCCGCGAACACCCTCGAACTCGCCGCCGTCATGGCCCTGGCGCTGCCGTTCGCCCTCCAGCAGGCATTCCACGGGGGTGAGCGCAAGGCGATGCGCCGCTGGTTGCCGGTCGTGCTGATCGCGATGGGCGCCATCACCACCGTCTCCCGGACCTCCGTGGTGGGTCTGGGCGTGGTGCTGCTCGTGCTCCTGCCGACCTGGAACGCGCGGCGGATCGGGTGGACGTTCGCCACCGTGCTGCCGTCGCTGGCCGTGGCGAGGCTGGCGCTGCCGGGCCTCTTCGTGACGATCATGGGCCTCTTCACCGCGATGTTGAACGGCGGCGACAACAGCACCCAGTCCCGCACCGCGACGAGCGCGGGCGTCAACGCCTACATCGTCGAGCGACTCTGGACGGGCCGGGGTTTCGGCACCTTCCTGCCGCTGATGTACCGCTACACCGACAACCAGTATTTGCTTGCCCTGTTGGAGATGGGCGTCGTCGGCGTGGTGAGCATCGTTCTCGTCTACGTCACCACGCTGCACTGCGGCGGCGCCGGCCGGCGGCGGTTCACCGATCCGGCCCGCCGGGAGACCGGCCAGGCCTTCGTAGCTGTCGGATTCGTGATGCTGGTGGTGACCTTTACCTTCGACACGCTTAGCTTCCCGATGGTGGCCGGGACGTCGTTCCTGTTTCTCGGTCTTTCGGGCGCGTACCTCGGCATCGCCCGCTCCGAGGAGTTCAAGAGGGGAGACCCGGCTCTGTGACGGACCTGAACCAGAAGGTCGCCGCGGCGACCCGATGGAGCATGATCAACACCATCGTACGTCGAGGGGGCACGTTCGCGACCGGCGTCGTGCTGGCGCGGCTGTTCTTCGGGCCGTACGAGTGGGGGCTGTACGCCGTCGGGTCGCTGGTCCTGGCGATGCTGCTCTCCCTGAACGAGATGGGCGTCAGCCTGGCCCTCGTGCGCTGGAACGGCGACATCAAGCGGTTCGCGCCGACCGTCCTGACGTTGTCGACTATCTCCAGCAGCGCCTTCTATCTCGTGCTCTTCGTCACGGCGCCGACGGTGGCGCGCCTGCTGGGGTCGCCAGAGGCGACGGCGATGCTGCGGCTGCTCTGCCTCACCGTGGTCATCGACGGCATCGCCTGTGTGCCGATCGGCAAGCTGAACCGGGAGTTCCAGCAGTTCCGGCGCACCGTTGTCGACGTCGCCAACTTCCTCGTGAACACCGCCGTCACGATCGCCCTGGCCGCCGCCGGGATGGGGGCGATAGCCTTCGCGTGGGGCTCGCTCGCGGGCAACATGGTGGCGCTGGTCGGGTTCGCGCTCTGTGCCCCCGACATGCTGCGATTCGGCTGGGACCGGACGCAGGCCGTCCGGTTGCTGCGGTTCGGGCTTCCCCTGGCGTCGGCGAGTCTGCTCACCCTCGGCATCGTCAACGTCGACTCCGTCGTCGTCGGCTCGGTGCTCGGTCCGGCCGCGCTCGGCCTGTACGCGATGGCCTTCAACATGTCGAGCTGGCCGGTCCGGATCGTGTCGGACACCGTCCGCCGGGTGTCGTACGCCGGTTTCTCCCGCCTCGCGGATTCGCCGGAGGCGTTCGCCGCCGGCTTCCAGCGGGCGCTGGCCATGGTGCTGGCCGCCGCCGTGCCCTGCTGCGTGCTGCTGGGGGTGCTCGCCGACCCGGTCGTCCGCCTGGTGTACGGCGACCAGTGGGCCGGGGCGGCGGTGGCGCTGCAGTTCCTGGTGGGGCTGGGCCTGATCCGGGTCGCCGTCGACCTGGCGTACGACTGCCTGGCCACCCGGGTGCGCAAGACCCTGATGCTGATGCAGGCCTGGTGGCTGTTCAGCCTGACTCCGGTGCTCCTGTTGTTCGCCCACCGGCTCGGCATCGCGGGCGTGGCCGCCGGGCAGGTGGTGGTGGCCGGTCTGCTCGTCACGCCGGTTTTCGTCGTGGTGCTGTCCCGGTTGGGCATCCGGCCCGCGCTGATGCTGCGCGCCTGCGTCCGGCCGGCGCTCGGCGGGGTGGCGGTGGGCGCCCTGGCCTGGGGGATGCACCTCGTCCTCGGCGGCGGCTTCCTCCCGCTGGCAATCATCGGGCTGGCCGCAGTGGCGGTCTATCTGCCCTTCGTCCGGCCGCTGCTGCGCAGCGGCCGGGCGGACCGGTCGCAACCCGGCCGCGAGGCGGAGCCTCACGGTGAAAAGCCGTTGGCGACGGTCACACGGAGCTGAGTGGAGACTCATAGATGAGTTGGGTGAAGCGGCGCCTGCGCGCCACCTTTGGCTGGCTGCCTCTCGAGGAGTTGCGCAACAAGGTGCTGCTCGGGCACACCGCGGTCGGGCTCTACCGGTTCGAACGGTCCGAGATCGCCCGGTTGCTGGCCACGCTGCCCGGCGGCGTCAAGCCCCGGGCCCTGGTGGCGACGATCGTGTTGACCTACAAACGGCCGGATGGATTGCGGCGGGCGGTGGAGTCGGTGCTGGCCCAGACCGTGACCGACCACGTCGTCATCGTGGTCGACGACGGCGGCGGCCAGATCCCCGAACTGCCGGCCGACCCCCGCCTGCACGTGGTCAGCCTGCGCCGCAACATCAACGTGCTGGGGATCAGCCGCAACATCGGGATGGGCCTGGCGGATTCCCGGTTCGTGGCGTTCCTCGACGACGACAACGCCTGGCATCCGCATCACCTGCAGACCGCGCTCGCTCGGCTGCAGGACGACGACCCGTCGCGCCCACGGCCGGACGGGGTCTACACCGCGATGCGCCGGGTGACGCCGGACGGGCTCCAGCGCGACATCCTCTCCGTGGCGTTCGACCGCAAGCTCGCCTGGGAGAAGTGCTTTTTGGATTCCAACCCCTTCGTGGCGAGACGGTCGTCGGACCTGGTGTTCAGCCGGCTGCGCCGCAGTTCCACCGTGGCGCCGAAGGAGGACTGGGAGCTGATCTACCGGTTCAGCCGGCGCCACCGGGTGGAGCACATCCCCGAGCCGACGGTCGACTACGTGATCAACCCGAATAGCTACTGGACGGCCTGGGAACGGACCTAGGTCGGGGGGGCCGGAAGGAGGTCGGGTGTCGATGCCGGGGAAGAGGCGTAGCACCGGCAGGCGTTGGCCGGTCCTGGCGGCGGCCGGCGCGCTCCTGGTCGGGGCCGCCGTCACGGTGGTGGCACTGGACCGCGGCGTGGCCGAGCCGACCGGCTGCGCGATCCCGGCGCGGTGCCAGGCGGCCACCGCTGCCGGGGCCACGTCCGCGCCGACCCGCACCACGCCGGCCACTCCCGCGCCGACCCCCACCGCGGCGGGATCCGCACCTGCCTCCGCCACGGCGCGAGCCGCCGACCCCACCGGTGGTGGCCGCTATCCCGCTCGCTTCTCAGTCGGCGCACCGGGCGTCGGGCGTTACCGGCAGTCGGACGCCCAGCTGCCCGTGCCACGCGGCTACCGGGTGTACGAACCGCACGACGGGGCCAGCAAGGAATGGGACCTGTACGACTGCAAGGGCACGGTCAACCTGGACCGGATCTACTTCCGTGCCTTCATCTACATCGGCACCGACTGTCACGGCACGGTCAACATCACGAACTCGATAATTGCGCCGCCGCCGGGCTCGGCCAACCGGGCCATCCTGGTCAACGCCAACTCTGCCGGCCGCCTCACGCTGAACATCAGGAACACGACCATCCGGCCGGAGCCGGTCGCCGGCGGGCAGCAGAACGCCGCGCTGACCGATCACGCGATCAACGACTGTGCCACCTGCACGATCCGGATCAGCGGCGTGGACGTGGCGAACACCGGCGGCATGTGCCTGTGCGGAGCCAACGTCACCATCGAGCGGAGCTGGCTCCACGACAACTACATCGCCCACCTCGCCGACCCGTCCCAGGCGCACACCGGGGGCGTCTTCCCGTACGGCGGCAGTGGACCGGTGACCATCAGCAACAGCCGCCTGGAACCGGGGGTCGACGCCTTCACCGGAAAGGAGGTGCCGGGCTACTGGAAGGCGATTACCGCAGTGTTGTTCACGCAGAGTGAGGGCCCCTCCACTTTGCGGGATTACCTGGTGCGGGACAGCTTCATCTCGCTCGGCGCATTCGGCCTGTACGCCCAGGACGGGATCGGCCTGCGGCTGCGCGACAATGTCTTCGGCCCCACCCATTGGGGGCACACCAGCCAATGCGGTGCGGACTGCTCGGTTACGTATGCGGAGTGGTTCAACAATGTCGTGGGTTCGATTGACGGTACGCCCACCGGTAAGGCGGTGCCCCGACCGTCCTGACCGGATTCCGTCCGGTCGGCTGCGCGTGGCGAGCCGAGTGGCTGCGCGTCGGGAACGATCATCCGCCGATACTCGGCGCGATACTGACCGAATGGTGTCGCGGCGCGACACCTGCAGATCTGGTATCTCCCCGGCGCTTACGTACGCTCAGTAGCGTCCGGCGGCCCTCCTTTGAGAAGCAGGCGATCCGTTATGAGGTCTCGGGTGTTTCGGGTCGCGGTAGCGGCCGCCACGGGAGCAGCCTTGGTGCTGGTTCCCGCGTCAGCAAGTTCAGCTGTGTCCGATCCTTGTGGCACCGGCTCCAACCCTGTTGTCTGTGAGAACTCGAAACTGGGCACACCGCTTGACGACTGGTACGGCGAAAGTGCCTGGGGCGATATCGAGGGATTCGGCACCCGGATGAGTGTGCAGCCGGGCGAGACGCTTCAGTTGAAGGTGCAGTCACCGACCACCTTCGAGGTCGACATCTACCGGCTCGGCTACTACGGCGGTGACGGTGCGCGGAGGATGCCGACCTCACCGACGAGCAGTTTCCCCGCCCGGACCCAGCCGGCGTGCCTGCACGACGCGGGCACGGGACTGGTGGACTGCGGCAACTGGACCACCAACGTGACCTGGACGGTGCCGTCGAACGCCGTCTCCGGGGTCTATCTCGCGACGCTCGACCAGCCCAACGGCGCGGGCTTCGCGCACGTGCCGTTCGTCGTCGTGGATCCGGCGAACCACTCCGACATCCTGGTGCAGACCTCGGACCAGACCTGGCAGGCGTACAACGACTGGGGCGGTCAGGACCTCTACGGCGGGGGCGGGCCGGCGTACGACGGCCGGGCCTACAAGGTGAGCTACAACCGTCCCATGCGGATTGCCGGGGACAACGGCGTCCTCTCGGCCGAGTACCCGATGATCTACTGGCTCGAGCGCAACGGGTACGACGTCAGTTACGCCTCGAGCATCGACGTGAGCACCAAGCCGGCGAGCCTGCTCGACCACCGGGTCTTCATGTCCTCCGGGCATGACGAGTACTGGAACCAGGCCCAGTGGAACAATGTGGTCGCCGCCCGCGAGGCCGGCGTCAACCTGGCCTTCTTCAGCGGCAACGAAATCTTCTGGCGCACCCGGCTGGAGCCGTCGGTTGCCAGCGGCGGCGGGGACAACCGCACCCTCGTCTGCTACAAGATGACCAAGATGCGGCAGAACCCGCCGAACGGGATCGCGGACCCGAGCGGGCAGTGGACCGGCACCTGGGTCGACTCGGTGGGCGCCGGCTCCGGCGGCGCCACCCCGCCCAACCAGCTGACCGGAACCATCTTCACCGTCAACGGCTACCGCAACGACGCGATCACCGTCCCGGCCGCGTACCGGAACCTTCGCCTCTGGCGGAACATCCCGTCCATCAACAACCTGGCGCCCGGGCAGGTGGCCACGTTCCCCGTCGGCACGCTCGGCTACGAGTGGGACTCCGACGTCGAGAATTCGGTCCGCCCGCCGGGCGCGGTGGCGTTCTCGTCGACGACGCTGGCCATCACCGACGGCACCTTGCTGCTGGACGAGGGGAACGACTACGGGAACGGCACGGCCACGCACAGCCTGGTGGCCTATCGCGACCAGTCCTCCGGCGCGTTGGTCTTCGGCGCCGGCACGGTTCAGTGGTCGTGGGGGTTGAGCAGCCTGCACACGATGCTGCCCTCCACCGAGGACCAGCGCATGCAGCAGGCGACCGTCAACCTCCTCGCCGACATGGACGCCCAGCCGCTGACCCGGCAGGCCAACCTCTTCGCCGCCGTCAGGTCCACCGACGCCACCGGACCGGCGGTGACCATCACCGCGCCGGCGGCCGGTAGCATCCTGGCGGTCCTCACGCCGGTGACCGTCACCGGGACCGCGACGGAGGTCGGCGGCGGCCAACTGGGCCGCGTGGAGGTCTCCACGGACGGCGGCAACACCTGGGCGGCGGCCACCGGGCAGGGAACCTGGTCCTACACCTGGACGCCGAGCACCCAGGGCACCGCACAGATCATGGTGCGGGCCTCCGACGACAGCTTGAACATCGGGGCGGTCACCACCCGGAGCGTGACCGTCGGACCGCAGCAGTGCCCCTGCACGGCGTTCCCGGCCACCGCCGTGCCGACCGGAGTCGACTCCTTCGACACCTCGCCGAACGAGCTCGGGGTGAAGTTCCGGGTCGGCGCGCCGAGCCTGGTGACCGGCGTCAAGTTCTACAAGGCCAGCACCAACACCGGCACCCACCTCGGCAAGCTCTGGACCGCCTCGGGCCAGCTGCTCGCCTCCGGGACGTTCACCGGCGAAACCGCGAGCGGTTGGCAGACCCTGACCTTCGCCAACCCCGTGCCGGTGGCCGCCAACACCACCTACGTGGCGTCGTACTACACGCCCACTGGGCACTACTCGTACACCAGCAACTACTTCGCCAACCAGGGCGCGGGGTTGACGGCCGTCCGGTTGCTGCAGTCGGGGGTGGACGGCGCGAACGGCGTCTACCGGTACGGCTCGGGCGGCGGCCTTCCGAACCTGAGCTGGAACAACACCAACTACTGGGTCGACGTCGTCGTTGACACGGTAGGCGCGGAGACCGAGCCAGCGACGATCACCGCGAAGACCCCCGCGGCGGGCGCCGCAGGTGTCGCACTGAACGCCACGCTGAGCGCGACCTTCAGCCACGACGTCGACCCGGAGAGCATCGAGTACGCGCTCACCTCCAGCGGCGGATCCGTCGCGGCCGGCTTCCGCTACGACAACACCACCCGCAAGGTCACCATTCAGCCGCAGAACGCCCTGACCCCGTTGATTACCTACACCGCCTCGGTGAGGGCGACCGACGCCTGGGGCAACACCATGCCGGCCCCGTATACCTGGACCTTCACCACCGGCACGTCGGTCAGCTGCCCGTGCTCGGTCTGGAACGACTCCGTGGTGCCGGCGATCCCCAACGCCGCCGAGGTGAGCTCCCTGGAGCTGGGCATGCGGTTCACCTCGGCACTGGACGGCTACGTGACGGGCGTGCGGTTCTACAAGGGCAGCGCCAACACCGGGACGCACACCGGCACCCTCTGGTCGAACACCGGCACCCAGCTCGCCACCGGAACCTTCACCGACGAGAGCAGCAGCGGCTGGCAGAGGCTGCTGTTCGACCAGCCGGTCGCCATCACGGCCAACACACCGTACGTGGTCTCGTACCACACGGACGTGGGCCGGTACGCCTACACCGGCAACCAGTTCACCCAACCGACGGTGTCCTATCCGCTGACCGCGGTGGCCGACTCACCGAATGGCGGGAACGGGTTGTTCCGGGCCGGTTCAGGTGTCGCCTTCCCGACCTCCACCTGGAATTCGGCGAACTACTGGGTTGATGTGGTCTTCACGACGACCCCGTGACCGACCGCGGGCCCGCACCGGATCGGTGTGGGCCCGCGGCACGGCCGCGGACGGGCCAACGGAAGGGTGTCAGTGAGTACGGTCAGCGTGGTCATTCCCTGCTACAGGTACGGGGACTATCTCCAGGCATGCGTGCGCAGCGTGCTCGACAACCAGCCCGGCGTCGACGTACGCGTGCTCATCATCGACGACGCCTCGCCGGACGACTCGGCCGAGAAGGCGCGTGCCATTGCGGCGGCGGACCCACGGGTGGAGGTCCGGGTCCACGAGACCAACCGTGGCCACATCGCCACCTACAACGAGGGCCTGCTGGAGTGGGCGGACGGCGACTACACCGTCCTGCTCTCCGCGGACGACCTGCTGACGCCGGGCGCCTTGACCCGGGCGGCGCGCGTGCTCGACGCCAACCCGAGCGTCGGCTTCGTCTACGGGCGCCCGGTGCACTTCACCCACCCCGGTCCGCCGCCGCCGGCCCGCACCCGGGATCTGGGCCATCGTGTCTGGCCCGGGCACTGGTGGCTGGAGCGCCGCTTCCGCGAGGCCACCGGCTGCATCACGTCGCCCGAGGTCGTGGTGCGGACGGACCTGCAGCGCAAGGTGGGCGGCTACGATCCCGAGCTGCCGCACGCCGGCGACATCGAGATGTGGATGCGGCTGGCCGCGCACGCGGACGTCGGCCACGTGCGCGGGGCGGACCAGGCGTACTACCGCCTGCACGGCGGCAACATGTCGCTGACGGACTACGCCGGGCAGCTCGACGACCTGCGCCAGCGGAAGGCCGCGTACGAGGCGGTGGTGCGGCGCTGCGGCGATCTGCTGCCCGACGCCGACCGGCTCGACGCGATGGTGCGCCGGCGCCTCGCCCGCCAAGCCCTGCGGCGCGCGGTGCGGGCCTACGACCGGGGGCGCACCGCGCGCGTGCCCGAGGGCGAGCTGATCGCGTTCGCCGCGGAGTGCTGGCCGGAGTACCGCGCGCTGCCGGAGTACCGCGGCCTGCGGGTTCGGAAGCGAATCGGGCCGGCCGTCATGCCGTACCTTCAGCCGCTGGTGCTCACCGCGGTCGCCGCCAAGGGCCGGGAGTGGCTCTGGTGGCAGTCGTGGAAGCGGCGCGGCATCTGACGGACTAACCCGGCCCGGGCGGTGCTACCGCCCGGGCCGTCGCTGCGGCACCACCGTCGTCGTGACGACCTTCGTCTTGACGGCGTGCTCGGCCGGCACCGATCGGACGATGACCGCGCCGGACGCGACCACCACCCCGTCACCCAGGACGACGTCCGGCTCGATGAAGATGCCGATCCCGAGGCGTACCCGGTCGCCGACCGTCACCTTCCCCGACGAGACACAGGACGGGCCGGTGGCGTTGTCGGAGCCGATCCGGCTGTGATGGTCGAACGAGTTGTAGGCGGAGAGGAAGTTGTTGTCGCCCATCCGCACCCCGGTGCCGAGGTGCGCGAAGGCGCAGATGATGTTCCCCTGGCCGAGGACCACGTCGGTGGCGATCTTGGCGGTGGGATCGATGGCGTTCGCCAGGGGGATCCCGGCCTCCGCGCAGACCTCCCGGAAGCGACGTCGGGTCTCCACCGATGTGCCGATGGCGATGATCGCGGCGTCGTAGGCGCCCTCGGCGAAGAGCGCGGCGAGCCGGTCCGTTCCGCCGACGATCGGCACGCCGTGCACGTCTGCGCCCCACCGCTGCCGGTCGTCGTCCACGATGGCTACGGCCCGCTGCGTCGCGGATCCGGCCAGGATGTCGAGGACCTGGGTGGCACCCAGCGCCCCGCCGATGAGCAGGATGCGCTGCACCCCGGGCTCGGCCCCCAGCGGCGCCGGGAGGTCGTCGGGCCCGACACGGGTCTCCCGGGCGGCCCCCTCCACGTCCTTGACGGTGATCAGCCGTCCGAGCTGGAGGGTGGCCAGGTCGACGCCGAGTTCCGCAGCCCGCCGCACGGCCTTGACGCTCGCCCGGACGGGTGCCGGAGCCGCCGCCGCGGCCGCCGCCCGGGTCTCCCGCTCCCGCACGTACTCGGCGAGGTCGGCCGACGTCTCGAAGAGCATGGCGATCGGCTCGGCGAGGGGGACCTCCTGCAGTCGCTCGGCCATCTGCAGGACGATGCCGGCCTTGGGGGCGACGACCTCGAGCACCGCCTTGCTGGTCTCGATCTCGGCGAGCAGGGTGTCCGCCTCCACCTTGGCCCCGTCGTCTACGAACCAGGCCACGAGCACGCCGTGCTCACTGTTGACGTCGCTGGTCGGAACGATTACCGGCTTCACACTCTCTCCTCAACGGGTCCTGGACTCAGCCGGCCGCGGCGCGCAGCGCCGCCTCGATCCGGCCCTCGCCAACCAGGACCCGGCTCTCCTTGGCCTTGGCCGACGGGATGACGGTGGGCTCGCTGGCCACGACGTCGACGGGGGAACGCAGCTCCCGGAACAGCCGGCGGGAGATCGTCGCGGCCGCCTCGGTGCCCCACGACCAACGGCGGCTGCCCTCCTCCACGGTGACCAGCCGTCCGGTGACGCCGACGGAGCGCTCGACCGGCGCCCAGTCCATCGGTGCGAGCTGAGCGGGCACCAGCAGCTCGACGAAGATCTCTTCCTCGACGGCGAGCCGTTCGACCACCTTCGCGGCGAGCATGGCCTGGTATCCGTAGGCCAGCACGGTCACCGCGCACTCCTCGCGGGGCACCGCGGAGAGGCACACGGTCGGCAGCATGCCGGGGCTGGCGTCCCGCGTCGCCAGCAGGTCGCCCCACCGACCGTCCTCGGGCACGGTCAGGTGCTGCGGGTAGAGCAGCTTGTGCTCCACGTAGAGGACCGGGCTGTCCTGGCTGAGGAACTCGTCGAAGACCGTCCGGGGATCGTGCAGCAGCGACGCGGCGACCACCCGCAGATGCGGCACGCCGAGGAAGTGCTTTTCCAGGCTCTGGCTGTGCGTCGGACCGTATCCCCGGTGGCCGCCGGAGGGGGCGCGCATGATGACCGGGCAGGTCGCCTGGCCGGCGTACATCGCCTGGTACTTGGCGATGTGGTTGACCACCTGATCGAAGACGAGGGTGAGGAAGTCCCCGAACATGATCTCGGCGATGGGCCGGTAGCCGGCCAGGGCCAGCCCGGCGGAGATCCCGGCGATCGCCCCCTCGCTGATCGGCGTCGTGCGGACCCGGTCCGGGAAGGCGGTGGAGAGCCCGCGGGTCACCTTGAACGCTCCGCCGTACGGGTCGGCGATGTCCTCACCGAGCACGAGCACCCGGGGGTCGGCGGTGAGGCAGGCGCGCAGCGTCTCGTTCAGCTCCTTGGCGAAGATCACGGCAGCGCCCTCGCCGTCGCGACCACCTGGGCCAGCGCGGTCTCCACCTCGCCGTCGACGATCCGCCGTTCGTCGTCGCGCAGCCGGCGACCGTGGACCAGCAACGGCTCGACGGCCCACCGGGCGGCGATCTCCTCGGCGGGACGTTCGTCGTCGCTTTTGGAGTGGTGGCACAGCCGGTAGGTGTGGATCAGCAGGACCCGGGGACCGGCTCCGCCGCGGACCGCGTCGACCTCCGCCCCGGCGGCCGAGCGCAACTCCAGCACGTCGGTGCTCTCGACCTCGCGTACCGGGATGCCGAAGGCCTCGAACCGGCCCGGCATGCTGCCCGCCAGGTTGGCCCCGATCGGCGTGCTCTGCGCCCACCGGTTGTCCTCGCAGACCACGAGGAGCGGCAGCCGCCAGAGCGCGGCGATGTTCAACGTCTCGTAGAGCAACCCCTCGCCCAGGGTGCCGTCGCCGATGAACACGACGCTCACCCGGCGGCTGCCGTCGAGCTCGCCGGCGAGGGCGATCCCGGCGGCGGCCGGGACGATGCCGCCCTGGACGCCGTTGGACTTGAAGCCGGGCGCGCAGATGTGCTGGCTACCGCCGATGCCCCGACACACCCCGGCCTCCTTGCCCATGATTTCGGCGAGCAGCCCGAGCGCGTCGCCGGTGCGGGCGAGGTAGTGACCGTGGCACCGGTGGTTGCTGAACACGTGGTCCTCCTCGACCAGGTGCTCCATCACCGCCACCGCGTCGGCCTCCTGACCGATGCACGCGTGTGTCGTGCCATTCAGGACGCCCTCTTCAAAGAGCGAGAGCAGGGTTTCCTCGAAGCGGCGGATAAAGCGCATGCGCCGGTAGAGCCGGCGCTCGTCGGATTCGCCGGGTAATCCGGTGAGCCGTTCGTCGACAGGACCAGGAACGTACGGGGAGGCGATGCCATCAGCACCAGCCGCCGACCGGAGATCAGGTTGGGCCAGATTCACGCCGCGCCATGTGGTTGCCGTCGACACTGTCCGCCTTCCTTTTCCGCACGGCACGCTCCGTGCCATGGGGCGCAATGACCCGGGCCTGCCGCGGCCACGTTACCGGGCTTCGTCCATTCGACAGGAGGAACCTTTATCCATCCCGTGTAGACGGGGATCTCGGGAATCCGACTGAATGGACGACTGCCCGTGGCCGTGCGGCGGCTTCGCCGCGCCGCCGTCGCTGGCACACTAGCCCAGTCGGTATGGCCCGGGGCGTGACGAGAACCGTTCTGCCGGATACCCGTCACGGTCCTTCCGCCGCCCGCCTCGCTTGGTAGCTTGCCTGCCGGGTCGGCCGGTGCGACCGCCAGCCGCACCGATCGTCACCCGCACCGACCGGTTGCCGACCGAGGCTCCGGGCCGTCCGGTCACCGTCGGGTCCGCCCGGTCGCTGATCGACCCCTGCCCGCCGCGATCGCGGCAGATGGAGTAGCGCCAGATGATTCCACTCGTCGACCTGCGGGCCGCGCACGCCGAAGTGGCCGAGGAGGTCAGCACCGGCTTCAAGCGCGTCATCGAGAACACGGCCTTCGTCGGCGGCGAGGAGGTCGCGGCGTTCGAGCGGGAGTTCGCCGCGTTCTCGGGCGTCCAGCACTGCGTCGGGGTCGCCAACGGCACGGACGCGGTCGAGTTGGCCCTGCGGGCGACCGGCGTGCGGGCCGGGGACGAGGTGGTGCTGCCGGCGAACACGTTCGTCGCGACCGCCGAGGCCGTGGCCCGGATCGGGGCCCGCGTCGTGCTCGTCGACATCGACCCGGCGACCTACCTCGTCGACGTCGACGCCGCCCTGGCCGCCGTCGGCCCGGCCACCCGGGCGGTGGTCCCCGTGCACCTTTACGGGCAGCTCGCCCCGGTCGAGCGGCTCCGCGCCGGACTCGCCGGCCGCGGCGTCGCGATCGTGGAGGACGCCGCGCAGTGCCAGGGTGCCACCCGCGCCGGCGCCGGAGCCGGCACCGGCGGCGTCGCGGCCACCAGCTTCTACCCGGGCAAGAATCTGGGGGCGTACGGTGATGCCGGGGCGGTGCTGACGGACGACGCCGGCCTGGCCACGGTGGTACGTACCCTGGGCAGCCACGGCGGCCTGGCGAAGTACGTCCACGAGCTCATCGGGGTCAACAGCCGGCTCGACGCGCTGCAGGCGGTGGTGCTGCGGGCCAAGCTGACCCGCCTGGCCGCGTGGAACGACGCCCGCCGGGCCGCGGCTGCCCGCTACGACGAACTGCTCGCGCCCCTTGACGTGACGCGTCCCGTCGTCCTCGCCGGGAACGAGCACGTGTGGCACCTCTACGTGCTGCGGATCCCTGGGGGCGCCGGGCGCCGCGACGAGGTCCTGCGGCGGCTGAACGAGGCCGGCGTGGGCGCGGGCATCCACTACCCCTGTCCGGTCCACCTGACGCCGGCGTTCGCGGACCTGCCGTACGGTCCGGGCAGCTTCCCGCATGCCGAGCGGGCGGCCACCGAGATCCTGTCCCTGCCGCTGTTCCCGCAGATCACCGCCGACCAGCAGGCAGCCGTCGCGCGCGCGCTCGCGGCCGCGCTGCGGTCAGTGGCCTGACGCGACGCCGCCATGTACGTATCGGTCCGGGACCGCCCAGGCGCGGATCCGGCCGGCGGGCGCGGCAGCAGGCTGCCCCGGGTCGGCGCCACCGTGGTGCTGCTCGGCGTCGTCAGCCTGCTCACCGACGTCTCGTCGGAGATGGTCGCCGCGGTGCTGCCGGTCTATCTCACCGCCGAGCTTGGGCTCGGTGTGCTGGCGTACGGCCTGGTCGACGGGCTCTACCAGGGCGCCAGCGCGCTGGTCAGAATCTTCGGCGGGTATTTCGGCGACCGGTCCGACCGGCCGAAGTGGGTCGCCACCGCCGGCTACGCCGTCTCGGCGGCGAGCCGGCTGGCCATGCTGCCCGCGCACGGGCTCGGCGCGGTCACCGCGGTGGTGACCGCGGACCGGCTGGGCAAGGGGCTGCGTACGGCGCCACGGGACGCGCTCATCGCGGATGCGTCGGATCCGCGCACGCTGGGCCGCTCGTTCGGCGTCCACCGGACCCTGGACACCATCGGAGCGGCCGCCGGCCCATTGGTGGCGTTCTCGCTGCTGTGGTTCCTGCCAGGGGGCTACTCGGCGGTATTCGTCGCGTCGTTCGCGTTCGCCGTGCTGGGCGTCGCAGTCATGGTCCTCTTCGTGCCGGACCGGCGCCGCCGGCCGACGGCAGCCCTGCCGGTACGGCGGCTGCTCCGGGAACTGACCGGTCCGCGGCTCCGGCGTCCGCTGATCGCCGCCGGCGTGCTGGGCCTGTTCACGATCGGCGACGGGTTTGTCTACCTGTCCCTGCAGGATCGCGACCAGTTCGCGGCGAGCTATTTCCCGCTGCTGTTCGTCGGCACGAACGTCGCCTATCTCGCCTTGGCGATCCCGCTGGGCCGCCTCGCCGACCGGGTCGGGCGCTCGCGCGTCTTCGTCGGGGGCCACCTGGCGCTGCTCGTCGCGTACCTGGTCGCCGCCGCGCCGCTGGGCGGCCTGGGGGTGACGGCCACGGCGCTGGTCCTGCTGGGTGCGTTCTACGCCGCGACCGACGGCGTGCTCGCCGCGTTGGTCAGCCGCAGAGTGACCAGCGACGTGCGGGGGAGCGGTATCGCCACCGCCCAGACCGTCGTCGTGATCGCACGGTTCGCTGGCGCGCTCGCCTTCGGCAGTCTGTGGCAGCTGTTGGGCCGCCAGGCGGCTCTCTGTCTGTTGGCCGGCCTGTTGATGATGGGAGTGGTGATGGCCGCTTGGCTGCTGTCGGGGCAGGACCGCCCCGATCCCGTGGCGGTGCCCGGCGCCGACGCGGCGGCGGAGGATCAGCGATGAGCGGGCGGGTACGACTTTGGACCCTGGCCGTCATCGTCCTGGTCACCCTGCTCGGCACGGTCGGCTACATCTACTCCGTCCGCCGGGAGCAGACCCAGGCCGGGGCGGCGGCGCTGCCGATGCCCACCGGTCCGGACCTCACGGCGGTGACCGCCGGCGCCCATGTCGTCTTCCGGAGCACCGCGGCCGGTAACGACTACGGCCGGGTGGCGGTGGTCCCGCTCAGCGGCCCGGCCGGGGCCCGGGCGTTCACCCCGGCCTCCTGCGACCGCGTCTACGCCCGGCCCGGTGAGGCGGTGTGCCTGTACGCCAAGCCCGGCCTGCTCACCACGTATCGCGCCCAGGTTCTCGGTCCCGACTGGAGGGTCACCCGCGAGCTGCCGCTCTCCGGCGTGCCGAGCCGCACCCGGCTGTCGCGCGACGGGTCGCTCGTGGCGACGACCACCTTCGTTGCGGGGCACAGCTACTCCACCCCCGGCCAGTTCTCCACCGAGACTCTCGTGACCAGGGTTGCTGACGGGCATTCGACCAACATCGAGCACTTCCAGCTGATCGTCAATGGCAGGCGGGTGACGTCTGCGGACCGCAATCTCTGGGGGGTCACGTTCGCCGACGGGGACACCTTCTACGCGACGGCGGCGTCGGGCGGCCGGACCTGGCTGGTCCGGGGCAGCCTTCGCCAACAGCGACTCGTCGCGCTTCGAAAGGACGCGGAGTGCCCCTCGCTCTCGCCGGACGGCACCCGGATCGCGGTCAAGACGCGGGCCGGCCAGGCGCCGGGGCACTGGCGGATCGCGGTGTACGACCTCGCCACCGCCAGGTCGACCATCCTGGCCGAGCAGCGCAGCGTGGATGACCAGATCGAGTGGCTCGACGACCGCCGGGTGATCTACGGCCTGCCGCGCAGCGGGGAGGGACCGTCGACGAGCGACCTCTGGGTCGTGCGCGCGGACGGCGGTGGGGTCGCCGAGTTGTTCATCCGCGATGCCTGGTCGCCGGCGGTCGTGCGGTAGTCGCCTCCTCCGCCCCGACCGCTGCGGGGACCTCCCCGGTCGCCGGCTCCGGCGCTCGTTCGGGGGACCTCCGTCGTGGTGTCACGACGGCGTGGCGACCAGGCCTTCAGCGCCATCGCCGGCCGCTCCACCACGTGCCAGGATCCAACGGCGAGCGCGACCGTGGCGACGGTGCAGATCGCGACGTAGGGAACCAGTCCGAGCCGCGGCACGCCCACCAGGGCCAGGAGTTGCTGGACCGGGAAGGCGTAGATGTAGCAGCCGTAGGAGTAGTCGTGCCGGCGGCCGACCCGGCGGGTCCAGCGTGGCAGGCGGACCGCCAGCCACAGGACGAGGTAGGCGAAGGCGGGGTAGCCCAGCACCGCGAACGCGCCGAACTGGGTGGTGGCGAGCACGACGGCGGCGGCGACGACGGCGAGGCCGTCGTGCAGGACTATCCGCTCCCGGTAGAGCTGGCACACGGCGCCCAGGAGGAAGACGTAGGTCAGGTAGACGAGGGAGTAGCTATCCAGCCCGCTCACCCCGAAGACCGGGCCGTGCACACCCTGCGGCCCCGGGATCTCCGGTGCCCGGAGCAGGTCGTGCAGCATGACACCGGCCCCGGCCAGCGCGAGGATCGTCACGAGCCACCGGGCCCGGCGCAGCGCCCCGACGGCCGCCAACCCGGCGACCAGGAGGTAGCAGAGCACCTCGTAGATGAGGCTCCAGAGCGAGCCGTCGAAGACCGACGTGCCGGTGCGCTGCCCGTACGGGGTGTCCAACAGCAGGCCGGAGATGCCGTACTGCCGGATCGCGATGAAGGCGTTGCTGAAAACGTACTGGAACGGTCCGTCGGAGGCGGCGAAGAGGCCGCGGAGCGTGCCGCGCTCCCACAGGGACACGATCGGGGCGAAGACGAAGGCCGTCACCACGAGGCACACCCACAGGCCCGGCAGGATCCGGAGGCCACGGTGCCAGAGGTATCGAAGCACCGGAACCCGGGTGCCGCTGCGGGTGATGAGAAAGCCGGAGATGACGAAGAAGCCCAGGATTCCGATCTCGCCGAGCGCCGTCTGGCCGTTCGTGAGGCCGGCGCCCGGGTCGTCCGCGCCGAAGCCGAGCGGCAGCGAATGGGACACGAGCACGGCGAAGGCGAACATCAGCCGGAGAAAGCCGAAGCTGTTGTCCGCCGACGCAAAGGCAGCGGCGAGGGTCTGCCTCGCCCGGATTCCGGCCACCACGGCGAAAGTGAACCACGGCGGGGGAGCAGGGTAGCTGTTTTCCTTGGTCGGGAAGTCGACACCGACAGGCTGGAAATCTGTTACCCCATATGGCTTTTGCCCTATTTGGACCGCTTTCCTTGGGTGTTGGCGGAGATTACGCTGGCCGCCATGTCTGCCCAAGGTGAGTTCGCAACGCCGCCCACGGTGCTGCCGAGATGAAGTCGTTCCTCGCCGTCTCGTACGCCCCGGGCAGGCTGACCGTGACCGAGGAGGCGTCCCGGGCCGAGGCTCTCACCCGCCTCGGTGCCGACGCGCGGATGCTGTCCACTGAGGACGGCTGGCTCGCCTTCCAGGGCGCGGACCCGGGCGATCGGGTCGACGACAGCGGAAACGCCTTCACGCTGCGCCTGGGCCGGGCGGCTCGTACCCGGAGCGCCGATGTCGCCACCGCCGAGTTGGCCGAGCAGCTGGGCCGGGGCACGAAGGCGGACGGCGCCGCGCTCGCCGCGCTGGTGCCGCCGTTCGCCGCGGCGCACCGCTCCGGGCCCCGCGAGCCGATCGTGGCGGCCACGGACTGGCTCGGCTTCCGGCAGCTCTTCTGGTGGCAGGGCAATGGTGTGGCCGCGGTCTCGACGAGTGCGCTAGCGCTCGGCGCGCTGGCCGGGGCGGGGCTGGATTACGGGGCGCTCGGCCTGCAGGGCCTGGTGGGCTGGCAGGTGGGGCTCGGCACGGTCTTCGCGCAGGTCGAAAAGGTGCCCGCCGGATGCCTGGCGGTGCTGGACGCTGGCCGGGTGGAGACGCACCGCTACGTGGAGCAGTCGCTCGCCCTGGACGGCCCGGCACCGTCCCTGCCCGAGGTCGTCGACGAGATGGCCGGGATGCTGCGGGAGTTCCTTGAGGCCTACCTCGCTGACCATCCCAGCACCGTGCTCCAGTTGACCGGTGGCCAGGACACCCGCGTCCTGCTCGCGGCGCTGTCCCTGGAGACCCGCCGAGGGCTGCGCGCGCTCACCCTCGACGTGCGGGGCGGCTCGGACGCCACGCTGGCGCAGAAGCTGAGCGCGCTGGGTGGGCTGGATCTGCATGTCCACTGGCTGGACGAGCAGCCACCGGTCACGCCGGCTGCGGCGCACAGCGCGGCACTACAAGCCGCGGCGGCGCTGGACTGCATGGCCAGCCCGCTGGCCCTGGCCCCGTTGCTCCTCGCCGAGGGCCACCTCGAGCAGGGGCATCGCCTATCCGGCCTCGGCGGGGAAGCCTGCCGCGGGTTCTACTACTTCGGCCAGCCCCGCAACGCGACCACCTCGCCCCACCTGATCGGCCAGTTGGCGAACTGGCGCCTCTACGCGAACGAGGCCGTCGACGCCCGCGCACTCGAACCGGGATTCGTGGCCGCCGCCCGCACCGACGCGCTCGAACGGATCACGGCATCCTTCGACGGCGCTCCGCGGCAATGGTTGCAGGCCACCGACCACTTCTATCTCTACCAGCGCATGCAGCGATGGGCGGGAGCCCACGGCTCGGTCGCGGCCGTCAACCGCTTCTTCATCAACCCGATGTTCGATCGCCGCTTCATCCAGCTGGCGCACTCCGTGTCGCCGGACCAGAAGGGGAGCGGCCTGCTGACCGGGCAGCTCATCCACCGGCTCGATGCCGAACTGGCCGCGGTGCCGCTGGATTCCGGGCTGGTTCCCGCCCGGTTGGGGCAACGCGGCATCGGTGACCGCGTGGCGGCAGCCCGGGTCACCGCGCGGAAGCTCTCCGGCAAGGTACGGCAGCGGCTGCGCCATTCCGGTCGGGCGCAGCTGGGCGCGGCCGAGGTGGCGGCGCTCGTGGTCGAGCACTGGCGCAGCGAGCCGGACGTCCTCGCACCGCTGCGGACCACCGGCATCGTCCGGGACGCATGGATGGACGAGTTGCTGGCGGGGCGGCGGGAGTGCGCCCCTGCCACGGTGGCCTTCCTGACCAACCTCCTAGTCGCCACGGCGCCGCAGCCCGTCGCCTGAGGTCACCCGCCCGCCGACGTGCGGCGCACCGTGACCCGACAGCGGAGCCCGCTCCTCCCGACACCGGGAGGAGCCGCTCGCTCACGCCGTCCGTGCAGGTCGCCCATGGTTCAACGTCGATACCGGTGACTTAGCGGCATTTGGTTCGTTGTGTTGGTGTGCCCTGTGCAGGGCCGGTCAGGTTCGTCAGGCGAGCGTCCTCCCGGATCGCCCGGCGAACGCGGTCCTGAGCCCAACGCCTCCGCCGCGCCCGTGAACCGTGCGGCGGGCGCCCCGCGGGCGTCCGCCGCTGGCCAGGGCCGACGGCGCGTGGAGTCTGACCCGGGCTGTGGCTGATCGCGTCGGACGCACCAGCCGTCGACGTCCGCGACACCGCATCCTCCGTACCGGCGCTCGCCCGCCCCGGCGAGTGACACCACTTGTGGAGAAGGGAACCACATGGTCAGGAATTCGCGAGCGACCATCGTGCTGGCCGTTGCCGGCGCGGTGGCGATCTCCGGAACGGCGCTGGCGGGTCGCATAGCGACCAGCCCGAGCGGCGCGGAGCCCGCGGCGGCACCCTCCGGAACGTACTCGCTGTGGAGCAGCTCAGCAGTACCGGGCACGGTGACCGACCCGGACAGACAGGCCGTGGAACTGGGGGTGAAATTCACCGCGACCCAGGACGGCAGCGTCCTCGGCGTCCGGTTCTACAAGTCGAGGACGAACACCGGCGTGCACACGGGCAGCCTCTGGGCGATCAACGGCACCAGGCTCGCCGCCGTGCGGTTCACCAACGAGAGCTCGTCCGGATGGCAGTACGCCGCCTTCTCGGCCTCGGTGGCCGTCAAGGCCAATGCGCTGTACGTGGTGTCGTACCACACCAACGTGGGGCAGTACTCGGCCGACGACCGTTACTTCGCCGCAGCTCGCAGCCGGGGCCCGTTGCGCGCGCCGGCCGACGGGTCGCAGGGCGCCAACGGCGTGTACCGGTACGGCGCGGGCGGGTTCCCGAACCGGGGCTACCGGGCCACCAACTACTGGGTCGACGTCGCCTTCAAGCCCGGCGCTCCCGCCACGTCCAGTCCCACCCCTCGACCCACGACGGCATCCCCCCGCCCCACCCCGCCGAGTCCCACCCCGACCGCGGCGCCGACGCCCAGCTCCACCCCGCCCGCACCGACTCCGACCGTCACCGGCAACCCCGACAGCACCGGTGGCGGCAGGTACCCCCAGCGCTTCTCGGTGGGCGCGCCCGGGGTTGGCAGGTACCGCCAGTCCGATGCCCGGCTGCCGGTGCCGGCCGGCTACCAGGAGGTGTTCCCGCACGACACCGGGAGCAAGGAATGGGACCTGTACGAGTGCAACGGCACCGTGAATCTCGACCACAAGTACTTCCATGCCTTCATCTACATCGGCACGAACTGTCACGGCACAGTCAACATCACGAACTCCATCATCGCGCCGCCACCGGGTTCCGCCAATCGGGCCATCCTGGTCAACGCGAATTCCTCGGGCAGCCTGCGCCTCAACATCAGCAACACGACCATCCGGCCCGAACCGGTGGGCCTCGGCATGAAGAGTGCCGCGTTGACCGATCACGCGATCAACGACTGCCCCACCTGCACGATCCAGCTCAGCCGCGTCGACGTGGCGAACACCGGCGGCATGTGCCTCTGCGGGGCGAATACCACCATCGAGTACAGCTGGCTGCACGACAACTACATCGCCCACCTGGCCGACCCCTCCCAGGCCCACACCGGGGGCGTCTTCCCCTACGGCGGCACCGGTCCGCTGGAGATCAGCCACAGCCGGCTCGAGCCGGGCGTCAACGCCTACACCGGCGCGGAGATCCCCAACTACTGGCAGGCCATCACCGCCGTGCTGTTCACCCAGAGTTCGGGCGGCTCCCGGCTGCGCAACTACCAGGTCCACGACAGTTTCATCTCGCTCGGCGCCTTCGGGCTGTACGCCCAGGACGGTGAGGGGCTGCGACTGCGCGACAACGTATTCGGGCCGACGCACTGGGGCTACACGAACCGGTGCGGGTCCGGATGCTCCGTGACCTTCACCGACTGGACGAACAACGTCGTGGGCACGATCGACGGCGCCCCGACGGCGCAGCTGGTCCCCAGACCCGCATAGGCGGTGACGCCACCCGGGGCGGGCGTGGTGGTACCCGCCCGCCCGCCCCGGGTCCGGTCGCCCCGTGACGGCCCGACCTAGCGGGCGCCCAGCTTGCGGAGCACGGCCACGATGTGGTCCTGGTCGTCCTCGGTCAGCGCGTGGTGCAGCGGCAGGATGAGCGAGTCGCGGGTCAGCCGCTCGGTCACCGGCAGCGGCGCGGGCGACACGTCGGCGTAGGCCGGCTCCAGGTGGGCGGCCATGATGCCGCGTCGGGCCGACACGCCGGCGGCGGCCAGCTCGGCGAGCACCTCGTCGCGGCCGGTCCCGTACTCCGGGTCGATCAGCACCCAGAACGACTGGAAGTTGGTCTCGCCGTACTCGGGGTCGCGGACCGGGGCCAGACCCTCGAGGTCCGCCAGCAGCTCGTGGTAGCGGGCCGCCAGCGCGCGCCGGTGAGCCACCAGATCCGCGAGGCGGCCGAGCTGCACGAGACCGATCGCCGCCTGGATGTCGGTCATCCGGTAGTTGAAGGCGGTCTCCAGGTAGGCCTCGATGACCGGCTGGGAGCTGGCGTGGCGGTCGGCCGCGGAGACGTTCATGCCGTGTTCCCGCAACCGGCGCAGCCGGGCCGCCCACTCCGGATCGTCCACGGTGACCATGCCACCCTCGCCCGTCGTCAGCAACTTGCGGGGATGGAACGACCAGGCCGAGATCGTCGCGCCGGCGCCGACCGGCCGTCCGTACGCCGTCGACCCGGCGGCGCAGGCCGCGTCCTCGATCAGCGGCAGCCCCCAGCGGCCGGTGGCGTTCCGCAGCGCGGCGACGTCGAACGGCACGCCGCCCTGGTGCACCGCGATCACCGCCCGGGTCCGGGCGGTGCGCACCGCGTCGATCGTCGCCACCGTCAGGTTGCCGGTGCGGACGTCGACGTCGGCGAAGACCGGGGTGGCGCCGACGTAGCGCACCGCGTTGGCGGTGGCGATGAACGAGAACGACGGCACGATCACCTCGTCGCCCGGGCCGATCTCCAGCACCACCAGCGCCAGATGAAGTGCGGTCGTGCACGAGCTGACAGCCACGCCGTGGCCGGCGCCCACCAGGGCTGCGAACTCCTGCTCGAACCGAGCCACCCGGGGCCCCTGGGCCACCCAGCCCGACCGTACGGCGTCGGCGGCGGCCTGCGCCTCCTCCTCACCGAGGCGGGGGATCATCACCGGGATCCGGGTGCCGCTCACTTCTCGGCCCGCCACCAGTCGACCAGCCCCTGAAGCCCCTCATGCAGGCCGATCTCGGCGCGGAAGCTCAGCTTCTCCGCGGCGGCGGTGGTGTCGGCCAGTCGGCGGGTGACGCCGTTGACCGCGCGGGCCGGACCGTGCTCGGGTGCGAGGTCGGACTTCATCACGTCGCTGAGCGCCTGGGCCAGCTCCTTGAGGCTGGTCTCGGTGCCGCTGGCGATGTTGAACACCTCGTCGGTGACGTCCGCCCGGGCGGCCAGGATGTTGGCCCGGGCGATGTCGGCGACGTGCACGAAGTCCATCGTCTGCAGGCCGTCACCGAGGATCAGCGGGGGCACACCCGATTCGATCCGCTCCATCCACCGGATCAGGACCTCGGTGTAGAGCCCGTGGATGTCCATCCGGGGGCCGTAGACGTTGAAGTAGCGCAGCACGACGTAGTCCAGGCCGTACATGCTGTGGAAGCTGCGCAGCATGCCCTCGTTGAACGCCTTGGCGGCGCCGTAGAACGTGTCGTTGTGGTACGGGTGGTGCCGCTCGGTGGTCGGGAACTCGTCGGCGAGCCCGTACACGGAGGCCGACGAGGACAGGATGACCTTGCGGACCCGGGCGGCGGCGGCCGCCTCCAGCACGTTGAACGTGCCGTCGACCAGCACCTCGTTGGCCAGCCGCGGCTCCTCGGCGCACTGGGTGATGCGGATGGCGGCGAGGTGGAAGACCAGGTCCTTGCCGCGGGTCAGCTCGTGCACCAGCCCGACGTCGCGGATGTCTCCCTCGACCAGGCGGACACCGGCGTGCGGCAGGGCCCGGGCGAGGTTCTCCCGGCAGCCGCGGACGAAGTTGTCCAGGACGACGACCTCGGCCGCGCCGCCGGCGACCAGCTGGTCGACGACGTGGGAACCGATCGTGCCCGCTCCACCGGTGACCAGGGCCCGTGTCCCGGCGATCTCCACCGCGCTCATGCCGCTGCTCCGCTTCGCTCCGCGCCGGACTGAGCAATTGCCCTACCGGTGTCGACGATTTGTCCGTGCACGTCTGTCCATTCGTTGAGATTGACCACTGATCCGCCACTGGCGAGGCTGCGCGAGGCGGCCTCCAGGATGGCCATCACCCGCAGGCCGGACCGGCCGTCGGTCAGGGCGGGCGTGCCGGTGCGGATCGACCGGGCGAACTCCTCGACCATGGTCCGCAGCGCCTCCCGCTCCGTCAGGGCCGGCGCCACCATGTCGCCCGAGCGGTACGAGACCAGCATGTCCCGGCGCTGCTCGTCGCCGAGCTCCTCCGCCGACGCCACGTCGACCCCGCGGTCGAAGATCGAGAGTCGCTGGCTCGGGTTGAGGTCGTCCCAGACCAAGGTCCGCTTCGACCCGCCGATGATCGCGGTCCGGATCTTCACCGGGGAGAGCCAATTGACGTGGATGTGCGCGATCGCGCCGGTGTTGAGGTGCAGCGTCAGGTAGGCGACGCAGGCCCGCCCCGCCCCGATCCGGTCCGCGCCGTGCGCGGCCACCGAGACCGGCGCCACCCCGGACGGGAGGATGAAATCGAGAATCGACAGGTCGTGCGGCGCCAGGTCCCACATCACGTCGATGTCGCGCTGGACCAGCCCGAGGTTGATTCGTACCGAGTCGAGGTACTGCAGCTCGCCCAGTTCCCCGCCGTGCAGCAGCTCGCGGATGCGCAGTACAGCGGGCGTGTAGCAGTAGGTGTGGTCGCACATCAGCGACAGTCCCCGGCCCTCCGCCTCCGCCACCAGCGCGCGCCCCTGTTCGACGTCGGCCGCCAGCGGCTTCTCCACGAGCACGTGCTTGCCGGCCCGTAGCGCCGCCATCGCCACCTCGAGGTGGGTGCCGGCCGGGGTGGCGATGGCCACCGCGTGTACGTCGTCGTCGGCCAGCACCGTGGCCAGGTCGTCGGTCGCCTGGACTGTCGAGTAGTCACCGAGCGCGCGTCGGGCCCGGGTCATATCGAGGTCGCAGAGCCAGCGCAACCGGAATGCGTCAGAGGTCTGGAAGTTACGCACAAGATTCGGCCCCCAGTAACCGGCGCCGATGACGGCAACGCCGATTGGTTCGACGGCAGCGGGCGATGAGTTCACTGATACCCGTTTCGCTAGTCAGGACAGGAAAATCCGCTGAGGGGGGAGTTGGTGGCGACGTCCATTTGGCAAGCTACCGAGGTCGTCCTCGCCAGCGCCAGCACCGACCGGGAATTCCGGCGGTGCCGCCGGGGTCATCCGGTCCGTTTGGTCTGCCCGCGCACTTCGAATGGCCCGTTCTGCGGCCACTGGGTCGGCTTTCTGACATTGCCCTTGTTGCCGAACGTCTACCGTTTTCACCCCACAGAAGATCGTCGCAACGCGGAGGGAACGAGAGATGACGGACGCCCACTGGGCATCGCACGACGGTGCGCAGATCGCCGCGACGGCCGATGTGGACGAACGTGCCACCATCCGTCCCGGCACGCGCGTCTGGCACCTGGCTCAGGTCCGCGAGCATGCCTCGGTCGGCCGGAACTGCGTCATCGGTCGCGGCGCGTACGTCGGGCCGGGCGTCCGCTTGGGCGACAACGTCAAGCTGCAGAACCACGCCCTGGTGTACGCGCCAGCGGAACTGGCCGACGGGTCTTCATCGGGCCGGCCGCGGTGCTCACGAACGACGAGTACCCGCGCGCGGTCACCCCGGAGGGGCGGCTGAAGAGCGGCGACGACTGGACAGCGGTCGGCGTGGTGGTCGGCGAGGGCGCGGCGATCGGAGCGCGGGCCGTCTGCGTGGCGCCGGTCTCGATCGGCCTGTAGGCCCTGATCGCGGCCGGCGCAGTGGTCACCCGGGATGTTCCCGACTTCGCGCTCATGGTCGGAGTTCCCGCCCGCCCGCCCGCCCGCCGGGCGGGCGGGCGGGCGAGCCGCTCGTGGCGAAGGACGACGGCCGGTGGATCTGTCCCGCCGACCGGCCCGAGCCGGCGGGGGGCTACCCCCGCCGGGGTGAACTGGCTGGAACTCGTCGGCTGGGCCGGCTCCGCGCTGCTGGTCTGGTCGCTGCTGCAGACCCGCATCCTGCGGCTGCGCGCGCTCAACCTGCTCGGCTGCCTCATCCTGATCGGCTACAACGCCGCCGTGCACGTGTGGCCCATGGTCGGGCTGAACGTGGTGCTCACGGTGATCAACGTCTGGTACCTGCGGAAGATGCTGGCCACCCGGCACGACGCGCAGACCTACGAAGTGGTCGAGGTGGGCACCGGCGACGCATTCCTGGCCCACACCCTGCGGGTGCACGCCGCCGACATCGCCCGGTTCAACCCGGACTGCCGCTGGGACCCGGCCGCCGCCGACCGGTCGGCGTTCCTGGTGGTCCGCGCCGACGAGGTGGTCGGCGTGGTGGTCTCGCACGCCGAGGCCGGCGGGGTGGCTCAGATCGACCTGGACTACATGACCCCGCCGTTCCGCGACTTCACCCCCGGCGAGTTCGTCTACCGGCGCAGCCGCCTGTTCACCGACCGCGGTTTCCGCCGGGTGGTCAGCCCGCCCGGCATGGTCGCCCCCTACTACCACCGGCTCGGCTTCCGCCCGGAGGGCGACGCGTACGTGCTGGAACTGCCCGCGCCCGCCTGACCCGCCGGCCTGAGGATTGCGCGGCCCGCCCGCGGGGCACAGAGGGGCGACGCCGCCCGGGCCACGGTCGGCGGCGGGCCGGCCACCGCGGCCGGCCGGGTCAGGGTCGAGGGGAGAGAACCGGGCGTGCAGAGCTACTGGAGCCAGCTGGCCCTGGTCGGAGTTCTGGTGATCGTCAACGCGGCCTTCGCCGGCAGCGAGATGGCCCTAGTCTCGCTGCGCGACAGCCAGCTCCAGCGGCTGGAACGCGGCAGCCGCGCCGGCCGCACCCTGGCACGGCTGGCCAAGGACCCCAACCGGTTCCTGGCCACCATCCAGATCGGCATCACCCTGGCCGGCTTCCTGGCCTCCGCCGCTGCGGCGGTCTCGCTCGCCAAGCCCCTCGTGCCGCTGCTCGGGGTGTTCGGGGGCGCCGCCGAGACGGTGGCGATCGTGGTGGTCACCCTCGCGCTGACCTTCGTCACCCTGGTCTTCGGCGAGCTGGCCCCCAAGCGGATCGCCATGCAGTCCGCCGAGCGGTGGGCGCTGCTGGTGGCCCGTCCGCTCGACCTGCTCGCCACCGTGACCCGACCGGCCGTCTGGGCCCTCGGCGCCACCAGCGACCTCGTGGTCCGGCTGGTCGGGCTCAACCCGAAGCACCAGCCGGACGAGATCGGCCCGGACGAGCTGCGCGACATCGTCGCCGGCAACCATGGCTTCACCAAGGAGCAGCGCACCATCATCGCC
This sequence comes from Micromonospora sp. NPDC005206, assembly GCF_040608175.1. Lineage (NCBI taxonomy): Bacteria > Bacillati > Actinomycetota > Actinomycetes > Micromonosporales > Micromonosporaceae > Micromonospora > Micromonospora sp. NPDC005206. The sequence goes on from NZ_JBEXHU010000006.1 coordinate 357,689, forward strand.
GGCGCCGTGGAGATCGCCGACCGGCGGTTGCGGGCCGTCCTCGTACCCCGGTTGCGGGTCTTCACGCTCGACAGCGGGACCAGCGCGGAGTCCGCGCGACTGGTGCTGGCCGCCACCGGGCACTCCCGGGCACCGGTGGTGCGCCACGGCGGCCTGGACGACACGCTCGGCGTGATCCATCTGCGTGACTTGGTGGGGGTGCCGGACGACCGGCCGGTCGACGAGATCGCCCGCCCTCCGATGCTGCTGCCCGACTCGCTGCCGGTGGTGGACGCGCTGCGCCAGTTCAAGGCCGAACGCCAGCACATCGCTCTGGTGGTGGACGAGCGCGGCGCCGTCGACGGCATCGTCACGCTGGAGGACATCCTGGAGGAGATCGTCGGGGAGATCTACGACGAGACCGACCGGGACGGCTACTCGGTGCGCCGCGAGCCCGACGGCGCGCTGGTGCTGCCCGGCACCTTCCCGGTGCACGACCTGCCGGACATCGGCGTCGAGCTGCCGTCCCGGCCGGCCGGCGACTACACCACCGTCGCCGGGCTGGTGCTGGCCCGCCTCGGCCACATCCCCACCGTCGTGGGGGAGGACGAAACCCTGGACGGCTGGGTGCTGGTGGTGGCGGGCATCGACCACCGGGCGATCACCGAGGTACGGCTGAGCCGGGTCCCCGACGAGGCGCACGTCGACCAGGACGCCGAGCCGGTGCTGGACGAGGCCCGCAGCTGAGCGGGCGCGCCGCGACGCGTGGGTGCGTCGGTTCAGGCGGGGGAGAGGTTCTGCAGCCTGACCTGGCCGCGGGCGACCAGCCGCTGGTCGGCGTCGGTGATCTCCACCTGCCAGAGCTGCTGGCTGCGACCCCGGTGCACCGGCGTGCCGACCGCCGTCAGCTCGCCCTCCCGGACCGCCCGCAGGAAGTCCGTCTGGTTGCTGACGCCGACGACGGTGCCCCGGTCGCCCAGCCAGAGCGAGCCGCCCACGCTGGCCGCGGTCTCCACCACCGAGCAGTACACCCCGCCGTGCTGGATGCCGAACGGCTGGTGCAGCTGGGGCCGGACGCGCCAGCCGATGACGACCCGGTCGGCGGTCGCCTCCTCGAACTTCAGGCCGAGCAGGGCGACGAAGCCACCCGTCAGGTCCGGCATCTCCACGGCAAACCCTCCTCGATCAACGGGGCGCAAGCCTAACTGGGGCGGCTTGCGCGAAACCCGGTACGGGTCGGTGCCGAGGATGGGGGAGAATTGGCGACCGTGACCGACAGCAGCCTTCCGCCGCCCGGGCGGGACTCCCTGACCGACGATTTGCTCTGGCGTGGCCTGATTCAGGACTCGACCGGCCTCGACGAGCTGCGCGAGCTGCTCGACGGTGCGGACGCCGCCACCTTCTACGTGGGCTTCGACCCCACCGCGCCGAGCCTGCACGTCGGCCACCTCATGCAGGTCACCATGGCCCGCCGGCTGCAACTCGCGGGCCACCGCCCGTTGCTGCTGGTCGGCGGGGCGACCGGGCAGATCGGTGACCCGAAGGAGAGCGCCGAGCGGACGCTCAACCCGCCCGAGGTGATCGCCGGCTGGGTCGCGCGGATCCGCGAGCAGTTGGCCCCGTTCGTGTCGTACACCGGCGACAACGCGGCGCGACTGGTGAACAACCTGGACTGGACCGGCGAGATGTCGGTGGTCGAGTTCCTCCGCGACGTGGGCAAGCACTTCCCGGTGAACAAGATGCTGGCGCGGGAGGTGGTGCGGGCCCGGTTGGAAACGGGAATCAGCTTCACCGAGTTCAGCTACCAGCTGTTGCAGGCCAACGACTTCTTCGAGCTGCACCGCCGGCATGGCTGCCAGCTCCAGTTCGGCGGCTCCGACCAGTGGGGCAACATCACCGCCGGCGTCGACTACGTACGGCGGCGTGGGGCCGGGCCGGTGGAGGCGTTCACCACGCCACTGGTCACGAAGTCCGACGGCACGAAGTTCGGCAAGACCGAGGGCGGCGCCGTCTGGCTCGACCCCATGTTGACCAGCCCGTACGCGTTCTACCAGTTCTGGCTGAACGTCGAGGACCGGGAGGTCGACCGCTATCTGCGGTACTTCAGCTTCCGGTCGCGTGACGAGCTGGAGGAACTGGCGAAGGCGACCGCCGAACGGCCGGCGGCCCGGCTGGCACAGCGGGCGCTCGCCGAGGAGCTGACGACCCTGGTGCACGGGCCGGAGGAGACCCGGCAGGCCATCGCCGCCAGCCAGGCGTTGTTCGGTCGGGGCTCACTGGATGAGCTGGCCCCGGAGACGCTGCGCGCGGCGCTGACCGAGGCCGGCCTGGTGCAGCTCGCCGGCGAGTTGCCGGACGTGGCGGGCCTGCTGCGCGACTCCGGCCTGGTGCCCAGCCACAAGGAGGGCCGTCGCGTGATCGCCGAGGGCGGCGCCTACGTCAACAACAACCGGGTGGCCGAGGTGGACGCCACGGTGTCACCGGCCGACCTGCTGCACGGGCGGTACCTGGTGCTGCGCCGCGGCAAGCGCTCCTTCGCGGGCGTTGAGCTGCGCGAATAGGTACCTGTCAACGGTGTGACGGGGGACGCGTCCGGCGGATTTGACGATCATCCCGCCGGACGCGTAACTTTCTCTCTGCCAGCGCGGAACGGACGAAACAGGCGAAAGCCTGAACGGCCGGAGCGCGGGAATGACCGCCGGACGGAGGGGTTACACCTCTCAGACCCGGTACCGGGAGGGGCCCCAGAGTCGCCGCGAGGCGGATTTGGTGAGGCGGAACCGACCGGGTAAGGTTCGCCACCGGCAGGGCACCGGGCGAGTTCGCGGGAAACCGCGGCGGCCGGCCTGCCGAATCCATGACGAGAGCGGCGAAAGCCGGTCGAGACATGGTGCCCGCATGACGGGGTGACGCACGGCGGGCCGCGAAACAGCGGTTTGACACGGCGGAAACCGGCGGGTAGCGTAGTAAAAGTGCCTGACGCCAGTTAGCGTCAGGGACGCGGACGGAAAGCCCCGAGATGGGGTCCCACTGGTTGGGGCTTTTGATCGGTGTGTGGTTGTTCTTTGAGAACTCAACAGGGTGCTTGAAAAGCCAGTGCCAATTATGATTTATACCCCGGACTGGTGGTCCTTTTGGATTGCTGGTTGGGATTCCTTTGGCAACATTTGTTTGTTGTCAGGATGCTGTTCGACAATTTTTTGTTGGAGAGTTTGATCCTGGCTCAGGACGAACGCTGGCGGCGTGCTTAACACATGCAAGTCGAGCGGAAAGGCCCTTCGGGGTACTCGAG